>CASFZR010000045.1 GCA_949299185.1 uncultured Spirochaetales bacterium
TGGGCTGCCGGGTGATACGGCGCAACATCATCCAGGGTGCAGGCACGATCATTACCCATCAATACAATCCATCATGCCCGCTCTCAAGGTTCGCCTATCGCAAGAAGAAGGCTCTCATCTATCATGGCAAGGTTGCAGTGGCAGTGGCAAACCATATGCTCAGGATAGGGCTTGCACTCCTTCATCACGATGACATCTACTGCGCAGCAAAGGAGGATGGCTTTGAGAAGCTGAAGCAGAAGCTGACTGGATATAAACTAAGCGCTCTCGTCCCTTACCTACCACAGTAACACAAGAGCGCTCACATCTTCAGATTCCTTTCAGAACCTTGTATCCAAAGGTTCGTTTCTTCATGGCCTTTTGTCAATAATCCAATGCTGGAAATCTTCCTTTATTGTTCCTCTTGACTTACGGGCTCAAATAAAAAGGCTATCATCCTCAGTCTATTACTGATTTTGATAGCCTTGGCATAGTAGCCTGACTTATCAGTCAAGCGTCTTGTTGACGATGTTCCTGTCGATCTCGGCCTGCTCTCTCGCGATCTCGGCCTTGATCTCCTCCGCGATATCCTCCAGGAGGAATGACGTGGTCTCTCCGGTCTCGCGGATCTTCACCTCTACCTTTCCTTCCTTGAGGCTCCTGTTGCCTAGGGTTATCCTCAGCGGTATTCCGATGAGGTCCGCGTCAGCGAACTTGACTCCTGCCGTCTCCTTGCGGTCATCGTAGAGTACCTCGATGCCGGCCTTCTGCAGATCCTCATAGATCTTATCAGCGATCTCCGTTTCCTTCACCAGAGATACCAGATGCACCTGATACGGCGCTACCGATACCGGGAGCTTGAGGCCTCCTTCGTCGTTGTACTCCTCCGCAAGGCAGGCGAGAAGGCGCCCAACTCCGATACCATAGGAACCCATGACGACAGGAACCTGCTTGCCGTTCTCATCCTGATAGGTGCAGTTCATCGCCTCGGAGTAGCGTGTGCCGAGCTGGAAGATGTTGCCGATCTCCACGCCTTTGGAGGCCTTGAGGGGCTTGCCGCAGACAGGGCAGGCGAAGCCATCGCGCGCCGATGCGATATCCGCGACGGTGCCGTTATAGTCGCGGCCGAAGTTGGTGTTGAGGTAGTGGTAGCCGGCCTCATTGGCACCAGCCACGAGGTTATTCGAATTGGCGACCGTCTCATCGACGACGCAGATGAAGTCTCCCTTCGCCCCGATAGGAGAGGCGTAGCCGGGAACCATGCCGCAGGCCTCGATCTCCTCCTCATGCGCGGGGCGCAGGGCATTGGCCCTTACGGCGTTGGAGAGCTTCGATTCCTCTACCTCGAGGTCTCCGCGGACGAGCGCGACGATGAGCTTGTCTTCCTCCTCGCCGTTCTTATCATTGATGAAGGAACCGACCATGAAGACGCACTTAGCGGTCTTGCGGGGATCTATCCCGAGGTATTCGGCAAGCGCCTCGATGGTCTTGGACTCCGGCGTCGCCTTCTTCTCGATCGCCTTCATCTCCTCGGGGAAGTACTCCTTCCTGAACTTCGCTATCTGCCTGTTCGCCGTGTAGCCGCACTCCGGGCAGTATATGATCGTGTCCTCGCCGATGGGGGAGAGGTACATGTACTCGTGGGAGATCTTGCCGCCCATCATGCCTGAGTCAGCACCGACCGCGATCGAAGGAAGCCCGCAGCGCGAGAAGATGCGGAAATATGCCTTGTAGTGGTCCTTGTAGACCTTGTCCAGTCCCTCCGCGTCCTTGTCGAAGGAGTAGGAGTCGAGCATCGTGAACTCGCGTACCCTTATCAGTCCTGCCCTCGGCCTGGGGTCGTCGCGCCACTTCGTCTGTATCTGATAGACCAGCCTTGGCAGTCTCTTATATGAGTCAACCTCTCCGCGTGCGATGTCCGTAACGGCTTCCTCGTGCGTCATCGCCAGTACCATGTCGCGGTTATTGCGGTCCTTGAAGCGGCTCATCTCCTTATCGATGGAGTAGTACCTGCCGGTCTCCTTCCAGATGTCGGCAGGATTGACGACCGGCATCTCCATCTCCTCGGCGCCTATTGCCTCCATCTCCGAGCGGATGATCGCCTTGATCTTCTCGGTCGCCCTATAGCCAAGCGGAAGGAGTGAGAAGATCCCCGCTCCCATCTGCCTTATATATCCAGCCCTCAGCAGATACTCATATCCTTTGGTGTCTGCTCCGTTCGGGGCTTCCCTGAGGGTCTTCGAAAACATCCTGGACATTCTCATAAAGCTAAATCTCCTAACTCCGGTCATTATATTGTTCACACCATTCGTAAGCAACCTCCATGCCCCTTATGCAGATGGATGCCTAAACCGCCGCACTGTGCTAGACTCTCATGTATGGAGATGGAAGAGAGGAAGGCAGAGGTCGCCTCCTTCATGAGGCGGATATATGACAGAGGGCTTACCACGGCTACCGGCGGTAACCTGAGCCTTCGTGCCGGATCGCTGATGCTCATAACGCCATCTGGCAAGGACAAGGCCTCATTGACTGCTGAGGATATCGCGGAGGTCGATATATCGACAGGGGAGAACCTTACTCCTGATAAGAGGCTCAGCATAGAGACTGAGATGCATCGCCTTATATATCTCCGCCGCCCTGATGTCGGAGCGGTGGCACATTCACATCCTCTCTTCTCCTGCCTGTTCTCCGCATCGTCCGAGCCGCTCAGGAGCGCGATCATCGCGGAGGATTACTACCTTCTGGGAGATGTTCCGGTCGTTCCTTACCGGCAGATGGGGTCGAAGGCGCTTGCCGAGGCCGTAGCAGAGCATATCGTGGATCATGACGCGCTGCTGCTGCAGAACCATGGAGCGCTTGCTGTCGGGAAGGATCTCCTATCGTCATTCGACAGGCTGGAATGCCTTGAGCAGTGTGCGCACCTTACGTTCCTATCGAGGATCATCGACGTCGATGATATAAATGAGAGAGACAGGGCCGCGATTGCCCTGATGAGATGAGGAGTATTGAGGTTTATGAACAGTGAGCTTCTTCAGCGCCTGAAGGATGCCGCCTTTGAGATCAGATGCCGCACGATCTGCGAGATCGCTTCCTTCGGCTCCGGTCATATCGGAGGCAGCATGTCTATCGTCGAGTTGCTTTCGTATCTCTATTTCCATGAGATGGATGTCGATCCGGCCGATCCGAAGAAGGAGGACAGGGACCGCCTTGTCGTCTCCAAGGGACATTCCGGCCCTGCCGTGTATGCCACGCTGGCGTATAAGGGATTCTTCCCCGAGGCCGTGCTTGAGACGCTCAATCAGGGCGGGACGATGCTTCCCTCCCATTGCGATATGCTCAAGACGCCCGGCATAGACTTCACCGCAGGTTCTCTCGGCCAGGGCTTCTCCGCTGCGCTCGGCATAGCCACCGCGCAGAAGTTGAGGGGGATGAAGGCCCGCACGTTCACCATCATCGGAGATGGCGAGGCCCAGGAAGGACAGATCTATGAGGCTGCGGAGGCTGCTGGCGCGTGGGGGACGGACAACCTCTTCGCCTTCCTCGACAAGAACGGCAGGCAGCTCGATGGATATGTCGAGGACATAATACCCTCATTCGATACGGTCGGCAGATGGGAGAGCTTCGGCTGGGACGTGCAGGAGATAGATGGGCACGACTTCTCTCAGATAGAGAGCGCGATCGAGAAGGCGAAGCAGTGCCATGGTAAGCCCCATATGATCATCATGAATACTATCAAGAGCTATGGGTACATCCCCGGCGAGAAGGAGAAGAACAATCATTCCATGTCTATCTCCAAGGAAGGTGCGGAAGAGGCCATCAAGGCGCTCAAGGAAAGGGAGGGCAGAGCATGAGAGACGTTCGTGAGATGGCGAATTACAGGGATGCCTTCATGGCAGCCGTCCTTGACCTCGCGTCAGAGCATCCGGAGGTCGTCTTCCTTGATGCCGATGTCTCATCATGCATCGGTTCCACATCGTTTAAGAAGGCCTATCCAGAGAGGGTGTTCAACGTCGGTATCGCGGAGGCCAACATGGCAGGAGTCGCCGCAGGCATGGCAAGTGCTGGCCTCAGGCCCTTCATCCATACCTTCGGATGCTTCGCTACCCGTCGCGCGTATGACCAGCTCTTCATATCGATCGGCTATACGAAGCAGTGCGTCCATGTGATCGGATCAGACCCCGGCATCGTGGCGCAGTATAACGGCGGAACCCATATGCCATTCGAGGACATAGCCCTGATGAGGCAGATCCCAGGATTCACGATCGTTGAGCCCTCAGATGCGCAGTCGCTCTACGATCTTACGATCCAGCTCTATGAGAACGGGACCTCCTCCTATATGAGGATACCGAGGAAGGGAACGTCCAACCGCTATTCGCCGGACGATAGGATCATCCTCGGAAAGGGCGTAGAGCTTGCGGATGGAAAGGACGTGGCGCTCATAGCCACAGGAGCGGTGATGGTGGATGCGGCCCTCGGTGCCCGCGATATCCTCAAGGCGAAGGGCATAGATGCCACCGTGATCGATCTCCATACGATTCGCCCTCTCGATACCGATCTCATCGATAAGGTAGCCAGCCGCTGCGGCCATATCCTCGTGATGGAGAACGGGCGCTACGCGGGCGGCATCGGGGAGATGATCGCGGCCTACCTTGCCAGGACCAATCCCGTCAGGATGGATTTCCTCTGTGTCGGAGACAGGTTCGGAGAGGTCGGCAATCTGAAGTACCTTGCCTCGGCGTTCGGCTTCACCGCAGAGAACGCGGCGGCAATGGCAGAGGGACTTATCAGGTGAAGATACAGCTTGAGACGATTCCCGTATGGGACGGCGTGAAGGAGGGAAGCGAGTGCTTCATCTGCACGCTGATGAAGAAGGCGGAGGAGGATGGTGTGAGATACTATCTCTCATCTGCCGTCATGACGCCTGAGATACGCGTCGAGACCAATCGCGATGGCTTCTGCCCCCATCACTTCCAGCTTCTGGCGGAGGGGGGCAAGCCCCAGTCCCTCGCGCTCGTGATGGATACCTATTATGAGGAGAGCAAGAGGATATTCCAGCGCGATCTCGAGCGTATACAGGATGCAGGGAGCCCCCGCCGTCTCGATAAGGCCGTCTCATCGTTCTTCGAGAGCGTCGATGAGAGGGAGAAGGGCTGCCTGATCTGCACGAGGATGGAGGAACGCCTTGTGCGCTACTGCTATACCGTGGCTGCCTTATGGAAGGAGGATGCGGAGTTCCGCAAGGCCCTCGAGGAATCCAAGGGCTTCTGCCTCCATCATACCAAGGACCTCTATCGGATGGCTAAGGAAGCCCTTTCCGGGGATGATCTCGTGGAGTATGGCCATCTTCTCTTTTCCCTTCTGAGAAGGAACCTCGACCGCGTGCAGCACGATGACTGGTGGATGACGCAGAAGTATAAGAGCGAGAATAAGGATAAGCCCTGGAACGGCTGTGAGGATGCCCAGAAGAGGGCTGTCTACAAGCTCATCGGAGAGGGACGCGTCATAGATCCTCTGAAGCGCTGAGCTTCCTCATCCTCTTCTTGCGCAGCGACAGCTTCAGCTGCCCCTCGTCGGCATCGTCGATGAAGCACTGCTTCAGTACCTCATCAGAGAAGCTCTCCTTGTCTATGTGCAGATACTCCACGTAATCCGTCTCGAACCGGTATACCAGGAGCCATGCCCTGTCAGGGAGGAGCGTGAAGCCGAGCGTGAGCCCCGGCTGGCGCGTCCTGTGGAACTCCATCGCCCTGCTGCGCTCCTTTCCCGTGAGGTACATCTCTCCCCAGAAGAGCGCCATGAGGATCTCCTCGCCGTTCCATACGAGGATGTCCGCACCATCCGTATCTATATCCACATGATAGCCAGGGAACTGCATGGCAAGGCATGAGGCTATGCGGTGGGCGATGCTGCTCTTGCGCCGCCTCATACCCTCCGGGATCTGCTCTGATGAGAGAAAGGCGTTCATGCCTTTCCTGAAGCCTTCGAATATATCTATCCTTTCTTCCTGCGTTATCATGACCTGAATGACGTATTCACTTCCATCATGCTGACCTTGCTGATGGTGGCGAAGATCGAACACTCCTCAGAGGCCCTTCCTATGAGAGCCCTGACCTCTTCCTCGTCCTCCGCGCCGTATACCGTTATGTCCAGCACGGTATGGCGGAGCGTGGTGGGAACCTCCTCCCGCTTGCGTCCTGTGACCCTTATCTCCATCTCCTTCCATCCAGATTCCCTGGGAAATGAGGCGAGCGTGCCGTAGAAGCATCCGGAGAGCGCTCCTAGCAGGTATTCATAAGGGCCAGTAGAGGACGTGAAGTCGAACTCCTTGCCGATGGTATTCTCGAAGTATCTTCTCTCTGAGGAGAAGCGGGCTGTGATCGTGCGTTCCCTTGCCATGGCTGGAGTATAGCATGGAAGGGAGGGCCGTTGCACTTCCCTAGATCTTCTTCTGCAGCGGCTGAGGGAAGCTTCCTGTCCGCCATTTCATGATCAGGGTATCGCTGAGGGCGATTCCCAGCTGCTTGAATGACGGGGCGACGGTCTCTATCGGCTTCCTGAGTCCCTTGAAGCGGAACAGCTCGTCCTCCGCGTCATATGCAAGGACGTTCTCCGGAAAGCAGCCCTCGGTGATGCAGATCGAGGCGAACATGTACTCCGCCGCGAAGTCGGTTATGAAGAAGCCGAACTGGCTGGTGTCCCCGTGTATCGTGTCTGCAAGCAGTCCTATCGTGCTGGGGTAGGAGAGGCAGAGATAGGATATATCCGTGCCCCTCTTGCCAAGCGCGTCGCTGATTCCGCGGAAGCGCGGGTTATCCTTCTGGTAGTTGCCTAATACGAATATGTGCCGGCATTCCCTCGCCGCGAACTTCAGCCCTGCCTCGTAGGAGTGCTGGTAGTTCGCCGTCTGCACGCATGGAAGCGTGGGAAGGTTGTCCAGTATCGTGTCGGATATTATATCCCGGCCCTCCCTCATGCAGTGGTAGAAGGGGAGCGCGGAGTTGAAGAACGAGAGCGCGATGATGCCATCGGTATCGAGCGATACAAGGAACTCCCCGAATCCAAGGGAGGAGGTGTCCTCGTATGTATTGAGCAGGAACTCCGTCTTCACGCCATATTTCTCCACATTGTATTTAACGCCTTCATAGACGCTGGAATAGAAGTGCCCATCCTGCTTGTTGGATATCACGATGATCTTCTTGTCCGAAAGGTCCTCCCTATGCTCTGGCTGGATGTTCACGATGATGCCGACCTTCGGGCGCGGGGTGATGACGCCGTCTATGGCCAGGTTCGTCACGGCCTTCTGCGCCGTCTGTATGCTTATGCCGAACTTCTCCGCTATCTCCTTGATCGTGAGGTAGCGGTCTCCCGGCTCGTAGTTGTTCTTTATATCCGTCGTTATTGCCCTGCATGCGGAGGAAAGCACCTTCTTTGGCATCCCTTACTGCTCCTTTTCTTGGGAAAGGATACCATATATTCTATATAAGGGAACAGTTTTTCTGTAATTAAATCGAGAAACTTATCATAATATTATGGTATGTATTATGATTAAATCAAATTTTTCAGTTTAATAAAGTTTTTTCTTTACAAATCAGAATAATGGATGGATACCTGATAGGGTAGGGCGTGAATCTGCCCATAATTCTAAAAGGAGATTAACGATGAAGAAGTTTTTGATTGTTCTTATGATGCTTCTCGCGGCTGTTTCCGTATTCGCTCGCGGCTCTTCCGAGTCCGCTTCCTCTTCTGAGGCTGTCGATATGTCCGTCGTGACAAAGCACCCAGGCGGGGAGATGGTCCTTACTGCTCAGGAGATCGGTTACCCAAATGCGGAGATCGAGCTTACATGGCAGCCGAACCCGTCTCAGTCCCTTACCTCCACCGTTCCTGGTGTCGTTGAGGATCTGACTGCGAAGCTTACCGCATGGATCGAGGCTCATCCGAACGTGAAGATCTCGGTTCTCGGAACGACCAGCAACATCAATGACAGCATGACGCGTCTCCGCCTTCAGGCCGCACAGGGCAACGCCCCTGACCTCGCCGCTGTCGATTCCTTCATGATGCCTCTCTATCTCGACTATGCTAAGGACATCTCCGATGTCGCGACCGAGATGGGCCTTGATTACAATGACTACTTCCAGTACATCAAGGATCAGGTGATGGTCGGAGATGAGCTTAGGGCTCTCTGGTATACCACCGATGCTCGTGTCCTCTACTACAGGAAGGACGTCATCGATACGCCTCCTACGACCGTGGATGAGCTTATCGAGGCTGGAAAGAAGGCTGAGGAGCAGGGCATGACCGGCTTCATCTACGTAGGCGGAAGAGGCGAGGGTTCCGTGAACAACCTCTGGGGCCTCTACTGGTGCCAGGGTGGTGTACTCACCAACGAGGATGGCACGATGGCTATTGACGAAGAGCCGAACAAGACCTACCTCATCAACCTCTATGAGTTCGTCAAGAGGACGATCGACGAGGGTGTCTCCCCGACCTCTGTCATCAACTATGCACGTGATGCGAACATGCTCGGCGATGCGGCTGCAGGAAATGTCGCCATGTTCCTGGCCAACACCTCAAACGTCAACCAGATGAGGGCTCTTATCGGAGATCAGTTCGATGAGCTTTGGGGCATCGCTCCTACGCCTGTCATGGAAGAGGGTCAGACAAGCACCTGCTCCGCCGGTGGCTGGACCAACATGGTCTTCTCCAACGACGACCTCCACAGGCGCCTTGCGGCAGATCTTGCCATCTCCCTCTACAGCAGTGACGAGGCGGCTAAGACCTATACCCAGGCTGAGGGCGTGCTTCCTTGCCAGCAGCATCAGTTCGAGGAGTTCGAGTTCATCGCGAACGATCCATACTTCGCATACATCGCTCAGATCCTCGAGACTGCAAGCACCCGTCCTGCGGTTGAGATCTACAATGTCATCAGCACCGAGGCTCAGGTCGCTCTTGGTAACGTCATTACCGGAACGCAGACCCCTGCTGAGGCTGTTGATTCCATCATCGCTAACGTGAACCAGCAGATGTAAGGAGAATCTCTTATGGGTAGGAATGTCATAGGTAGAACCTCCAATAACAAGACATTTCTCCATAAGCTATGCCAGGGGCCTGCCCCCTGGCTTGCTCCTATGGTGATAGTACTAGTGGCGCTGTTCATCGTTCCTACCGTCCAGGTCATCGTATACAGCTTCACGAATGCAAGTCTTCTGAGGCCTACATATTCATATACGCTTAGGTCATATGCCCAGGTGCTGACGAACCCTGAGACATATGTCATCCTGAAGAACACGTTTATCTTCGTATTCTTCTCCGTCGTCTTCCAGACGCTCCTCGGCCTTGTCATCGCGCTTGCCGTGGATAAGGGGGAGCAGATCAATTTCCATGGATCGGTGTTCATCCGCGTCATCTGCCTTCTTTCCTGGGCCATCCCGGGGGTAATCGTAGGTGTCGTATGGAACTTCCTCTACACGGAGACCGGCACGGGAATCCTGATATACATCTTCGATGTCCTCGGACTTCCCGATGTCCACTTCCTCACCGATCCCGACACGGCCCTCACCTCGACGATCATCGCCAACATCTGGAGGGGAACCGCGCAGAGCATGATACTTACGTATGCCGGGCTCAAGACGATCCCACGGGATATCATAGAGGCATCAAGCATCGATGGTGCCAATAGCCTGCAGAGGCTGTGGAAGATAATCCTTCCGACTATCTTCTCCGTCATCTCGACGAACATCATCCTCAACACGATCAACACGTTCAATACCTTCGATATGATCATATCGCTTACGAATGGAGGCCCGGGAAGGGCTACGGAGGTCCTGGCCATGACATCGTACAACCAGATCTTCTCCGGCCAGATGAACCTGGGAAGGGGAAGCGTGTACGCCACGATCCTCCTGTTCATAAACTCCTGTATGGCGGCGGTCTACTTCTATGTGCTTCATAGAAGGAACAAGGGTTGAGGAGGTAGATATGGCAAAGTCAAAAACAAGACAGATCCTTGCGATGAAGGCCCTGCTCCTGGCGTTCTTCATCGTTCTCACGATATTCTTCCTCGGTCCGCTCGTATGGGTCCTCTCGCTCTCGTTCAAGAGCGTCCCTGAGCTGTTCGAGGTCCCACCACGCCTCCTTCCGGACCAGTTCTCTCTTGCGAACTACACCCAGGTGCTGTGGCAGCAGAACATCTTTATGTATATCCGCAACTCATTCCTCTTCGTGGGCGGAACGATCATCGGCTGCATGCTCCTGATCATCCCAGGCGCATATGGCTTCTCCCGCTTCAACTTCAAGGGGAAGAACGGAATGCTCTTCGGAGTCCTGATCTTCCAGATGATCTCGCCTCTGATCATAGCCATCCCTCTCTATATGTTCTTCAGCTCGCTGGGGCTGCTGAATAACTACTGGGCCACCGTGCTGGTCTACATAGCGCTCAACATCCCGTTCGCGGGCTGGACGCTCAAGGGTTATATGGATACGATTCCGTACACGATCGATGAGGCTGGTATCATAGATGGCTGCTCTCGCCTGCAGGTCCTGATCAAGCTTCTCATCCCGCTTATCATGCCGGGCATCGTGTCTGTCGTCATACTGATATTCGTACGTAGCTGGGCTCAGTACATCGTACCGTATATCCTTCTTAACAGGCCTAATATGTTCCCGATAAGCGTAGGACTCGTGAATCTGCAGAGTACCGGCGACACGATCTCGACGCACCTGCTTGCCGCGGGCTGTATCATCGGAATCCTTCCGACGGTCCTGATCTTCGTCTTCCTGCAGAGGTTCATAGTATCTGCGCTCACAGCTGGAGCCGTTAAGGAATAATAAGGAGTTTGCTGAATGTTTTTTTTCAATGAGAAGCTCAAGCGCCGTGTCGATGAGATCGGAAGGTATATAGTCAAGGAGACGCTTCCGATCACCGAGTTCATGGTCAGGCCGGGAAACGATCTTGATGGCTATGAGGCTGAGATCGATTCCTCCTGGCACAAGGCCAAGGACAGCGACCAGTGGGGCGGCTTTGCTCAGTATCAGTGGTTCAGGACGGAGATAACGGTGCCTGAGTCCTGGGAGGGTAGTCATGTCGATCTCTATGTGAACACCCCTGGGGATATCGCATGGAAGGTGAGCGCCGAGTATTCGACATATATAGATGGACGCCTCGTGGGCGGTATGGACATCTTCCATCATTACATCAGGATCGCGGATAAGGCGAAGGCCGGTGAGCGCCATAGCCTCGCGCTTCTGGGCTTCTCCGGCTATAACGTGCGCCGCCCTGTCATCGAATGTGCGCTCGTGGTCATCGATGATGATGTGAAGAGATATTACTATGATCTCAAGAACGCGTTTGAGGCCGTGGAGTTCTCCTCGACACCTGATGCGCCGGAGATCATCGAGATGCGCGATCATGTGAACGCGTCGGTCAATCTCGTAGATTTCAGGATCCCCGGATCCGATGCGTTCCGCGCCTCCGTCGTGAAGGCTGATGAAGAGCTGCGCAAGACCGTATACGACAAGATGCGCTCCTCCTCTGCAGTTACCGTCACCGCCATCGGCCATAGCCATCTCGATGTGGCCTGGCTGTGGAGGCTGATGCAGACGAAGGAGAAGGGGGCGAGGGCCTTTGCCACTGTCGACCGCCTGATGGGTGAGTATCCTGACTTCAGGTTCATCCAGAGCCAGCCGCAGGTCTATGACTACACGAAGAAGAACTATCCCGAGCTTTACGAGAGGGTGAAGAAGAGGGTCGCTGAAGGACGCCTGGAGCCGGAGGGTGGCATGTGGGTCGAGGCAGACTGCAACCTCATCTCCGGTGAGTCCATGATCCGCCAGTTCCTCGTCGGCAAGCGGTTCTTCCATGATGAGTTCGGCGTCGATAACGAGATACTCTGGCTTCCTGACGTCTTCGGCTATAGCGCCGCGATGCCTCAGATCCTCAATGGCTGCGGCATCAGGTACTTCATGACGACGAAGATCAGCTGGAACCAGTTTAACAGGCTGCCGATGGATACCTTCTATCTCCAGGGCATCGATGGTTCGAAGGTGCTTACGCACTTCATGACTACCCCGATCGCGGCAGGCCCTGGGGCTAGGAACTCGCTGCCGTATAAGAAGACCTATAACGGCGAGATCTGCGCAGAGACCGTCATCCATAGCTGGGATACCTACAAGGAGAAGGATATAAACAACGATCTTCTCTTCGCATTCGGCTATGGCGACGGAGGCGGCGGTCCCGATCAGACGATGCTTGAGAACGCTGAGAGGCTTAAGGACCTTCCAGGCGTGCCTCATCTCAAGCAGGGCTTCGCCGGTCCTTACTTCCATGAGCTGGAGAAGCGCATAAAGGGCAAGAAGGTGCCGACGTGGGTCGGAGAGCTTTACCTTGAGTTCCATCGCGGAACCTATACATCCATCGCGAGGAACAAGAGGTATAACAGGAAGACGGAGTTCCTCTATCATGATGTCGAGGCGCTTTCATCCATCTGTGAGCTTGCTACTGGCCATGCCTATCCTCAGGAGAGGATCAATGAGGATTGGAAGGTGATCCTTCTCAACCAGTTCCACGATATCATCCCGGGCTCCGCGATCGGACCTGTGTATGAGGATTCCTGGAAGCAGTATGAGGCGCTTGAGAAGTCAGGCGGGGCCATGAAGGCAGAAGCGGTCTCCGCTCTCGTGGCGGACATGGGCCTTTCCGGCGATAGCGTCGTCGTCTTCAATCCGAACAGCGCGTTCACCTCATCGCTGGTCATCGGTGACTATCCTGAGCTTAAGGGCGCGTTGAGGAACGGCTCCAAGGTCTATCCCGTGCAGACGCTCTCCGATGGCAGAAAGGCCTTCTACGTCTCCGATGTGCCGCAGTACGGCTATACCGCGTTCTCCGTCGTGGATAAGGAATGTCCGAAGAAGCGTGGCATGAAGGTCAGCACCACGCTCCTTGAGAACAGGTACTTCAGGATCAAGCTCGGCAAGGATGGCACGATCACGTCATTCGTTGACAAGAGGATCGGACGGAATATCATAACGCAGGGCAGGAGGGCGAATGTCATCGAGTCCTACGAGGATAAGCCGATGGAGTACAACTGCTGGGATATCGACATCTACTACAAGGAGAAGAAGTGGGAAGTCGATGATGTCGAGTCGATCGCCGTGACCGAGGATGGTCCTGTGATGGGAGCCGTGAAGATCGTACGCAGGTATCTGAACTCCACGATCGAGCAGACCATCAGGATCTATGCGGATATCCCGCGCGTCGATTTCGATACCGAGATAGACTGGCATGAGCAGGAGATCCTTCTCAAGGCAGCCTTCCCTGTCGATGTGAACTCCTCACGCGCAAGCTACGAGATCCAGTTCGGCTCGGTGGAGAGGAATACCCACTTCAATACCAGCTGGGACGTGGCCAAGTTCGAGACCTGCGCCCACAAGTGGGCCGACCTCTCGGAGACAGGCTATGGCGTCTCCCTGATGAATGACTGCAAGTACGGCTATGATATCCACAACGGCGAGATGCGCATCACGCTCCTCAAGAGCGGCATCTATCCTAACGAGAACGCCGATAAGGGACATCATCGCTTCGTGTACAGCATCTACCCCCACGAGGGCGGCTGGGCAGAGGGCAGGACGGTTAACGCCGCCTACGCGCTCAACAACCCGATGGAGGCCGTGTACAGCACGGGTCATGATGGATCGCTTCCCGCGAGCGCCTCGTTCGTGGGTATCGATAACAGCAGCATCATCATCGATACGCTGAAGAAGGCCGAGAGCGGTGATGGCTATATCGTGAGGCTCTATGAGTCCTCCAACAGCCATTCTGATGGTACTATCCGCTTCTCCTCCGCGCCTTCCTATGTCGCCCTGTGCGATATGCTAGAGGGTAACGAGAAGCAGGTTGCCTGTGATGGAAATGATCTCAAGGTCTCTCTCAGGCCATATGAGATACGGACATATAAGGTTAGATTCTGATAGGAGTTGATGTTATGAAGGCAATAAAGCTGAATAAGCCATATGATGTGGTGCTTGAGGATATCGCGAAGCCGGAATGGAAGAAGGGGATGGCGCTGCTGAAGGTTCATTCGGTGGGCATCTGCGGCTC
>CASFZR010000046.1 GCA_949299185.1 uncultured Spirochaetales bacterium
AGAAGCAGAAGATAACGGATTACATCTCATGGATACGGAATATGAAGGGAACCGGAAGAAGGAGCCTTTCCAGGACCGATGAGTATGCGACATTCATGAGGATGAAGGAAGGCCACATGAGGAACGGGCAGCTCAAGGCGGCATACAATATGCAGAACCTTGTCCAGAACGGCTATGTGATCGCCTGCGGTGCATTCATGGACCGCACTGACTACCGCACGATGATACCGATGCTCGAGAGGCTTGAGGAGGAAGGGTTCTCCTATGATTCATACTGCGCGGATTCGGGCTATGACATAAGGGAGAACTACAGATGGCTTGAGGAGCATGGGAAGAAGGCATACATCAAGCCGCAGTACCATGAGGAGAACAAGAAGAGGAATAACAAGCGGAATCCCTCATTGAAATGCAATTATGAATATGATGAGGATACTGACACATTCACCTGCATGAGAGGGCATAAGCTCTGCCATGTGCATGATACGCCCAAGGGCCAGGTGTATGAGGCACGGAGAGGGTGCAGGAGCGGCCCATTGAGGAAGCAGTGCATGCGCTCCCAGGCTGCAAGGCATGATTACAAGCGGCTCACGATAGACATCGAGGCCGAGAGGTACAGGAGGAAGAGCGAGGCATTGATAACCAGCGATGAGGGGATAGAGATAAGGATAAACAGGAGCATACAGGCAGAGGGTTCCTTCTCGCTTCTCAAGGCCGCATTCGGCTACCGCAGGTTCCGTACGCATGGGATCAGGAACATAGAGACTGAATGGATGATCCTATGCATGGCCGGCAATACCCTCAGGTATTCTGCGCGGCTTGCGAACGGCCGGGCCGGCACTCTTTTCTGGTTCAGGATAGAACAACAGTCCAGCTGATCCTAATGCATATTTTATTCCGATGCTGTTCTAGGGGATATTCTGTCCCGGATGGCCGGATCCTGCCCCTCTTCTGCTGTTTTTATGTACAAAGCAGGACCGAAGTCCTGCTCTGTAGTCAATTGATGGGTACTGCCGATTCTCAAAAACGATTTATGCGACAGCCCCTTACGGCGACCTGGACCTTAGAATTCCATGGTCATATCACCGAACATGTCATCTCCGGCTGCCGTCGCCTCCTCGGCGCTTTCCTCGGCTGCTCCGCCGCCGCCAAGCCCGAGCTGCTGCGCCATCGGCACGAACTCGGAGAGGTACTGGTCCTGGCCCAGTCCTGCCACGAAGGCCGGCAGTGAAAGCACTACGGCATCCTGATTCACCGGGAGCGTGAACTCGCCTTCATAGACGTCATCCCCGCTTTCGATGCGGATCGTGTGCTTCTGCCTTACCACCGTCTCCTCGCGCCTGGTCCTCTGCCTATATGTTTGGCTCTCCATGCCGTCTATTGAGACCTCGGCGCGGCTTAGCGGCCTGTATGACTCATCGCCGATCTTTATCATCCTGTTGTCGACATAGACCGTGTGCTGCTTACCGTAGTGGTAAAGGAACACAGCAAGGAGGATGATGAGTACGATTACCGCGACCCTCACGAAGAAGGCCGGTGTGAATATGCTCTTTATCCTGTTCATGCCTGTACCTCCTGCATAAGGGCGAGGTTCTTCGCCTTCTCTGCCTTCTCACGCCTTGTCCTGATCTCATACAGCACGAGCGCGAGCGTGATGACTCCGTAGGATACGAATACGCGGAAGAACTCTCCGATCTGCGCCTGTCCCACGAGGTTCTTTCCCGCCTGCGGGGTGAGGATGAACATCAGGTGGAAGAGGATGATGCCGAGGAACACGTTTCCGATATTCGCCTTCGATACCGTAGCGCCTCCTACGAGGATGGCCGCGATGCTGAACATGCCGATCTGCGAATGGGAGTTATACGTGTTGAGCGTTCCCATGTTCGAGAGGTAGATGATCATGCCGTACGCTGCGAAGATCGATGAGATCACGATCGCGAGGATCCTCGTCCTCTCGACCTTGATGCCCGCCTCCCTGGAGACCTCAAGATCCTGTCCGACTGCCCTCATATCCTGTCCGAGCTTGGTCTTCTTGAGCCAGATTATGACGACGCACACGATTGCAATAAGCGCGATGGTAAGGACTGGGATACTGATGGTCCCTATCTTTATCGCGATAAAGCTGTCAATGCTCTGCCTCACGTTTATGAGGTCTATCGTGTTCCTCACGCCATAGCCTCTCGGAAGTATTACCCTTGAGTTGCTGAGCGGAATGACAGGGCCCATGCCGTAAAGCACCACCAGCTGGTAGACGCCGTTCATGAAGAACGAGATCATGTAGCTTGTGATCATCTCACGTCCCTTCGCCTTATTGAGCATCGAGCCGCAGAACCAGCCGAGAAGGGCCGCGATCGGCGTCGCGATGATGGCCGCGAGCAGGAGTCCTGGGATTCCCACGACGTTCCATGCGGTGATGAATATAAGCCCGATCTGTCCCGCCATCGCTCCGAGCGTCATTCCGAAGTTCAGTCCCATTCCTGCCATGATAGGAATCAGGAGAGAAAGCACCAGTATGCTGTTCCTTCCTAGCCTTGCGATGATCTGCGAGACGAGGTATGTCCCGGAGTATCCTGCGATAGGGATACAGACTATGCAGAGAACGATGAAGATGATCGGGACGATGTTGTTCGCTGCGAATCTCTTTATGTCAAAGTCTTTCTTCATCTTGATGCCCCCGACTTTCTCGTCAGAGCGTAGAGGATCATGCCGTTGGAGACGATGATCCTTATTACCTCCGACATATCCGTGTGGATCAGGTTATTCATGACCGATGGGGTCATGGTCACTATTCCCTGATATAGTATCGTTCCGATTATCACGTTCGTGATCGAGGCCTTGTTCACCGACGCGCCTCCGATGAGGATCGCGGAGACCGCGGGCATGGCCATGTACATCGGTCCCTGATAGAGCTGGATGAATCCATAGCCCTGCTGGTAGCAGAGGATGCCGAGCGCTCCGAGCCATGTGGACATGATGACGGAGAGCGTGCGCTGCCTGTCGATGTTGATGCCGGCTGCCCTTGCGAATACCGGGTTCGATCCTACCGCCGTCATCGCCGTACCCGTCTTGGTGTGCAGGAACGCCCAGATGATGAACGCGAAGATGGCGAAGAAGAGGATCTCACCGAGCGAGATAGAGAGCTTGCCGATATTGATCTGCAGGAAGTCCTTGAGGATGTGATAGTAGAAGCCTTCCGTGGAGATCGTGGTCCTCAGTCCCTCTCCCGTGTAGCCCCAGACCATGGTAGGTGAGCTGTAGGGGAGGAGCAGCCACATGATCGACATGAAGGCGACGGAGGAGAATCCCACGTAGGTCGCGATCATCATCTCGCTTCCCTTGACCTTGTTCAGCAGCTTTCCGTATCCCCAGCCGAGGATGAGCGCGAACGGCGTGGAGTAGAGGATCGCCAGGAAGAACGACATTGGGCCCTGTATTCCTGTCTCTATCGAGAGCGTCGCTCCCAGGAGTCCTGCGATGATTCCCAGCGGAAGGCCGAAGTTGAGGCCGCAGCCTGAGTGGATCATCGGTACCATCGCTAGGACCATTATCGAGTTCATGCCGAAGCGTCCGAGCGTATCCGAGAGCGAGGCTCCCACGCTCAGTCCCGCGAACGGCGCGATGATGAAGAGCGCCAGCAGGAAGCACGCGATGATAAGCCTAGGCAGTCCGAATGTCTGAATAAGCTCCTTTACCTTTTCCATCAGTTCGCCTCCTTGTTTCTCTTTCCGACCATGAGCATGCCGAAGTCCTCGGAAGGCGTGGAGGCGGGAAGGATGCCGGATACAGCGCCGTCCGTGATGATGGCGATCCTGTCGCATATCTGCCTCAGCTCCTCAAGCTCGGAGGAGATCATGACGATCGTGACTCCGTTCTTCCTGTTGTACTCCCTGAGGGCCTCAAGCACGAGCGCCTTCGCGCCGATATCTATTCCACGGGTAGGCTCAGAGACGAAGAGGAGCTTCGGCTCAAGGGCAAACGCCTTCGCCAGGCAGATCTTCTGCTGGTTGCCGCCTGAAAGCTCCTTCGCCTTCTGCTTCGAGGATGTGCACTTGATCTGGAGCATCTTTATGTACTTCTCGGTGACTGCCTGGATCGCGCCCTGGTCGCGCCAATGGATCAGCCCCTTGAGGTATGTCTTGAGGAACTTATCCTGTATCTGCATCGCAGGGAATGAGATATTCCATTCAAGCGACTCGTCGAGAAGGAGCCCCACGCCCCTTCTGTCCTCTGATACGAACGCAAGCGAAGAATCAAGGCACGCGCGAGGGTCGTTGAGCGGGATGTCCTTGCCGTTCAGCTTGATGCTGCCGCCGGCGGCGTAGAGTCCCATGATGCCGTTCGGGATACCGATCTTTCCCTGTCCTGCGAGTCCTCCGATACCGAGTATCTCGCCCTTACGGACATCGAGGTTGACGTTCTTCACGGTCTCTCCGGGCATATCGACCCAGAGGTTGCGGACCGAGAGGACCGTCTCATCTGCTATGTTCCTTTCCTCGTTCTCGGCCTTTCTGGAGGCGCTTACCTCGCGCCCGACCATCAGCTTCGCCATCTCTGGAATCGAGGTCTCTGCCGCGTTAAGCTCCTTGACGATGACGCCGTCGCGCATGACGACGACCTTGTTGCAGACGTCAAGGATCTCCTGCAGGCGGTGGGTGATGAATATCACGGCGATGCCATGTGCGGAGAGGTTGCGGATCGCCTTGAGAAGCATATCCGCTTCCTTTTCCGAGAGGACTGCCGTCGGCTCATCGAGTACGAGGAGCCTGATTGCGCTCTTAGATATTTCCCTTGAGATCTCTGTGAACTGCTTATGGCCTACGGGCATCTCGGAGACGAGCATATCCGGATCAAGCTGCACGCCGAGCTTGGTTATCGCATCGATCGCCTTCTTCTGAAGCTCTGCCCTGTCTATAGTGTTTGCTCTCTTGCCGAATACCAAGGAGAGTACGCTTTTATTCTCTGGTTCTCTGTTCAGGAGTATGTTTTCTGCTGCAGTAAAGCCCGGAAGGAGGGAGAACTCCTGATGCACCATTCCTATTCCGGCCTTGAGCGCATCCAGGGGGGACGCGAACTTCACGGTCTTTCCATCGATAATGACGTCGCCGCCATAGCCGCCGGTCTGCTGTATGACATCCATTCCGAAGAGAATGTTCATCAGGGTGCTTTTTCCCGCGCCGTTCTCTCCGACTAGTCCTAGGACCTCTCCGGGCCCTAGCGTGAAGCTGACATCCTTCAGTACCGGGTTTCCATTGTACTCCTTGCTGACACTGCGCATCTCTAGCAAGGGTTTCGTCATTTCACTCATCATTTCCCCTTATCAAGAAGAAAAGGGGAGGGAGCCCTCCCCTTTATCTCTGAAGATCGAAGTTTATTCGATTACGATTTCTGCTGCAATCTGTGCAAGATCGGCATCGCTCTCCTGTCCTGTGAGGAAGAACGCCTCATCTGGGATATAGACGTTCGTGTTGCCCATGTAGCGTCCCGGATCACCCATGATATAGGTATCCTGGTATACGAGGACGAAGTTAGGATACTCGACTCCGGAGGTCGCGTCTACGAGATAGGAACCGCTCCAGGAAGCGCCCGGCGTGTAAGCGTCGAATGCCGCGCTGATGTTGTCGATATCCGTGACATCGAACTCCTCGCCAGCCATCTCAGCCTGGACAGCCTGGATAGCAAGCTCGCCAAGAGCGGCAGAGGTGGTGTAGCCGTAGCTGTATGCCCAGGTTCCGAAGCGACCGGCGCCGCCCTGATCGCAGACAGCCTTCTCGACCTTGGCAAGGATTGCCGGGAAGTCGCCAGCCTCTGCGGAGAGGTCGATTCCGAGAGCGCCAGGATAGCCCATGAGCGGTGACGGGAGGTCAGCCTCGACGAAGTAGCCGCCATAGGTCATAAGCTGCTTGAGAAGCGGCTCGGTGTGTGCATCGTTCGTGCAGAAGAAAGCAGTATTCTCGCCGAACTGCTCGATCCACTCCGGGGTCTTCTCGAGGATGTACTGCTGTGCGCCCGCGATACCTACGTCAGAGGTCGGATCAGGAGCGGAAACGCTCTGGAAGTCCATGCCGTAGTATGCGCAGGTCATCTTCATGATAGCCATTCTCCTCGACATCTTCTCCATGGAGAGGTGGCGAGGGAAGGAGATATGCACGAAGGTCTCGCATCCGAGGTCGTGGGCGGTCTTGATCATAAGAACGCCGCGTGCGATGAAGTCGTTGGAGGTCGCAAGGTCCGCGCGATCGGAGATGATGTACGGCTCCTCGTGTGACTCGCCAGCGAAGCAGAGGATATCAGGGTTCACTTCCTTGATCCTCATGAACGCCTCAGCCGTGCCAGGAACAGCCTGGTTGACGATGACAGCCTTCATAAGAGGATCATCAGCAAGTCCTGCTATGACGGAAACAGTCGTCTCATACTCATCCATGAAGTTATCGGGGTAGGTCATGTGCTGGATGATTCCACCGTCAGCAACAGCACCGTACTTCTCGATAAGGGCCTCGGCTCCGCGGAGGTCATCCTCGGACTGGGAGACTGTGCCCGTCACGATTCCGATATGGAAGTCTGCCGCTGCGAACGCCGTCGCAGAAAGCATGACAAGAGCAAGAAGGACCGCAAGTGTCTTTTTCATTGTTCTCTCTCCTTTATCTTTAGTGTTGATTTACATGAGATTATCATCTAACCGCCTCTCTTGGCAAGGTTGCAGGGTAATATGCAGCAAAATGCATAATGATGCGCAATATATAGAAAATCACAGATTGTTCAGTAGGACATCATATGTCCTTGTACGCGTCATATCCTCTCGTCAAGGAGGATGGATATGGAGAGGATCATCGATCCAGCGGCGCTTGCAGGTATGGGCAGGAACGATCTGCTGACGCGCTTTCAACCGCTGATGGAAGGAGAGGTAAGGCGCTACGCCGCCATAATAGGAAGGCCGATATCGGGAGTCGAGGACGACCTGAGGCAGTGTGCAGCACTGGGCTTCCTGTCAGCGCTCTCCTCCTTCGATCCAGAGAGGTCGCCGGCCTTCATACCATATGCCCGGAATGGCATAGACATGGCCATCAGGAAGGAGGTCAGCGATAACCTGAGGATGATACGCCAGCCGAAGGGAACGCTTGAGAGGGCGAGGGTACTGCGCCGCGCCTATGCCGATGCCGCCGCGGAGGGCATCGATGCGCCCGATGACGCCGATCTCATGAGGCGCACGGGATTCTCTCCCCTTATCCTCCGTAATGCAAAGCGCAGCCTGGAGCGCGAGGAGATGGTCTCCCTTGACGCCCTTCCTAGGGATATCGTGGCAACGGCATCGCATGAGGATGAGGTCATCGAGGGGATGATGGTGGGGGATCTTGAGAAGGCCATCGGCAGGCTGGATCCGGAGGACGCGTTCATCATCAAGGCGTATGCCGGGGTATTCGGGGAGAGGAAGCTTTCCATCGCGGAGATCGCATCGCGTCTCTCCCTCCCTTCCCGTACGGTGCGTAGCCGTCTTGAGCGGATCAGGAAAGCGCTCGGAGTGATGCTTGCCGCGTAGCTTTCTGTTGCCCTCTCTCCTGCTCGGTGGTAATATCCTCATGAAAAGTGGAACGATGTTCCGTTTTTGAGGTGAGGAATGGCTACTGTAGTTACTTTCGGAGAGATAATGGGAAGGATGAGTACCGAGGGGCATTATACGCTCCGTCAGTCCCTTCCGGGGAATCTCGCCTTCTGCTTTGCCGGGGCAGAGGCTAATGTCGCCGCGTCGATTGCGCTTCTCGGCGGTAGTGCTAGGTTCGTTACCGCGCTGCCTAAGAATGATCTTACCGATGCCTGCATCGGAAACCTGCGCAACCTCGGCGTCGACACGTCATATATATTGAAGAAGGACGAGGGCCGTCTTGGCCTCTACTTCGTGCAGGATGGGGCGAACCAGAGGCCGTCGAAGGTCATATATGACAGGGCCGGCTCGACGCTTTCGATGACGGACGGTTCCGAGTATGACTGGGATGCCGCGTTCGATGGCGCGGATATCCTCCATGTCTCGGGCATAACCCCTGCAGTAAGCCAGAAGGCTGCAGAGGCACAGCTGATGTGCATGAGGAAGGCGAAGGAGCATGGCCTCCAGATATCATTCGACTGCAACTTCCGCTCGAAGCTCTGGAACTGGGATACCTCGGTATCCAAGGAGGAGCTTGCAGGCAGGGTAGTGCGCGAGATGATGCAGTACGTGGATATACTCTTCGCCGCGCGCATAGACGCAGAGACGCTCCTTGGCATCCATCTTGACTGTCCGAAGACGCTCTCCCGCATCGATGAGCAGCCCTATGTGGCAGAGGCAATCGCACGCAGGTATCCATCGGTAAGGCTCCTGGCTACCACGATGAGACATTCGATCAGCGCGACGTACAACCAGTGGGGAGCTGCCCTCTATGATATCTCCAACGGCGATCAGTTCGTCTCGCCCTGCATAGACGGGAAGTACGTCCCCTACGATATAACATCGATCGTAGACCGCATCGGTGCCGGTGACAGCTTCGCCGCTGGGATCCTATATGCCTCGCTCGATCCGGAGCTTTCCAAGGACATGCAGACGGTGCTTGATTTCGCCACCGCATCCTCCTGCCTCTGCCACAGCATAGAGCAGGATATAAACTACGTGACAAGGGAGGACGTGCTGCAGCTCATGGCCTCCGGAGGCCACGGAACGGTATCCAGATGACGCTTTAGGTTGACCGATTCCGATATCGGTGGTATTCCTATAATAAGTTCAGGGCATGGCCGCCCTGGCTTCTAAAGATCCTCTGGGACCGGATATGAACCGGGTTTCATGAAGAGACAGTCGTCCGGCTGTCTCTTCCTTTTGAGCCTTGATACCTAATAAATCATAAACACCTGGATGTTTCCTTGACAGCCTCGGCAAGGAGCGCGAAGGTTAATCCATCACACTGCATGGATGGAGGTTTGCCATGACACTGAGAAGAGGGATGGCGGTACTTGTGATGCTCGTAGCATGTAGCGCCATATTCGCGTTCGGATCGAAGGAGACGTATCAGGGAGAGGATCCCTCTAAGATCACGGTTGAGCTATCTGCCGATGGCCGTGGAGTCGTGACGATTCCTGAGGGCTATGAGGCCGGAGGTTATTGTCTTGATGGAGCGCCGATAATCGAGAGGATGCCTATCGAGGAGGAAGTCGATGGAGTATGGCTCTATAACATCGAGTACAGGGTGAATGAAGATGGTTCGCTCCTGTCGCTTGAGGAAGCCAAGGATGCCATAGCATCGGGAGTTACTGCTGAGCCCGATCCTGATCTGATCGATAATATCTCATTCCCGCTGCTTTATGGTAAGACCATCGTGATACCGGCATCTGCTGATGTCTTCTTCCCAGAGTATCTTGGGACGCTCCATAATTACGATATCATCCTAAGTGAGGACAATGAGACCTTCGAGGCCATTGATGGCGCTCTATATGACAAGACTAAGAAGGAGCTTGTCTTTATCTACGATAACACGTCGAGGCTGAATCCGTGGGGGAATGAGGGCTCTCTTGTTATTCCAGAGGGAACGCGGTCGATAGGTAAGGCATGCCTCTCTTCCAATCCGTATCTTGTGATGGATCGTGAAGATAAGCAGCTGCAGATTATGACTCTTCCTGATTCACTTGAATACATCGATCCTGAGGCATTCATTAACGGCAAGCCTGTATGCATCATGGTCGGAGATAATGATAATCTCAATATAAAGGGCAATCTGCTGTTCTCTGAGGACGGAAGGACGCTTATCACCGTACTCTCCCCGACCGATGATATACTCACATTCGGCTCGCTCTACGCAGAATATGAAGATGATATTCCCCAGCTCGTCAGGCATAAGTACCTTGATGTGATGGTCGAGGATATCCCGGAGGGTACCGAGGTCATCGGACCGTTCGCGCTCAGCGGTATACAATCTGAATCGGGCAGCACGATCATCCCGTCATCTGTGAGGAAGATCGGCGACTACGCGTTCTGGAACGCCCGCTTCTCTGACACCCTTGTGATTCCCGACAGCGTTGAGGAAGTGGGAGAGTGCTGTTTCTGGGGACTGGACGCGCGTCAGATATCGATATCAGAGGATACATATGTTCCATACGATGCGTTTAGGTATTCCACGGTGGCGATTTGATTCCTGATTCGGTTGTTGATGGAGAGGAAGCCTGTCTTCGGATATGGCTTCCTCTTTGATTGAGTTAAATCGTATTATTTGCTGTATTGTCTATGGATATCTGAAGGGAAAGATTCAGGTCATATGATTTTCTAGTTGTGATTTTAGTCGAAAATCAAAAGTATTGGTTTGGATTTTAGTCGAAAATCAAAGATTATGGTTGTGATTTTCATGAAATCTGCTATGCTCTGCATTAGATGAAGAGTAACTATATTCCGAGGATAATCGATATTTCCGCCGATTTGGAACGCAAGTCCCAGTTCCTCTTCGGGCCAAGGCAGACGGGAAAGACGACCTGGATAATGAATGAGCTTAAGGATGTCGTATTCCGGTTCAACCTGCTGGAATCATCGACATACATGAGGCTATCCTCGAATCCCTCATATCTATCTGAGGTCCTGCGTCGGATGGATGGGACAGAGGGCCTTGTCGTGATTGATGAGATACAGAAGCTGCCCATCCTGCTTGATGAGGTCCATGATCTAATAGAAAGCACCGGCCTCCGTTTCCTTCTTACCGGGTCCAGTGCGAGGAAATTAAGGGCTCAGGGCGTTAATCTCCTTGGGGGGAGGGCTGGATGGAAGGAGATGTATCCCCTTGTCTATCCGGAGTTGAAGGATAACGGGTATTCACTTGAAAGGATATTCAAGACCGGGCTTATCCCTTCCAATTATCTTTCAGGGTCTCCGGATGCGGATCTGTCAGACTATATCAAGCTTTATCTCACTCAGGAGATCCAGCAGGAAGGCCTGGTAAGGAATCTTCCTGCATTTACCCGTTTCCTTGAGGTTGCTGCGCTATCAAATACGGAAATGCTTAATTATGCCAGCATTTCCAAGGAAGTCGGAATCAGTGCGACAGGAATATCCGAATGGTTCCAGATATTATATGATACCCTTATCGGCTTTGAGGTCACCGCTTTCCAGAAGACGCGGAAGCGCAAGACCTATGCTACATCGAAGTTCTACTTCTTCGATGTAGGAGTCGTCCGTAGGATCCTGAATATAGATAGGATCCAGGAAAACACCTCTGAATATGGAAAGTTCTTCGAAGCATACATAGCGGCAGAGCTTCGGGCATTCCTAGGGTATAAGCTAGGTTATCAGGATATCGACAGGAGGCTATGTTATTGGAGGACCTTATCCGATATCGAAGTCGATTTCATCGTCGATGGAAGGCTCGCTGTCGAAACCAAGGCTACGCGGCGTTATTCCAAAGCAGATCTGAAGGGCTTACGTGCCTTGAAGGAAGAGGGGATATGCCAGCACTATATCCTCGTATGCAGAGAGGAATATCCCCTTATGACCGATGATGGTATCGAGATACTTCCTTACGAGGTGTTCCTTGATGGACTCTGGAATCGCCGGTATCTGTGATCCCCTCTATTATATTTGAGTTGCCTATCGCTTCTCTAATGGTTATGCTCAGAGGGAAGGAGAAACTGACATGAATGGACTTGTTTTCTATAGGTGCCCGAAGTGCGGCGAGATGGTCGCAATGGTCAAGAAGGCGAAGTGTACACCAGCCTGCTGCGGCGAGGAGATGGTCGAGGTAAAGGCCGGTTCTGTCGATGCCGCGGTGGAGAAGCATGTGCCTGCGCTCAGCGTTGATGGATCTCACCTCCATGTGAAGGTAGGCTCTGTCGAGCATCCGATGACGGATGAGCATTATATCGAGTTCATCGCCGTGGAGAGGGAGGATGGCTTCTGCCTGAAGTACCTCAAGCCTGGTGATAAGCCGGAGGCCACGTTCGGCCATGCATCTGCCATCAAGGCAGTCTATGCCTACTGCAACCTCCACGGGCTTTGGAAGGCGGAGCTTTGATCAGAAGAGGACGGCTGCTGCTGTCCCTCATGCTTATTATAGCCGTCCTTGCCTCCTGCTCATCGATGAGGACAAGGACGTTTTCCGAGGAGGAGACGAAGGAGGCCTTCGACCTCCTCTCTTCCGACATGATGGGATACATCGCCTCCTCGGAGAGCATCAGCGGCGAGGATGTCGAGAACATCCTTCCGCGGTCGTTTACCGATTATGCCGCCTATGTTCCGCTTTATGATGATATGGCAGGAGCCTATGGGGAGGGCGTGGCCCAGATCATCTCTCCCTTGATTCCCCTGGCGTATCCCCTGGTAGAAGGGGCAATGGCCGGTATCTCGGCATCCTATCCTGTTGCCCTCATATCCGAGGATACTGCGTTTACCGATGAGATAGAGAGGGCTGTAGGCGAGGAGGTGAGGAGCATCTATCTTACGGCCCTTGCTGATGTGGCGGAGCCGCTTGATGAGGCCTTCCAGCCCGTGCTTGATGAGTTCTCCTCGATACGCAGGGCATATTCCAACCTCTCTGCCGTCGGCGGCGGCATCTTCATACCCGTGCCCATGCCCGCTTCCCGTGATTCCCTGGCAGGGCTTCTCTCATCATCGCTCTTCGCAAGCCTTGCCGATGCGGAGAGGACGCTGAAGAACAGGCCGCTCGCGGATGGCGATTCGCCTTATGGCATTTTCTGGGGAGGTGCGTTCTGAATCTCTTTGACGCTACGATGGAGAAGGATGAGCCGCTTGCGGCGCGTATGAGGCCCCGTACTCTCGATGAGTACATCGGGCAGGAGCATATACTTGGCAAGGGACGCCTCCTAAGGCGTGCCATACAGGCCGACCAGCTCTCCTCTGTCATATTCTATGGTCCTCCGGGGACGGGCAAGACGACCCTTGCCCGTGTGATAGCCAATACCACCAAGAGCCATTTCTCTACGCTCAACGCCGTGCTTTCTGGAGTCAAGGAGCTGAGGACGGAGATCGATGAGGCCAAGGCGCGGAGGGCGCATTTCGGGATGCGTACGATCCTCTTCGTCGATGAGGTCCACCGCTGGAACAAGAGCCAGCAGGACGCGCTTCTTCCCTGGGTTGAGAACGGTACCTTCATCCTGATCGGCGCGACGACCGAGAATCCGTACTTCGAGGTAAATGCCGCGCTCGTGTCACGCTCCAGGATATTCCAGCTCAAGAAGCTCACCGATGATGACCTGATGCGGATCGCTGATGCCGCTATCCACGACAGGGAGAGGGGCTATGGCCGCTATGAGGTGGAGTTCGCGGCGGGCGGCTCGAAGTATGAATACAAGATCGATGCCTCCTCTGGCGCTATCCTTGAGTACTCCGTTGAGAAGCTTCCTGCGGTGAAGCCTGCGCCGGCTGGCGGAATCACCATCGAGCAGGCTGCGGCCATCGCGCTTGAGCGCGTGAAGGGCGCCACGATGGATGACCTCCATATCCGCGCTGACCGCGATGACGGCAGGGTGGTGTATGAAGGCGCTATCTGGTTTGACGGCTATGAATATGAGTTCGAGGTCGACGCTCTCACCGGCCGCATCACGGACTGGGACCGCGACAGGGAGCATGACTGGTTCTGATCAGAGGGGCCGGCTATCCTGATTATCTTCCACGGGGCATGCGATCTTCACCGCATGCTCTATTATATGGTGCATGAGCTTCGCGTCCTCTGTATCGGCAGCCTTATAGTACACTTCCGTGCCCTCCCGGCGGCTGACGATGAGCCCCCTGGACTTGAGCTGGCGCAGGTGATGGGACACGGCAGGGCTGGACATGCTGACTATCGAGGAGATGTTCATCACGCATTCCTCGCAATGGCACAGCAGCCAGAATATGCGTATGCGGCTTCCATCGTTGAGCAGGTTGAATATCTCAGCAGCCTTCTGGAAGTCCTCGGCGGCAGG
>CASFZR010000047.1 GCA_949299185.1 uncultured Spirochaetales bacterium
TTGATGACCTTGACGAACTTGCCAAGGACCGGGGACCTGTCCTCTGCGGCCTTCCTGAGGATCTCCGTCCTTTCCTTTGCCTCAGCCCTCTTCTTGGAGACGACCACCTGGCCGCGTCCATCATCGAGCTTGACTATAGTAACGGCTACCTTGTCACCAAGCTTCGGCAGTTCCATGAATTCGTCTACAGGGATCTTTCCTTCGCTCTTATAGCCGATATCAACCAAAACTGATTCGTCATTTGTCTGTACTACAGTACCGGTTACGATCTGACCGACTTCCAATTCGGGAATTGACATAAGATGCTGCTGCAGATAAGACTGCTTCTCAGTCATCTGAGTTTCATTTTCCACTTCTTTGCTCCTACCAACTGATATCTATACAGAGTGAGACTGTACAGCGTTTATCACTTTCTCACAAACTTGATTTAGCGTCAATAGAGATGTATCTATAACTATCGCTCCATCCGCGATCCTGAGCGCTCCGACGGCCTTTTCCCTGTCCATCCTGTCGCGCTCCTCTATCGCGTGAAGCACGCTCTCGTAATCCTCCCCCGGCTGGTCGGCAAGCCGGCGGCGCGCCCTGACCTCTGGAGAGGCGTCGAAGTAGAAGCGGAAATCGGCGTCAGGGAAGACGACGGTGGTCGTGTCTCTGCCTTCCGTCACGATATCCAGATCCTTGGCTATGGAACGCACGGCACTGTTCACCATCTCCCTGATCCGTGGATCAGAGGAGACCGGTGATGCGTACTTATCCACAAGCGGCGAATGGAGCCTGCCCTCCTCATCCTTTCCGTCGATGCAGACAGCCCCGTCCCTGACCGTCAGCGTGATGCGGCGCGCGTTCTCAAGCACGGCTTCCCTATCCAGCGGATCGATGCCGTTATCAAGGGCAGAAAGCGTATATGCCCTGTAGAACGATCCTGTGTTGAGGAAATAGAATCCAAGACGGTCCGCGACCATCCTCGCCACGGTGCTTTTTCCCGATCCTGCAGGTCCGTCAATCGCGATTATCATCGTTTCCCGCCTTTACCGTATGGCGACGCGGCCTAGGGGCATTGCCCCGGCCGGAAAGAAGGCCCGAGACCTCATCCCTGGTAAGATCCCTCCACTCGCCAGGCCTCAGGTCATCCAGCTCCACGCAGCCGACCCTGATCCTCGTAAGCGCCTTGACGTCATAGCCGAGGAAGGAAAAGATCTTCCTTATCTCGCGGTTGCGCCCTTCGATGAGGGTCACGCGCACGAACTGACGGGTGCGCGGCATGAGGTCGTAGCGCCTGATGCGATACGGCTTCGGTATATCGATATACACGCCCTTGAGCGCCCTGTTCAGGTCATCGATCACCACATCCCTGTCGAGCTTTACGATATACTCCTTCTCGACCTCGTACCTGGGATGCATCATCTTATTGGCGAAGTCACCGTCGTTGGTGAAGATGATCAGGCCGTTCGAGTCCTTATCCAGGCGTCCGACGTTGAAGAGCAGATGATTGTCCCTGATGTCTATCAGGTCGCGCGCGTACTTCGTCTCGTTCGGATCATAGTTGGTGCATACATAGCCACGAGGCTTGTTGAGGGCTATGTAATGCAGCTCCTCCGCCGGCTCGATCGTCTCGGTATCTACCTGCACGACATCATCCTTCTCGACCTTGACGCCCATCTCACGGACGATGCGGTTGTTGATCATGACGCGGCCCTGCCTGATAAGCTCCTCGCACGCACGGCGCGAACCGACTCCGCATCTGGCCATGTATGCCTGCAGCCTGATCGGATAGATATCCTGCTCAGCCCTGATCCTCTGTGCCATCTTCCTCACTCTCCTCTTCGCCTTCCGCCATCCTCTCCTCGAATCTCATCCTGTCGATCTCCGAAAGCTTCGGCAGGTCCTGGATGCTCTTGAGGTTGAACTCATGAAGGAACTTCTTTGTCGTATGATAGAGCCAAGGGTGCCCCGGAGCGTTCTTCCTGCCCTTGACCATGATATATTCCCTGTCCCTGAGCATCTTGACGATCGTATCCGACCCGACGCCCCTTATCTCCTCTATCTCGCCACGGGTTATCGGCTGGCCGTACGCGACTATTGCCAGCGTCTCCATGGCAGCGCGCGAGAGCCTCCTGTCAACCTTGCGGCCATAGCTTGCCTTCAGGCGGGGATAGAGATCAACCGCGGGAGAGAAGGAATAAAGCTCGTCATCATCAATGACGAGAAGAAGCCCGCTTCCCCTCTCCTCATATTCGTCCCCAAGCTCCGCGAGCGCATCCTCGGCCATATCCGGCTTGAGGCCCGTGAGGTCACAGAGCCTATCAAGGGACGTAGGCTGGTTCTCGATGAAGAGAATGGCCTCAAGAAGCCTGGCATCATCACTGAGCATCATCATCCTCCTTCACGTCATCATCGCCTTCATCATCCATGAGATCGATCTCCTCCTCATCTCCGATGAATTCGACAGTCTCGCTCCTCTCGCTCTCCTCAGCTTCCTTCTCCGCCTCCCTCACGGCCTCCTCGGCTTCCTTGGTGAGGATCGAATAGGAGACAGGACGGCCCTTCGCAGGCCTCATAAGCTCCTCATACTCATCATCGGAAAGCTCTTCCTTGTCCGGCCCCCAGTCCTGCGGCCTCTCCTGTATCGTTATCGTACCATACTCGACGCTCTGCGAGATGAGGATCTCATGATCCTTGGTCATCTCAAGGATGGCGAAGAACGAGCATATGATATGCATCAGCCTGTCGAGATGGACGATGACATCCTCAAGCGTTATCGTCTCCCTCTCCTGCAGCAGCTCGAATATGAGGTTCTTCTTGTCCTTGATGGAGACCTCCTCGAAGGCGTTGAATATCATGCCCTTCGGGGCCTCGGTATTCTCTATCAGGTCGACGAACACGGCCAGGAGCGCGTTGACATCCGCGTCCGCGAAGAGGTCCTCGTCTGAGTACGGGACGGAAAAGAAGTTCTCGTTGCGGCTTATATAGAGCCTATCCGCAGAGCCTCCGTTCAGAAGCAGGTCGGTGTACCTGCGGTACATCTGGTACTCGATCAGCTTGTCTACCAGCTCCTGCCTCGGATCCTCATACTCCTCATCCAGCGCCGTCGTCACAGGAAGGAGCATACGGCTCTTTATATACAGCAGATCGGCAGCCATCTTGTAGAACTCGGCGATCTCCGCAAGCTCAGCCTCATGTTCCGAGATATAAGCGAGGAACTGCTCCGTGATGAGCGAGATATCGAGATTATAGATGTTTATCTTGTTCTCCTGGATAAGATAGAGAAGGACCTCCAGCGGCCCGTCAAAGACGGGCGTGTGGAACTCATACTCAGCCTTCCTGTCCAGGAGCCTGTCAGCAGCCTCGCTCATAGTCGGCGATTATAGCCGAGGAGCGGTCATTGCTCAACCTCGGTCTCCTTCACCTCGTCACGTCCATCGCGGTCCTTTGGGAACATGATCGCGCGGAGCCTCTCCTCCAGGGAGTCCGTGAATTCGGGGTTCCTCTCAAGATACTCGATCGTCTTGTCCCTGCCCTGGCCGATCTTCTCGCCCTCATAGCTATACCAGGCACCGGACTTCTCGATGATCTCATGCTTGAGAGCCGCATCAAGAAGCGATCCCGTACGCGATATACCGGAGCCGAACATCAGGTCAAGCTCGCACTTCCTGAACGGAGGCGCGACCTTGTTCTTCACGATCTTCACGCGCACGCGGTTGCCCTGTATCTCATCGGCGTTCTTGCCGATCGACTCGATGCGGCGCACATCCATCCTCACCGAGGCGTAGAACTTGAGGGCATTGCCACCCGTGGTGGTCTCCGGATTGCCGAACATGACGCCGATCTTCATCCTTATCTGGTTGATGAAGATGATCGTGGTATTGCTCTTGGAGAGGATGCCGGTGAGCTTGCGCAGCGCCTGGCTCATCAGCCTTGCCTGGAGTCCCACATGGCTATCTCCCATATCTCCTTCGATCTCGGCCTGAGGGGTAAGCGCCGCGACGGAGTCCACCACGATGATATCGACAGCGCCGGAGCGCACGAGCGATTCCGTTATCTCCAGCGCCTGCTCTCCGTTATCCGGCTGCGATATCCAAAGCTCATCGATATTCACGCCGAGGTTCTTGGCATAGACAGGATCTAGGGCATGCTCGGCATCGATGAACGCCGCGATCCCTCCCATCTTCTGGCTCTCGGCGATCGCCTGCAGCGCAAGCGTCGTCTTTCCCGATGACTCAGGGCCGTAGATCTCTATTATCCTTCCCTTAGGGTACCCCCCTACCCCAAGCGCCTCGTCAAGCAGGATCGATCCGGAAGGTATCACATCGACATCCAGCGTCTCCCGGCTATCCCCAAGCTTCATCAGCGAGCCCTTGCCGAACTGCTTGTCTATCTGGAGCCGAGCGGCCTCCAGCGCCTCCATCCTTCCTTTCACATTCTCGGTATCAGATGTCCTTGCCATCATTACCCTCCTAAATACATATACGCCCTGACCCGCCATTCCTGCCAACTCAGTGCGCGAGATCGTCCGAATCCATGATCAGCGTCACAGGCCCATCGTTGACCGCGTCGATCACCATATGGGCGCCGAAGACGCCCGTTTCCACCGTGATGCCAAGCTCCCTCAGCATCCCGATTGCCCTTTCATAGAACGCCTTTGCCCGTCCACCTTCCATCGCGCCTGAGAACGATGGCCTGTTGCCATGCCTCACGTCGGCCAGCAGCGTGAACTGGCTTATAAGCAATATAGCCCCATTTACCGCAGAGAGCGGAAGATTCATCCTTCCATCCTCGTCCTCGAAGATCCTGAGACGCGATATCTTCCCCACGACGCGCTCAAGAGATGCATCATCATCGCCCTCCGCGACCCCGAGGAATACGACGAAGCCACGGCCTATGCTGCCGGTAACGCGGCCATCCACGGTGCAGAAAGCGCTGGAGACACGCTGTATGACGGCCTTCACGAAAGCCCCTCCGCCTCTCTCCTCATACGCTCTATGAAGGACCTCTTGTCGCTCTCCCGGAAGAATGCGGAGCCTGTCACCGCGACGTCCACGCCCTTCTGGTAGAGCTGCCGTATGTTAGCCATCGATACGCCGCCATCGACCTCGATGAGATAGCCGTACCCATCGTTATCGCGCCTGAGGGAAAGCTCCTCCACCTTCTTCATGCACTCCGGTATGAAGCCCTGGCCGCCCCAGCCTGGGTTGACCGTCATCACCAGCACGTAGTCCGCGATATCCAGCAGAGGCTCTATGAATGATACGGGAGTCCCGGGGTTTATCGCGATACCGCTCTCAACGCCGGCATCGCGCGCCATCATCATCGCTCGCCAGGCATGTTCCGTGCTTTCGCTGTGGATCGTGATTATGCCCGCTCCGGCGTCGATGAATGACTGCATCATGCGCTCCGGATGATCGACCATGAGATGGACATCGAAGACAAGCTCCGAGTGCGGCCTTATGTCCCTTATGAACTTCGCTCCGAAGGTTATCTCGGGAACGAAGGAGCCATCCATCACATCGAGATGCACGAAATCGGCTCCGGCCTCCTCGATCTCAGCCAATGCAGAGAGCGGATCGGAAAATGACGCGCCTAGGATGGATGGTGATAAAAGCAGGTTCCTTTCACGCATGGCCCGATTATAGCATCAAGAGAATGTTTGCCAAAGAGGATAAGCTATGTTAATATCATATATGAGCATTCCGAGCAGATACTCTGCCCGGTCTTATTTTTTGCTCCTGATATATCATGATTTAAGGAGTGTTCGGAGATGGATTTCAAGGCATTGCTCGCAGAGGAGAAGACCCTCGGGAAGAACGCCGCGGCCGCATACCGCGTGGATGCGTTCGAGAAGATAGACAGGCAGCTCGACTCCATAAGGGACGAGGAGAAGCTGATGGAGCTTAGGGAGGAGGCGAAGAAGGCCTCCGATGAGAACAAGGACTCGCTCATACTCGTGTATGTCGCGGAGCGCATCCTCATATCCCTCCGCCCGCATGAATACAACATGAGGCTGAACAACCTCCTCCTGACGTTCTATGAGGCGGGGAACTGGGACGTGGTCAAGTACATCGGCGCGCTCATCCTCTCCCACAGCGAGTCAAGCAAGGCGCTTAGGGTACTTGCCGATGTCGCTGAGCATCAGGGAGATGAGGAGAAGAAGTGGGAGTACTACGAGCGCTTCGTCAAGGCTGACAGCTCCGACAGGGAGATCATCGTGGCTCTTGCAGACCACTATGAGGAAAAGGGCGACCGCAAGGCCGCGATGAACTACTACCAGAGGGCGCTCCGCAGGCTGCAGAAGACAGATGACACGGAGAGGATTAAGGAGATCTTCACCCGCCTCGTGGCAAACGGGCGCTCGGGCTATCCCTTCTACTCCTCATTCACCGAGGCAGTCGCCGAGAAGGATCCGGAGACAGGGCTTGAGCTGTATAGGATACTGCTTTCCTATCTCGTTGCATCGCTCTCATCATTCGATCCGAAGTCATCCGAGTACCGCAGCTGCCTCGATTCCACGATCGAGATCGCGCGCCGCATACTCCGCATAGACGGCAGCGACGAGGAGACGAAGAAGAAGGCTGAGGATGCGCTCCGCATCAAGTACGCATCCTCGTCACGCCTTGAGGAGTGCCTCAGGAAGCACCGGATCACGAAGGCCCAGAACAGTGCCAAGGCCCTCGATGAGTTCGAGAAGGATATCGCGTACTCATCAGGTACATACGTGTTGCAGAAGGCGACAAGGCGCGTAGGCCTCATCGTAGACGTCAAGGGAGGCATCGTCTCCGTGCGCTACAGCGCCAGCGATGTGCAGACGATCGCGCTTGATAGCGCCTTCAACGCCCTTGCCCCGCTCTCGAAGCAGAACATCAAGGCGATAAAGAAGGGCGTCCCGGCACAGAAGATCAAGGCGAAGATCATGGGAGAGGGCGGCATCGAGTGGCTTGTCCGTACCCTGCTCTACTCCGCCGCTGACAGCAAGGCGACGATGAAGGACATGAAGGGCGAGGTCGTTCCCTCCATCCTTCAGGAGAGCGAATGGAAGGCCATATCCGACAAGGTGAAGGCGGAGCTGAGGGACAACAGCTATGTCCGCATCATTCCCGGTTCCACCGATACCTATCAGCTCACGGCCTATCCTTCGACTAGGGAGGAGAAGATCTCCTATATCTTCCGCAATGAGCCTACCTTCTACGGCAAGGTATCCACGATACTCGATGCAGTATCAGGAAGCATCGAGAAGGACTCTGATGCCTTCATGGAGATGATCAGCTACTTCCAGGATACGCTTGCCAATGACAAGAAGAGCGTTTCCGACAGGATCGCTTCCGTGCTTCTCCTGGACTATCTCTCGGAGAAGGGCGCGCCGGTATCCTTCGAGATTTCCTTCGACATGCTCTACTCCCCTCTCTATGAGAATGAGAGGAAGGAGGTCTTCGCGGAGATAGAGAACACCGTGCTGAAGAGGGAGTTCGTCGATCAGCTAATCGCGCTCGACAAGAAGAAGGCGCCGGAGACGCTGGTGCAGATCTTCCCCTACTACATCAACTCCTACATCCCCAACAAGCTCAGGAGGCTCAATAAGGGAGCGGAGTACTATGCCCTGATCAAGCGTTCGATAGAGTCCTTCCGCGACAACATCCCGCTGTTCATCTTCTTCGCCACCGAGGCCAACATCTCTCCGGAGGACCTGAAGAAGGCAGGGATCGATGAGGAGAGGATCTTCCGCTCGGAGCTGATGGCGCTTTCGCACATAACCAAGGCGCCGGACAATCCTGACAACAGGAAGAACATCAAGACGCTCCGCAAGGACCTGGTCGATGGCGGTAAGATCGCATCATTCCTCGCCTCTGCGCCGCGCGAGGCCATCGAGGACTCCATGTCCCTCATCCTCTTCAACGAAGGGCTTGAGAGCGACGAGAAGGCAGGATACAGGGAGACGATCAAGGGCCGCTTCCCCGATATCTCATTCTCCGATGAGCGCAAGCCTGTAGAGAAGCCCCATGAGATCAGGGTCGTCTCAGGATTCCTCTGCACGCAGGAGAGCTACGACAGGAAGAAGGATGAGCTTAAGGATATCAACACGGTGCAGATGCCTGAGATACTCAAGGAGATCAACTTCGCCCGTGAGCTGGGAGACCTCAGGGAGAACAGCGAGTACCAGTACGCCAAGGACCATAAGAGGGAGCTTGAGAGGAGGATCGGCGAGCTAAACAACGATCTCACGACCGTGCGCATCATGACGATGGCTGACGTGCTTCCTGGCATGATCGGCTTCGGCACGAAGGTCACGCTCCATGACAACGCCGAGGGAAAGGACATCACTTACACCTTCATGGGCAGATGGGAGTCCGATCCTGAGAACGGCATCATCGACTTCAACGCCCCGCTGGGTCAGAAGCTCGTGAACCATAAGGAAGGCGATGACGTGAGGTTCGAGATCAACGGCCGCGACTACGACCTGACGGTGCTGAGGATAGAGCCAGTACAGTTCTAAGGTAGCGGCATAAAGGAGACGGGCTGTCGAGAGACAGCCCTATTCTTCTATCAATATATTATCTTAATGCAATCTTTATGCTATTGTTTTGAGCTATATCAATATGATTATGATATGAAATCAAGATTGGTTTGAAGGAAATGAATATACATCCATCTTCATCTTATGAATCATAGGAAGACAAAATTCAGATACGGGCATGACGATCGATGCTCAGATCATCACGATCTCAGTGCCATGCTCCTCAAGGAGTGCCTTAAGGTCGGAGAATCGGAGGAAGACGGTACTCGTGTTCTCCATCGGGTGTATGCCGATCATGCCTTCAGAGAAGAAGCTATCGAAGACAGCTATCGTCCTGTGGGCGCTGTCCGCAAGGAGGCCGAATGGAGTCACGGAGCCCTTCTCCAGCGAGAGCAGCGCAATGAGGTCTTCCTCTGAGGCGAATGATAGTGGCCGGGATCCTAGGATCCGCCTCAGCTCCTTGAGGTCCGCGGTCTTATCGGGAGCGATCGAGACAAGGTAGTAGCGGCGCTTCTTGTCATCACGGAGAAAGAGGTTCTTAGGTACGCGGGACATATCGAAGCCTGGAATCGATAGCCCCTCAGCCTCCGCGATCGTATGCACGGCCCTATGGTGGAACTCCCTGAACGGAATCCCCTTCTCCTCCAGCATTGAGATGATATCACTCCTTGTTACCATAGAACCGCCTCAGGTAATCCCTCTTGAACTCTGCGAAGCGATCCTCAGCTATCGCCTTACGGATGCGTATCATCAGGTCATAGAGATACTGGAGGTTATGCTCGGTGGCAAGCATACCGCCAAGCATCTCATTGCATTTGATTAGATGATGCATGTATGCGCGTGAGTACTCACGGCAGAGCGTACACTGGCAGCCCTCCTGTATCGGGGAGTGATCGAACTTGTACTGCGCCTTCTTCAGCGCTATGACGCCATCATCGGTGAAGAGCCCTCCATTGCGGGCCATGCGCGTTGCCAGCACGCAGTCGAAGAGATCGATGCCGTTCTCCACGGCTGCAAGGATGTAATCCGGGGATCCTATGCCCATGACATAGCGAGGCTTATCCTCCGTGACATACTGTGCCGTATAGGCGAGCATATCTTCGAAGACATGCTTCTCCTCACCTACCGAGAGCCCGCCGATCGCGATACCAGGGAAATCCATCTCCGAGATCGTCAGAGCGCTCTCCTTCCTCAGATCCTCATAGAAGTTGCCCTGCACGATGCCGAAGAGATTGCCGCGGAAGCGCTCACCGAGCCTGTCACGCTCCTCTATCGAGCGCTCGGCCCAGAGCTTCGTCACCCTCCATGCCTCCTCGGCGTTGCGATGCTCGATTCCCGGAGGGGTGCATACGTCAAGCACCATCGCTATGTCAGATCCGATGATCGATTGGATATCCACGACCTTCTCAGGCGTGAAGATATGCTTCGATCCATCGATGTGGCTCTGGAACGTTACGCCGCTCTCCCTTACCTTCCTCAGTCCGGAGAGGGAGAAGACCTGGAAGCCGCCGGAATCGGTGAGGATGTTCCCGTCCCAGGAGGAGAAGCCATGAAGGCCGCCGAAGTCATCCAGCACCTCCGTGCCAGGACGAAGATAGAGATGGTAGGTGTTGGCGAGTATCAGGCGGTATCCGATACGCCTTATCGTGTCATGGTAGATCCCCTTCACCGTTCCATTGGTTCCTACCGGCATGAACGCAGGCGTCTCCACCTCCCCATGAGGCAACGAGAGTATGCCAAGGCGCGCCTTGGTCTCCTTATCCTTCTTCGTTATCCTGATTATGCTCATAGCTTCCTTCCTAGTATTGACAGCACAAGTGAGAGCAGTATCGTAAGCACGATGGGGAGAACCACCGTCATTGCAGGCGCGACCGCTCCCTGATGGCCCATGATCGAGAATACCATGTCAGCGACATAGTATATGACAGCTATCGAAAGGGACTGTATCACCGAGAAGAGCAGGACATTGCGGCGGAAGCTGAAGTTCATGCTCACGGAGATGAACATAAGCGTGAAGATCGCCAGCGGGCTGAATATCCTGCGATAGTAATCCGTGGCCTTCTCATGCCAGGTGACGCGGTCATTGGCATAGAGCGAGGCGAGGTAATCCACGGCAGTCTCCCTGTCCATCGTCTCGATGGAGGTGTTCTGGCTACGGAAGAGGCGCGGCTCGATATCGAAGGCGGGATCGGTGTACTCCGCCTCATAGCGCGATGATACGCTCTCGTCCTCTATATGATAGACCCTGGCGTTCTCGAACACCCAGCCTCTCTCCTCATCGAAGTATGCCCTGTCAGCCTCCACGCGGGCGATGATGGAGCCACCCTCATGCTGGACTAGCACCGGGTCGTAAATAGCCTGTGAGGCCTCGGAGAAGCGCTGGGTATAGATGAGATAGCCATCGGGATCTGACAGTACTATATTCCTCGTGTCCCTCGTTGATGATGAGCCGAAAAGCTCCACCTCCAACTCGTCATGCACGGCGTTTATCGCGATGACCGCCTTCTCCTGATAGACCGATCCGAGTATCGTCAGCACGATGGCAAGCACCACGATAGGAGCCTTCAGGCGCCTAGGGCTCACGCCGGCATTGAGTATCGGGATAAGCTCGTTGTTCGCCGAGAGCGTCGAGAGGTAGTAGGTCACCGAGAAGAGGAAGGCTATCGACGCCACCATCAGCAGGTACTGCGGCAGCGAAAGCACGATATACTCTGCGATCCTCAGCGGTGCGATATCCCCATTCATGATCTGATCCATCTTCGAGAAAAGCTCGACCGCGGCAAGAATGAGCGCGAAGAGCATGATCGTGACGATGGCGACCTTGAGTATAGAGGAGATGGTATAGCGCGTGAGTATCTTCATCTTGCCCTCCTGAAGCGGAACATCAGGAAGAGCGCGGCAGCGAGTATCGCCAGGTCGGGAAGCGACATCAGGAGGTATGGCGCGGTATGGATGGCGAAGATCCTAAGCTGCACGGCGAAGATCATATACCAGTATGCCACTGCAATCAGCAGGGAGATGGCGAAGCCCGTGAGCTTTCCATGCTTCACGCGGACCATCGACAGTGGCAGGGTTATCAGCGTGAGGCAGAAGCAGGCCGCGGAAAGCACGAACTTCTTGGCCAGCTCCGCCTTGTAGTACTGGGAATAGCTGTTGCGCGGAGGATACTCGCCATATGACGATATATCGCTGACGGCAGTCGTGATGCGCTCTGCCAGAGCCTCCCTCGTGACATCCCCACGGGCGGCGGATGCGATGGCGTCCGCGACCGCGAGCCGTGAATCCTCCCTGCCCTCATACCAGCTGACCTGGCCATCGCGCTCAAGGCCCTCGCGCTCCCTTATCCCCGCGATGAGGTCACGTGAGGAGAGATTGAGCGGCGAGGTCGATGTAAGGGAAGGTATCTGCTCGGAGAAATCGAGGAAGAAGGTGGCCTTATCCGCGCTAGACAGGCCGTATGACTCGATATCATCATCCTCTGTCAGGAGGATGCGCGGGCTATCAAGCTCAAGCGAGTAGATATAGTTGTCGCTGTCGATAAGCTCCAGGACCCCCCTATCAGACAGCACCGTGCGGGACTGACCGTCCTCCTCCTGGGAGAGCAGCACGATATCGCGGATCTCATTGCCCTCGCTCTGCCCGTTGGACAGCACGATATTCCCGACCGTATTGACGGAGTTAGGCTCGATCTCGAAGGTCGGCATCTCCTGCATAAGCACCCTCAGCCTTACCTCATACTGGCTTGAGGCCCAGGGATGAACGATATCCGCGAAGAGGAAGGTGACGAAGGAGAGGAAGATCGATACCACGATCAGCGGCCTGTAAACATGCGATAATGATATCCCGGAGCTTCGTATGGCAAGAAGCTCATTCGATGAGCCAAGGTCTCCAAGGATCATCGAGGATGCCGCCAGAGAGGCGAACGGAAAGGTGTAGATGAGGAACTGCGGCATCGAGAGCGATACCATGGAGAGCATCGTCATCATGTCGATGTTCCTCAGGAGTATCCTCTGCACCAGTAGGAGTATCGAGTTGATGAAGAAGATGCAGAAGAAGAAAACGAACGCCACAGCGAAATTCTGGGCGAACTGTACGAGTATATAGCGATAGAGGATGCGGTAGGATCCCTTTTCCTTCAAGACTCAGACCCCGGTTGACCCGAACCCCCCGACTCCGCGATCGGTGCTTCCA
>CASFZR010000048.1 GCA_949299185.1 uncultured Spirochaetales bacterium
TTTGGAGAAGATATGGGCGTCCTTGCAGCAGCTCTGGAAATGCTGGATACGGAGGATGCTGACGAAGACGGGCCGGCATTCAGCCTTGAAATGGAGGAAGCTCTCTATACTGCATTGGAAGACGCAATGGCCCGGATTGAATCGCTACCCGAACCTGATCCTATTGCTTATCAGAAAGATGATGCGAAATGGAATCGATTTGGCATATTGCTCTCAGGGATCGTATCGGACCTGAATGATCATGATCTAAGCAAGATGGATGTTGAAGAGCATATCCCTATCATGGAACAGAAAATCGTCTCTATTGTCCGTCGCTCCTGGGGCATAAACGGACGTAGCGAACTGCTGGATATGATCCGCTATCTGGCACAGGATGGGTATATCATGCGCTATCAGCTCTATGCGGAAGCCTCTTCTCCGGAAGAACTGATGGACGAAACCATGGATGAGGATGATCGTGAATCCACAAGGCGGGCATGGAGATTCGCCCAGCGATATAAAAACCATTACTCACCAGACTTCATGGCGGGATGGGATACTGGACGTGCAGCGATGCTGACCCGATGGGGATACTATCTGGGATGGATCACTGAAAACGAGGCGGTCGGCATCTTATGGGATCTATCACACAATGCGGCAGAAAAGCTCCATAGCTGGCGTGAATTCGCTGAGTCCTATCTTTTTGGAGGGCTTATGTGGAAGCTGCTGTGCGGTGACAGCTCTGCTGGAAGTTATCTCGGTTACATCGCAAACGCAGCAACGGATCTTCTGATAGGAAAAACAGAAGACGACAGCGGGCAATGGCGTGATTGTCCTTGGCCTGCAAGGAGGAAGATCGGCTTCGTATTATGATCTCAAATAAGCAAGGGCAGCCACCGAAGCTGCCCTCATCTATCCCATAAGCTATCCCTTATTTCTCCAGGACGGCCTTTATCCTCCTGACTCCAGCGGAGGATGACTGCTCCTTGAGGATCCTGAAGTGTCCCATATCACCGGTATGGGTGACATGCGGGCCTCCGCAGACCTCCTTGGAGACATCGCCTATCGTGTAGACCTTGACCATCTCGCCATACTTCGAATCGAAGAACGCGATAGCACCGCTGTTGCGGGCCTCCTCAAGCGTCATCGTCTCGCAGGTAACCGGGAGATCGCGCCTGATCGCGTCATTGACCAGATCCTCGACGGTCTGCAGCTGCTCCTTGGTCATCGGTTCCGGATGGGTGAAGTCGAAGCGAAGCCTCTCTGCCGTGATATTCGACCCCTTCTGCCCTACATGGGTACCGAGCGTCTTACGGAGCGCGGCATGCAGGAGGTGGGTTGCCGTGTGGAGCGCGGTGGTAGCCTCGCTATGATCCGCGAGTCCGCCCTTGAACTGCTGCTCCGCACCTGCGCGGGAGGTCTCCTGATGCTTCTCGAAGGCGGCCTTGAAGCCTTCCTCATCGACGGTGAAGCCATGCTCTGCGGCAAGCTCACGCGTAAGCTCGATCGGGAAGCCGTATGTATCATAGAGCTTGAACGCAAGACGTCCGGAGATGATCCTGTCCTTGCCCTTGAGGAGATTAGGCAGCATCTTCTCGAACTCCCTTTCTCCCTTCACGAGGGTAAGGGAGAACTTCTCCTCTTCCTTGAGAAGCTCCTCATGGATAAAGTCCTTATGCTCGAGAAGCTCCGGATATGGCTCTCCATAAAGCTCCAGGACGGTATCCGCGAGGGTCGGCAGGAACGAGGAGCTTTCGATACCGATCTTCTTGCCATGGCGCACCGCCCTTCTGATGAGGCGACGAAGGATATAGCCCTGACCGACATTCGACGGAGCGATCGCCTTCTGATCGCCGAGGATGAACACCGACGTGCGGATATGATCGGAGATGATCCTTATCGACATGTCATCATCCTCGTTCTCACCGTACTTCTTGCCGCTCATCTCCTCGATGCGGCGGATGATAGGCTGGAAGACCTCCGTCTCATAGACGCTCTTCTTGCCCTGCAGCACCGCCACGGTCCTCTCGATGCCCATTCCGGTATCGATGCACTTCCTCTCCATCTCGTGGTACGTGCCATCGGCTTCCTTGCGATACTGCATGAAGACATCGTTCCAGATCTCGAAGTACTTGCCGCACTTGCAGCCAGGCTTGCAGTCAGGTCCGCAGGCAGGACGTCCGGTATCGAAGAACATCTCAGAGTCCGGGCCGCAAGGTCCGGTCTCACCGGCAGGTCCCCACCAGTTATCCTCACGGGGCATGAAGTAGATGTGATCAGGAGCAATGCCAAGCTCACGCCATCTGGCAGCGGCCTCCTCATCGCGTGGCACGGTATCATCGCCCTCGAAGACCGTGACGGAGAGCCTGTCCACGGGGATTCCCAGCACCTTAGTGAGGAACTCGAAGCTATAGCCGATCATCTCCTTCTTGAAGTAATCGCCAAGCGACCAGTTACCGAGCATCTCGAAGAACGTGAGATGGTGCGGATCGCCCACGCTGTCGATATCACCGGTGCGGATGCACTTCTGGTAATCGGTCAGCCTCCTGCCTGCAGGATGCTCCGCGCCAAGGATATATGGCACAAGAGGATGCATGCCCGCCGTCGTGAAAAGCACCGTCGGATCGTTCTCCGGAATCAACGATGCTCCTGATATCTGCCTATGTCCCTTAGAGACAAAGAAATCGATGTATAGCTTCCTAAGCTCGTTCGCTGTGATTTCCTTCATATTCTACCTTTTCCGCGTTAATCCTATTCATGCGTCCGATAAGCGTCAAGAGAATGCACTCCCCTCGGGTGAAACTCACAAGGATGCCCTGACGGAGCGCTTTGCCTCCAGCAGTATGGAGATGAGGTCGGAAAGCGGCGTGGGAACGGAGTGCAGCTTGCCCAGCCTCGACACGGCGCCCGCGAAGTACCTGTTCTCCGTTTCCCGCCCTGCCAGCACATCCTGAAGCATCGATGTCTTGCCATGGTCGCACAGCGCCGTGACGCGCCGTATCATCTCCTCGATATCATCCTGGGTCAGCGTGACGCCTTCGGCAGATGCCACCCTCTGCACCTCCCGGGCTACGAGGCGCACTGCCCTGATGAACGGACCGTTGGCTGAGATCGCGGCATAGTCCGCCTCAAGGATCGCGGATAGCGTATTGAAGCAGGTGTTGAGCATGAACTTCCACCACTTCTCGTGGAGGATATCCTCAGGAACGATGCACTTCTGGCCAGCGGCCGTGAAAAGCTCCCAGATGGCCCTGACACGTCCTGTCTCCGAGCCATCGCGCTCACCGAACACGATCGTCCCTCCATTCGAGAAGCAGGTCGTCTCGATGCCTGAGTGCGTCGATGAAAGGTCGGTGATGAATCCGTACAGGACCTTATCGGAGCCGAAGCGTCCGGAAAGAACCCTCTCCGCATCTATGCCGTTGAGAAGCGGGAGTATGACCGTTGAGTCCCCGACGAATGGCGCGGCCTCATCCATCGCATCCTCAAGCTGGAAGTTCTTTACCGCGAAGATCAGGAGATCCGCCGTGTCAGCCTCGGAAGGAGTCCGGAGAGAGAAGCGTATGCGCTCTCCATTGACTATGAGGCCATCGGAATAGCGTCTGGACCTCTCCTCATCCACGATGAAGGCCATATCCGTATGGCGATAGAGCTTCCAGGCAACGACAGCGCCCACCGCTCCTGCACCTATTATCCTTACATTCATACGGCGATTCTAACATTCTGATGATTCCCCAACAACACTCGCCCAGATGGCCCTGTTTATGCTAAGGTCATGGCATGAGCATGGTGCTTCTCCACCTGATGATCTCCCTTATCATCGCCTACAACGTGACGAAGGCGCTGCCGGTGTTCCTCGACAGGAGGTTCAATGGGAATATCGCGGATGGGCTCTCAGGAGTGCTGCTGTTCATCGTCTGCCTCTTTCCGATCATCCCTGAGTTCGTGCCGACGTTCATCTTCTTCTGCATCATATTCAGCCTGATCGTTATCGTGTTCTATAAAGGCTCGCCATTCCGCAGGATCGCGTTCTCCGCGATCTTCTTCTCCATAATCGGAGCCTGGTCCTTCCTGACCGTTACCTGCCTTGGGATATCAGCGCTATACGATCCGCCGCTATGGCTTGAGAACACGATACTCATCCTTCTCACCGCGCTCTGCATCCTCTACTTCACCATCTTCAGCGAATACGTGGGGAATGCGGACAAGGAGAGCCTGGATTCATTCACGGAAAGGCTTTGGGGATACACCGCCTTCATCGCCCTCTGTCCGCCTGTGATCATGCTCCTCGCGGTGATGAATCCCCCGGACCATCCGCTGGAGACGCTGCTTATCACATGCTTCATAGTCGCGGCATCTACCGCGATGATCCCCCTCATCTGCCATATAGGTACGAGCGCTAGGCTGGCACGTGAGAACGCCAGGCTCAAGGAACGGACGGAGTACTACAGGGAAGTCGAGAGGGAGCAGACCCAGATAAGGAAGTTCAAGCACGACCTGATGAATCACTTTACCGTGGTCGCCACCTACCTTGACCTCGGGGAGAACGAGAAGGCGGTGGAATACTTCAAGAAGATCGGGGCGGATTTCGCGAAAATATCTAGGAGATACACGGAGAATCCGCTGATAAACGCGGTGCTGAACGCCAAGTATCAGAAGGCTGATGCGGAAGGCATAGAGCTATGCATAACGGCCGATGCCGATACATCTGGCCTGGATGAGTCAACCGATCTCTGCACGATCATAGCCAACGCCCTCGATAACGCGATAGAGGCGATGCCGCCAGACAGGAAGATCAGCGTAGTGCTTACCGAAGATGATGGCAGACTACTCTTCTCCTGCTCGAACAGCTATGCAAACGAGATCCGCAGGGACAAGGATGGCTCATTCCTGACCGGCAAGGATGACAGCAGGAGCCATGGCCTTGGCATCAGGAACATAAGGAGGGCCGTCGAGAGGCTGGATGGAGATATGGATATATCCACGGAAGGCGGCATCTTCACCGTCAGGACCAGCATACCCTTCAGGAAGGAAATGAGGAGATGAGAAGCGGTATCACGGCAGTCATGATCGCCATAGGCGTACTCTTCCTTTCCGCAGGCCTTATGCTGTTCATAGCCCCGCTATTCTGGAACAGCGGCATCGGGTATGAAGGAACATACATGCTACGGGACTGCGTCAGGGAGGTGATCGGCAAGGGGATCGCGATAGACGATGACTCCTCCATCGCGCTGGCGCTTATCCTCATATTCCAGGGGATAAGGCTCATGGAGAGGCGGAACAGGAGCATAGGCTCACTGCTCTATTCGCTCTGGCTGCTGATCCCAGCGCTCCTTGCGATCTCGACGCTCGACAGCGCTCCGGGAAGCCTGCCTCGGCTGCTTTCCTCCATCCTCCCTGGAGATCCTCCCGCACCCCTCTTCCTTTCCATGATCCTCACCATCCTCTTCAGGATGCTGCTATCGATGACAAGGAGCGTGAGCCATGGATACGCGGCAGAGGACAGGAGGAAGGCGCTTCCCGCGCCTCGCACGAAGGCGGAGACACGCCCTGAGCCGCTTGAACTGGAGGTCGTGGATGAGATTCCCGTCATGGCAGAGGCAGTCACTGAAGCCGTGAATCCTGAGAACACGGCGGAAAGCGCCGAGGAAGCAGCATCCTCTTCTATTGATACATCAGAGGCCCTTGCACTGATGGAGAAGCTCCTTAAGGATGCAGATACCGCCGCGACGTACCAGACCCTTGTCCGTAAGAGGAAGAAGCTTCTGTCACTTCCCGTGGAAAGCCTCTCGAAGGCCACGAACTCGATCCGGGGCTTCAGGGTATACCGCGAGGAGGACGGATCACTAGGCAACATCGAGGACGAGATGGCTGGGATGATCGTTTATGAGTTCTCCCCATTCACCATCATCGCGATGAATAAGAAGGACGCCATCAGGCGCATCGATGTCAGGGATCTCTCCATCCCGGCCTTCAGCATGGAACAGGCCATGGAGCTTGCCAAGGCAGATGTAGAAGGCTATTCGAAGGGAGGATACGCCTACTCTGCGCTTGAGGGCGAGCTGACGATAGCGGGGAAGAGGCTCAATGTCGAGCGCCGCGACTTCCTCGTTCCCTGGTATCGCAAGGAACTCTCCTATGATGACCTGATGACGGCTGACAAGCTCTTTGCCTGGGACTTCCGCCTCAAGTACGGGCTTGAACGGGGCCTCACGCCATACCTAACGCCTGGACTGGGAAAAGACGAGTCCTGAGAGCGTCAGCAGCACTCCTATGACAGCAAGCCCTGTCATGCGTTCGCCAAGCACCATGGCTGAGGCGACCAGCGTGACTACAGGAGTCAGATACAGGTAGATGCTTGTAGATACCGGTCCGATGATCCCCACAGCGCTGTTCCAGGTCACGAAGCAGAGCGCAGAGGCACAGAATCCCAGATAGAGAAGATTCAGCAGCATCACAGGAGACAGGATATCCTCAGGCGAGACAGAGAACCCCGCCATGGCCACTGCCGGAACCATGAATATGATGCCATAGAGGAATATCCTCCGCGTGGTAAGGAGGATGCTATAGCCATAGGCAGAGATCTTCCGCGTCAAGATGGAGTATATAGCCCATACGACAGCGGCGAGGAAGGCCAGCCCGTCACCGGCAAGGCCGGTTCCGACAGAAAGGCCGGAGACGCTCAGCAGCACTATCCCGATGATCGCGGCGGCAAAGCCAAGCATGAAGCGCAGCGTTATGCCATCCCTTGATAAGAGGGCGACGAAGAACGGAGCGACGGCTATTATCACGCCGACATTCGATGCCGTGGTATACGTCAGCGCGATATTCTCCAGCAGATAGTACAGCGTGATGCCTGAAAGACCGGCAAGGGCGAATATCCCCTCCTCCTTCCATGACCGCGTATGCAGCATATGCGGACAGGCGATAAAGAGTGCCGCATAGCCAAGGATAAAGCGGATAAGCAGTATCTCTACCGGGGAGAGAGAGCGCAGCAGCACCTTCGTCGAGATGAAGGTCGTACCCCATACTATTATCGTGAAGAGGGCCGCGGCATGGCCCTTGATGATCCTATCGTCCACCGCTACATATTAGCCTGTCGGACTGCATTGAGGAAGACAGGGACATGAACGTCTCAGCCCTGCGATCTCCGGAGGCGCCGCATCATGACGGCATAGACGGGAATCACTATCGCATCGGCCCCTATCCAGGCAAGCGGTGAGGAGAAGACGATACCCATATAGCCGAAGAGCGCGCCAAGCAGGATCGATGCGGAACAGCGGGCAACGAGTTCCACGATGCAGGCGGCAAATGGCGCCCAGGAGTTTCCCATCGACTGCACGCTCGTGCGATACACGCATAACAGGCCAAGCACAGGATAGAACGGCAGGGTCACGGTGAAGAAATCCCTTGCATAACCGAACACCTCCGGAGATGGCGAGGAGACGAACATAGGCACGATGAAGGGCTCCACGATAAGTATGATCATGATCATCAGGAAGTCCGTTAGTTCGGTTATCAGGAGACCGCTCCACACGCCCTTCCTTATCCTCTCGATATCCCTGGCACCATAGTTCTGCGCGACGTATGCAGCTATGGCGGTTATGAAGGCATTGTTCACCAATACGGATAGCTGGTCGACCTTCGTCGCCGCGGTATAGCCTGCGATGGCGATGGTTCCAAGGCTGTTGACGGAGGCCTGCATCACAAGCTGACCTATGCACATCACGGACATCTGGAAGCCCATCACGAAGCCAAGCCTGAGATTCCTGACGATATTGCTTCCATCCGGCTTCCAGTCATCCAGCGAAAGATGAAGAAGATCATACTTCCTCACCGCCGAAATAATCGAAAGCACCCCAGCGATAAGCTGTGACAGCACCGTCGCCGCGGCAGCTCCTCCCACGCCCCAGCCGAAGGGCACTATGAATACTATATCAAGGACGATGTTCAGCAATGACGAGAACACCAGATACACAAGAGGCGTGCGGCTGTCCCCAAGGGCCCTGAGCATGTTCGAGATGAGGTTATACAGGATAGTAGCCCCCGTGCCAGCGAGCATCACGAAGAGATAGGCGGAAGCATCATCGGAAATCTCTGAAGGAACATCCATCAGGGCGATGATCCATGGCGTCATGATGCAGGTGACGAGGGTCAGCACGATCGAGAACGCGAGGGAGATGTACACGCTTGAGGCGATGCTCTTCCGGGCCTCATGCTCATCATGGCTCCCTATATTCTGCGCGAGTATTATGGAAAAGCCGTTAGTCAGCCCCTGTATGAAGCAGAGTATGAAGTAGACGAAGACCGTCGTCGCCCCCACGGCGGCAAGCGCCCCCTCTCCTATCGTCTGGCCGACTATTACAGTGTCGGCAAGGGTATAGAAGAGCTGGAACAGATTGCCTCCGATCACAGGAAGCGAGAAGCGAAGCAGCACGGAAAACGGATTTCCCTTAGTCAGATCGATTGCCATATAACCCCATCATGGCCACGCCATGCGTGCGCATTATGCTCCTAACGCCCGCAAGATTCCAGAGCCTCAGGCATCTTCATGAGAAATATAGGAAGATGCCTCCACCACTGATGCCCGGCAGGCCGCGAATCAGAGATAAATGCATCTGATCGACTCTGAGAATGGAGGATCGTGTCGGCTATTGGATTAACGTTAATCTTATATTTTGCGAAGAAATACATGGATTTACCCCTGTTTTTGGTTGCATATGGGCGAATCAGTGTTAACATTAATCCATGAGAGCCACTTTGAAGACCATTGCAGAGGCAACCGGCTTCTCGATCAACACGGTATCGAGGGTTCTCCGTAATGATGGCCGCATCAGCCAGGAAACAAGCCAGATCATACGATGCAAGGCCGATGAGCTGGGATACATCCCAGACGCCATCGCATCAAGCATGCGCAACCCCAGGACAAGGACGATAGGCGTCGTCAGCGCGGATCTTTCCAACCCCTTCTTCAGCGAGGTCATAAGAGGTATCGAGGAGAGGGCCCAGGAGACGGGATACCAGATGCTTATCGGCAACACTGAGGAGGATGCGGAGAGGGAGGAGCATCTGATACGCCTCTTCCTGTCTCGCAAGGTCGACGGCCTGATCATCATGCCCTCCTACGGCAAGGACAGGAGACAGCTCGAGCTATATGCGTCCCTGCCCGTGCCGTTCATATTCGCCGGAAGGTACATAGAAGGGCTCGAAAGCCATAGCGTACTCCATAGTGATATCGAGGGAGAGCAGAGCGTATTCGACTACCTCTTATCCCGCGGCCACAGCCATATACTCTACCTCTCAGGGCCTGAATGTATCAGCAATACCCATGACAGGGACAAGGGCATGATGGAGGCGTATGAGAGCCGCTCGCTCATCCCTGACCAGAAATACATCTTCCACCTTCCCGGGCATCCTGAGGACGGATACCATGCGGTCAATTACGCGATAAACCTGAGCATGGAGTTCACTGCGGTCGCCTGCTTCAATGATATCGTCGCGATGGGCGTACTCAAGAGCCTAGCGGAGAACGACCTCTCCGTTCCTCATGATATCGAGGTGATCGGCTATGACAACCTGATGTTCTCGCAGTTCATGCAGCCATCGCTCTCCACCGTGGATGTCCCGAAGCACCGCCTCGGCTATGTCGCGATGGAACTGCTTGAGAAGCATATGGATAATCCATCAATGGAATACAAGACGGAGAATCTTCCCGCAAGGCTGCTGTTCAGGGACAGCACTGCAGGAGAAAGGATAAGACAATCATAGGAAAGGAGGAAATACTATGAGGAAGAGGCTTATCGCCATCATAGCGCTTGTCGTGGCAGGCGCAATGCTTTTCGCGTCCGCGGCTCCGGAGAAGAGCGCAGGAAAGGAAGGGCCGATCGAGCTGAAGTTCTGGTCCCTATTCACAGGAGGGGATGGGGAGTTCTTCAATGCGATGATCGATGAGTTCAATGCATCGCAGGATGAGATCCATATGACCAATGACATGGTCAGGTTCGATGACTACTACACGAGGCTCACGACAGCCCTGGCTGCCGGAACGGCACCTGACGTCATCGTCCTCCATCAGGCAAGGCTTATAAACTATGTGCCATCTGGGGTCCTCCTTCCGCTTGACGACTACGTCTCAGAGGAGATGCTCTCAGACTTCCAGACAGCCCCGCTTGAGGCCTGCCGCATGGACGGGAATCTCTACGCGATTCCATTCGATGTCCACCCGATCGTGATGTACAGCAACAAGGCGCTGCTTGACGCGGCAGGAGTGACTGAGATCCCAGAGACTGCGGAGGAGTTCCTTGCAGCGGCGAAGGCCGTCAAGGAAGCTACCGGAGAATGGGGCTCCCTGATCGACAACACGACAGGAACCTATAAGGCATATACCCTTACCCGTCTCTTCGTCTCCCTGGTCAACCAGCAGGGTGGTTCGATGCTCACCGATGACCTGAGCGCGGCGGCCTTCAATAACGAGTATGGCTACAATGCGCTCGTAGGCCTGCAGATGCTCGTTAATGAGGCGGGAGTGAATCCGAATGAACTCGACTATGACGCGGCGATGAACATGTTTAAGCTCGGCGAAGGCGCCTTCTACTTCAACGGCGTATGGGCTACGGGAACGCTTGAGCAGACGGAAGGACTGGAATTCATAGCCAGCCCGCTCCCGCCATTCATGGGCAAGAGCGCGGCATGGACCGATTCCCACACCTTCGCGATCCCGGTACAGAAGAATCAGGATCCTGTGAAGGTCGAAACTGCGATCAAGTTCATCGACTGGATGACGGAGAACGCGCATCTATGGGCCAAGGCCGGAAACATCCCGACCAGGACCAGCGTCCTTGAAGGAGAGGAATTCAATGCGCTTCCGTACAGGGCGGACTATGCTGCGGCTGTCTCCTCTGTCATCGCCAATCCGCCGACAGCGGCCTGGGGAGAGATCTATGAGACACTCAGCGATCTGCTGGAGAGCGCAGTGACGCACAACGAGGATCCGCAGACGGCACTCGATGGCATGGAGGCTACCGTAAACGAGATCATCAGCCATTACTGATAGCTCATGCTCCCCTTCGGGGGAGCGATGTCCAGGGGTTCCCAAGGGGACTCCTGGAGATCGGAGGGAAAGCAATGGCAATACCTGGCAACAAGGACATTAGGGATGGAATACTCTTCTCCCTCCCCTTCATGATAGTCTTCGCGCTCTTCATGATCTATCCGCTGATATTCGGCCTGTACATCAGCTTCTTCAAATGGGATATCCTCGGTACGCCCTCATTCCTAGGACTGCAGAACTACGCGGACCTCCTGGCTGACGAGAAGTTCTGGTCATCGCTATGGCATACGGTGCAGTTCGTGCTGATGACGACTCCCGTGCTTCTCGTGCTAGGCTTCCTGATGGCACTGCTTGTCACCAGCAAGTCACCGCTGAGGGGCATTATGGAGACATGCTTCTTCGTCCCTTACATCTTCTCCATGACCGTCGTGGCGACGCTCTGGGCCTGGATCATGCAGAAGGACTTTGGAATCATCAACCAGGTACTGAATATCCTCGGGCGCGACGGCGTGAGCTGGCTCACATCGGAGAAGAACGCGATGTGGTCGATCTCCGTAGCCACATACTGGTGGACGGCGGGATTCAACATGGTACTCTTCACCGCTGGCATCAAGCAGATATCAAAGGAGATATACGAAAGCGCCACAGTTGACGGTGCAGGAATGCTCCAGCAGGTCATCCATATCACGATACCGCTGCTCAAGCCCACCACGATACTCTGCCTGATACTGCAGATAATCGCCTCATTCAACGTCTTCGGGCAGGTATATGTCATGACCGGAGGAGGACCTGCAGGCTCGACCAGGGTCCTCGTGCAGTACATCTATGAGACGGGATTCAACTACTTCAGGATGGGATACAGCGCGGCGATGAGCTACGTGCTATTCGTCATCATCATGGCTGTATCGGTGCTGCAGTACGTATTCCTGGGAAGGAGGGAAGACTGATGAGGAACATGAAGAGAGAAGTCATCTTCCGCATCCTTGAGGTGCTTATCATAGCTATCTGGATCTTCCCGCTTGCCTGGATGGTCATAACCTCGCTCAAGTTCGAGAACGAGGTGGTCACTAGGTCGTTCACCTTCCTCCCGCAGAATCCCACGCTGCATAACTATCAGGAGGCATTCGGCTCGACCTACATACTCCAGTGGCTCCTCAACTCGCTCATCATAAGCGCGGTAACGATGGCTGGGACATTCGTGCTTGATGCTCCGATAGCCTACGCGTTCGCCAAGATCCGCTTCCCTGGCAGGAACATCCTCTTCTGGATCGTAATGGCGGGCATGATGGTACCGTTCCAGGTGCTTATCGTACCGCTATACCTGCAATTCAACTCCTATGGGATAATCAACACGCTTACCGCGGCAATACTCCCACGGCTTGCCATGCCGATAGGGATATTCATCCTCAGGCAGTTCTATGAGGGTATTCCCGACGCGCTTGAGGAGGCGGCCTTCATCGATGGAGCAGGACGCCTCAGGACATTCGTCCAGATCATAATGCCGCTGGGGAAGGCTGCCGCGACGACGGTCATCATACTCGCGTTCATCAACGCCTGGAACGACTT
>CASFZR010000049.1 GCA_949299185.1 uncultured Spirochaetales bacterium
TATTAGCTGGGATAACCAGTTAGGGGCTGGTCGAGATGACCCTGGCCCCCCTGATGGCGGGTAAGACACCCGCTTTTTTTTAAGGAACGGTATGAAAGAACTCAGCATATTCGTTGATGAATCAGGTGACTTCGGTGATTATGCTGAACATTCATCCTATTACATCATATCCCTGATCATGCACGATCAGAAGAATGATATAGATGCTGATATCGGGAAATTGGAACAGCGTCTTTCAGAAATCGGGTTTCCCAATCATTGCCTTCATGCTGGACCTATCATCCGCAACGAGAACCCATACAGGAAAGAAAGCCTTGAAAGCCGGCAGAAGCTCCTGAAAGCCTTTATGTCATTCGTTCGAAAGATTGATATCAGCTGCAAAACCGTATTCATTGAGAAAAAACATATTGAGAATGTAATTGAGGCTACCGGGCGTCTTGCAAAGCTTCTTTCTACTTTCATACGAGAGAATTATGCATTCTTCCAGAGTTTCGATATCGTGAAAATCTATTACGATAACGGACAGATCGAAGTCTCCAAGCTTCTTTCATCAGTATTCAATGCCCTTCTTGAGAACGTCGAATTCCGGAAAGTATACCCTTCGGATTACAGGCTGTTTCAGGCAGCCGATTTCATTGCGACGATGAAGCTTCTGCATATTAAGCTTGAACACAACGAACTATCAAGGGCAGAAGAAGTCTTCTTCAAGGATCATCGAAGCCTTCGTAAGAATTACATCAAGGTAATGGAAGATAAATCCTCATTGCCATGCAAACAAGGTAAGTGACTGATCATAGACAGTAAATGCCAGAGGCCCCACAGCCGATCAGTTTCGTGCTTACTGAATATCACTATGACGGTAATGTCGGAGAAAATATCGGAGAAAATGTCGGAGAAAATGTCGGAGAAAATGTCGGAGAAAATGTCGGAGAAAATGTCGGAGAAACCGGCTCGAGAAGACTAGCCAAGATGCTATTATGATTGAGGCGTGTTGAAGTGATAGGAAAGGAGAAGCTTAATGGATGAGTTGACATGTAGCAATGCTGATATCATACAGGATAGTTCCGGAAATCCCGGGATGGATGCATTCAGGCTTCTGCGTGCTGCCGCAGAGGCCAATGGCGTACAGGATATGAGCCTGGATGAGATAGATGATGAGATAAGACGCACCCGTGAGGGGTTTGAGGGGTGAGGTCTATGGATAGCGGAGCCTTGTTCGGACTCCGCTTCTTCTTCATCTCGATACCACGTTTATGGGATTGCCCTTGAGGAATGAGGCGAGGTTCTCCTCTGCCTTCGCCATTAATCTTTCCCTTGTCTCCTTCGCGGCCCATGCGATATGAGGGGTTATCATGCAGTCCGGGCAGGAGATGAGCGGAGAGCCGTGGATAGGGGGCTCCTCGGCAAGGACGTCCACTCCGGCTCCTGCGATCCTCTTCTCGTTGAGCGCCTCGGCCAGCGCCTCCTCGTCTATCAGCCCCCCGCGCGCCGTGTTGATGAGAATGGCTGATGGCTTCATGAGCGCGATACGCTCCTTGTTTATCATCCTTGCCGTTTCCTCTGTCTGGGGGACGTGGAGCGTGATGTAGTCCGATGTCGATATAAGCTCCTCGAGGGAGAGCGGGGTAAAGCCCTTCTCCTCAGCGGCCTTCTTCTCGCTTCTGGAGTAGTAGACGACCTCCATGCCGAAGGCTGATGCGATCTGGGCGACCCTCATGCCTATGTGGCCCATGCCGATCACGCCGATGCGCTTACCGTAGATCTCCATCAGGGGATAGGCGGAGAAGGAGAAGAGCCCTGAGTCCTTCCACGCGCCGTTCCTTACCATATCCGCATGTTCCACGACACGATGGGTGAACGCCAGGATGTGTGCGAAGACAGATTCCGCAACCCCTTCGGTGCTGTACTCCGGTACGTTCGTGACGGTGATGCCCAGTTCCGTAGCCGCCCTTACGTCTATGATGTTATAGCCTGTCGCCGTTATGCCTATGTACCTGAGTTTCGGCAGCGCCTCCATCGTCGCCCTGTCGAACGGCACCTTGTTGGTTATCACGATCTCCGCATCGCGGCAGCGTTCCAGTATCTCTTCCTTGGCCGTGGTGGGGTATACGGCGGTCTTTCCTAAGAGGCTGAAGCCTTCCCATGAGAGATCGCCTGGGTTTAGCACCTGTCCATCCAGTATCCTGATATCCATCATCCTTCCTTGAATGAAAGCTGCCACGCTCAGGTGGCAGCCGTTGGGTCTCAGATCAGCAGATCGGCGTAAGCCTTCAGCAGCTCGTCGCCTTCGCATCCGGCAAGCACCTTCTTCGCAAGTACCTTGCCCAGCTGCACGCCTTCCTGATCGAATGAGTTGAGGTTCCATACGAAGCCCTGGAACATCACCTTGTTCTCATAGTGCGCAAGCAGGGCGCCCAGCGCCTTCGGCGTGAGCCTCTCTCCGTAGATGAGGGATGAGGGCCTGTTGCCGTCGAATTCCTTGTTGGTGTCCTCGTCATCCTTGCCACGTGCGAACGCCGCGATCTGCGCGGAGAGGTTGGCGTTGAGCTTTGTCTGGCTCATCGAGCCTGCGGTCTCGATATCCTTGCCGTACTGGCAGCGCCTGAAGCCGATGAACTGCAGCGGCACGATATCCGTACCCTGATGCAGGAGCTGGTAGAATGAGTGCTGCCCGTTCGTTCCCGGCTCTCCGAAGATCACCGGTCCGGTCGGGTAGGCCACCTTCTCCCCGAATCTGTTTACATGCTTGCCATTGGACTCCATGTCAAGCTGCTGGAGGTGGGCAGGGAAGCGTGAGAGCGCCTGCGAGTATGGCAGGATCGCCGTTGATGGGTATCCCATGATATTCCTCAGATAGAAACCGATCATGGCGTCCATCAGCGCCCCGTTCTTCCTTATGTCGCGCTCCGTGGACTTCACGTCCTCCTCGTGCGCCCCGTCAAGAAGCGCGCGGAAGGTGTCGAATCCGAACGCGAGTGAGAGGACGACGCCTCCCACCGCGGAGGTGGAGGAGTAACGGCCTCCGATGTAGTCATCCATGAAGAACGCCGCGAGCATCGACTCATCCTTCGCCAACGGGCTGGTCTTGGATGTCACGGCGACCATGTGCTTCGAGGGAACGAGCCCTTCGATGGGGGATCTCTTCAGCGTCTCAAGCACGAGATCGCGGTTGGTCAGGGTCTCCTGCGTCGTTCCGCTCTTGGATACCAGGATGAAGAGGGTGGTCTCGAAGTCGAGCCTCTCGATCACCGCCGCGGCATCATCTGGATCCACGTTGGAGATGAACTCGGCGTTCAGCGTCCTCACGCCCTCTCCGTCCGCCCAGCCCTTGAGCGCGAGATAGAGCGCCCTTGGTCCTAGGTCAGAGCCGCCGATGCCTATCTGGCATACGGTCTTGAACGGCTTGCCGGTAGACCCCTTGATCTCCCCGTTCCTGACCTTCTCGGAGAATGTCCTGATGCTCTCTAGGACAGAGGCGTAGAACGCGCCCTTCTCCTCGCCATCCTTCTCTATCCTTGCTCCCAGCACGTTGCCGCGCGTGAGGTGATGGAGGACAAGGCGCTTCTCCCCGGTATTCATCATCTCTCCGGAGAGCAGGGCCTCGTACTTATCGATCAGGCCTTCCTCGTCCGCAAGCGCCTGGAGGCCTTTGACGACCTCATCGGATACAGGCATCGCGGCCCAGTTGTATCTCAGTCCGCCGCCCAGCGCGATATCCGCAGAGCGTACGCGGCTAGTGGTCAAGAGTTCCTTGACCGTACTCTTCTTCATATCCTGCAGGGCCTTGTAGCCCTTCGTGGCATCGAGATTGACGTATTCGATCATCTTCTGACTCCTTTCTCAGACAGGCGCTGATGGATCGCTGACTTCCGGGATCCTGGAATTGAAGCTATCCAGGAGGTCTTCCTTCGTCATGCCCTCGCGGAGGATGACGAAGATCGTGTCATCGCCTGCAACCGTTCCGAGTATCTCCGGAAGCGCCAGCACATCAAGGGCGAAGCCCACGCTGTTGGCATGGCCCGGACGCGTCTTGATGACTCCGAAGTTGCCGGAGAACTCGATTGAGATTATACCCCTTCTGACATCCTGTATGTAGCTCTTCTCCGACTCGCTTACCAGATCGCTCTCGGGAAGCGTGTAGTAATAGCCTGACCATCCATCGGATATCTTGCCGACCTTCAGCATCTTCAGATCGCGGGAGAGCGTGGCCTGGGTGACGTTGTATCCTTCCTTCTTCAGGAGTTCCAGCAGCGTGTCCTGGTTGTCTATCCTGTTGTTCTTTATCAGTTCCTTGACGACTGAGAGGCGGTTGTGACGTTCTTTCATTGCTTCTCCTGATGCATACTTATGCAATCAATATGCAATTCTACATTCTAGCGCATCGCATTGCAACCATGTCTTTGCTATGGCTCGCGGCGTGTGCTATCCTTTGATACGGAGGCCGTGATGGTTATTCTCATTGTCATATTGGTCATAGTCGCCATTCTCATCATCTGGGCGATAGGCGTATACAACTCACTCGTCATGCTGCGCAACAAGGCCGATGAGGCCGAGGCAGGGATCGATGCCCATCTCCAGCAGCGCTACGACCTGGTGCCGAACCTCGTGGAGACCGTGAAGGGCTACGCGAAGCATGAGAGCGCGACCCTCGAGAACGTGATACAGGCGAGGAACACCGCGCTCTCGGCTAAGGGAACGAAGGGAAGCGCGGCTGCTGAGGATGCCCTTACCGGAGCGCTCAGGAGCATATTCGCCCTTGCCGAGAGCTATCCTGAGCTGAAGGCCAACCAGGGCTTTACCGAGCTGCAGAGGCAGCTTCAGGCCATCGAGGACGATATCCTCTCCTCGAGGAAGTACTACAACGCCGTGGCCAGGGCCTTCAATGATAAGATCATGGTCTTCCCGGCCTCGATCATCGCCTCTGCCTTCCATTTCGTTAAGCGTGACTATGTCGATGTGGCCGATGAGGCCAGGGAGAGGGTAGAGGTCAGGTTCTGATGAGACGGCTTCTGATCCTCATCATCCTTCCTCTTCTGCTGATGCCGCTCTCCGCTGAGAGCTTCGTGATGGACCGCTACAGCGTCTCCGTCACCGTCGACAGCGCGAGGGTGATGCACTTCGAGGAGCGCATGGACCTCGATTTCCTCTACCCATCGCATGGGATCATCAGGGATATCCAATACTACTTCCCTGGCTATGATGGCTATCCTGACACGCGGGCGGAAGTGAGTGATATAAGGGCCAGCGAGGCCGAGGGTGTCAGATCCGATGGGCGGTTCGTCTCCATAGTCCTGGGCGATGCGGAGAGGCTTATCACCGGCCCTCATTCCTTCGCCATCTCCTATGATTTCGATATGGGCAAGGATCATTACGATGACTATGATGAGGTTTATATCAACATAGTATCTGCAGATGGGTGGGATACGTATATCGGAGAGGTATATTATTCCATATCCCTTCCGTTCCCCGTCTCCGCGGAGAGGATCTGGGTGACGCATGGGCAGTATGGCTCTGTCGCAAGGCTCCCGTTCACGCTCTCGGATGATGGTCTCGTAGTCTCAGGTTCAGCCTTCTCCCTGTGCCCTGGAGAGGCTGTGACCGTACGCATAGAGATGGATGAGGGATACTTCATCGATGCCGTGGATCCTCATGCCATGGTTCGCCATGCCTTCATGATAGGGCTTGTCCTGACAGGATTCGTTGTCATCGTGGCTATCATCCTCTTCGTACGCTTCGGCCGGCAGAACCGCGTCATCGCGCCTGTGGAGTTCGGTCCGCCTGACGGGCTTTCCCCGATGGATCTCTCATACATCCTGGATGGAAGCGTGGGAGATGATGAGGTGGGGGCGATGCTCTTCTACTGGGCCGATAAAGGCTACGTCGAGATAGAGGAGGATGAGAGGGGACGCTTCACGTTCTCGAAGATACGGGAGCCTGAGGGGATGGAGAGGAGGGAAGCGCTCCTTTTCCGCTCGTTCTTCACCGAAGGCATCGTGGATGCCTACACGCTCCGCGTATCTGGATTCCCGGAGAAGCTTCGCCGGTACGTCATGCCGGCCATGGCGGACTTCTTCTCCGGTCCTCGTGAGCTTTATGATGGGAAGGGGAGCAAGGCGAGGAAGGCCGTCATATTCCTCACAGTGGCCCTTGCTCTTATCCATGTGGCTGTTGCCGCCGTCATCTGCGGCCCTGATACCCTGCCTGTGGCCGTTGTGATCGCCTTCATGGCGTTCATGGCCTCAAGGGCGCTCTCCTCGAGGAATGTCCCGGCTCCGGCCCTGCTGTTCATGGTATTCTTCTTCACCATCCTAGGCTTCTCCTATGTCTCGTTCCTCTCCTCTGTGGTACCGTCGGCTATCGCTATAGCGGAGACGGTTTCCTTCCTCGTGCCGCTCTTCCTCCTTTCCGTCATGACGTCTCGGATGATCAGGCGCAGTGAATATGGAACGTATATCTATTCGAAGACGCTTGGCTTCAAGGAGTATATCGACAAGGTGGAGAAGGACAGGATAGCGATGCTAAGCGAGGAGGATCCGCGCTACTTCTATCATATCCTCTCATACGCTATGGCCTTCGGCCTTGCCGAGAGATGGTGCGCGAAGTTCAGCGGCATGACCGTGGCGGATGTCTCATGGTACAGGCCATATGGCGGTATCGGGGATCTGATGGCGTATTCCTACTTCTCCAGGCGCTGGAGGAGCATCTATCGTCACGATGTGATGCCTCCTCGCTCCTCAGGCGGTCATGGCGGCCGTCCGACATTCTCCGGCTCCTCTGGCCATGCCGGCGGGGGATTCTCCGGAGGAGGAGGTCGTTCCTGGTGAGTGATTCCCTCTCGATACTGATCTCCTTCTGCTATATCGCGGTGGCTGTGGCGCTATGCCTCCTGCTGGACAGGGCCTTCTCCGTCCCCAGCGTGATCGTGAGGAAGCTCCTCCATATGCTTTCCGCGCTCTGGGTGATACTTATGGCCTATGGCTTCGAGAGCGCGGCGGCGAGGGCCTTGGGACCTGTTTTGTTCATCTTCATCAATGCGCTCTACGCCTACCGCAAGGAAGGCCGCTTCGATAGCGGGCTTGTCACGTTCCCGGTCTCTCTGCTCATCGTCTCATTGCTCTTCAGCTTTGGGTATGTGAGTGCGGATACCGCTATCTCATCCATGCTCGTGCTGGGTTGCGGCGATGGTGCTGCCGCCGTTACGGGATACTTCCTTCATAAGACGGGGAAGAGCATCGAAGGCTCCATATCCATGTTCCTTGTCTCCATGGTGGTGCTGCTCTTCTTCTCTCTCGCCCTTCCGTGGTGCATCCTCGTCGCCCTCGCGGCCACGGTGGCGGAGCGAGTGACCCCATATGGTCTCGATAACCTCACCGTGCCTTTGACGAGCGCCTTGCTGATGGAGGTGATATGCGTTCTCTGACGCTGATGCTGGATGGTCTCTTCTTTCCTCTGGGCGTGGCATCCAGGGTGGCTATCATCGCCGTCGTCCTTGCCGTTATCGCGGCCATAGCCTACTACCGCCGCATGCTTGACCGGTCAGGGATAGCCGCGGCCCTCATCATCGGCTTCATCGTCTTCTTCATTGGCGGGATCTCAGGCTTCGTGGTCTTCCTCTTCTTCTTCCTCTCATCATCGGTGGTGACTAAGGCCTGCCGTGGCAGTGGCAAGGGCCATCCTCGCACGGCATCCCAGGTCGTCGCCAACGGGCTTCCCGCGGCCCTCGCGCTGCTCTCCTATGCCGCCTTCTCCTATCCTCATGGGGCGCTGGTGGCATTTGCCGCCGCCGTTGCCGAGGCCTCTGCAGATACCTGGGCCGGAGAGATAGGGCAGCTATCGCATAAGGATCCTGTCTCGATAGTCACCTTCACCCGCGTCCCCAAGGGGATATCCGGCGGGGTGACGGTGCTGGGGCTCTCTGCCTCGGTGCTTTCCTCCCTGCTCATAGCTATCCTTTATATCGGGACGTTCGGAGGGAGCCTTTCCGATGCGGCGATCATAACCTCCTCAGGCTTCCTCGGCGCGCTTCTCGATTCATTCCTCGGTGCTACCATCCAGGTAAAATACCGCGATGAGGATGGAGCGCTTACGGAAGAGGCTACCGGCGACAGGGTGCGTGGCATACCGTTCATAGACAACGATGCGGTGAATCTCATATCGGGGCTGTTCTCCCTTTCGCTGGGAGCGGCGCTGTCATTGCTTTGATGAGAAAGGCACCGGGGTCTCCGGTGCCGATGGCTCGATCAGGGCTATCTTCAGGCCTTCTCCGCCTTCTTCGTGATAAGCTCCTTTACCGACGTGTATACGATCGTGATGGCCAGGATCATCAGCAGTACCGCCACGATGAGCTGGAGGCCTTCGACCATGAACACCCCGGTTCCGGCAACGAATGACCTCACCAGCGCGATGAACCTCTGGATCAGGGCTGAGAATGTCACGATCAGCATGATCACGAACGGAGGAACGAGCGTCCTCATCTCCCTGCCTGTGACCTTGAGGAACACGCAGAGCGTGATCAGCACGAGCGCGCTCAGGAGCTGGTTGGCGCTTCCGAAGAGCGGCCAGATGTTGGAGTAGCCTACCTGCGTGAGGAGGTACCCGAACGCGAGCGTGATAAGCGTGGAGACATAGGTGTTGCAGAGTACCTTCCTCCATGGAGCGGCATTCTTCATGTCATCGACGCTGAAAAGCTCCTGGAATGACATGCGTCCGATGCGGGCGACGGAGTCGAGGGTCGTGAACGCCAGCGCGGATACGCACATGGTCATGAAGCTCTGTGCCACGAACACTGGGATGCCGAACATCTCGAGGAAGCCTGCGACTCCTGAGGAGAAGATCTGGAAAGGCGTTCCTACCGCCGGTGTTCCATCAGCGGCAGCAGCGGCTCCTGCCACGCAGAGAGCGATGACCGCAAGCACGCTTTCGAGGATCATGGCGCCGTAACCTACCTTGAGCATGTCCTTCTCATTGGAGATCGTCTTGGAGGATGTGCCGGAGGACACGAGGCTGTGGAAGCCGGAGACGGCACCGCACGCGACGGTGACGAAGAGGATCGGGAAGAGAGTCCCGAGCTGCGGGTTGTTGAATCCGGTGAATGGCTGGAGGTTCATCGTCGGATGGGCGAAGAGGAGTCCGAGGGCCGCGCCGAGGATCATGCCTACGAACATGAACGTGGACATGTAATCCCTAGGCTGCATCAGGAGCCACATCGGAAGCACCGCCGCGACGAAGATGAAGCCGAAGGCGAAGAATACCCAGGCATCCTTGCCCCACATGATGGGGAGGTTCATTCCGCAGACGAACGAGAGGATGGTGAATACAAGGCCGAGTACGACCTCCTTCCATCCCGTGAGCTTAGCCTTATGCTGTATCAGGCCAACCACGACTGCGAAGATGATGAAGAAGATCGAGATGCTTCCTGCCGCTCCATTGACTGTCGCGTTAGGCGATAGCTCCCTGACTCCGTCTGTGACGATATAGGCATCGAAGGTGCCTGCGACCATGTCCGCGAAGGCGGCCATTACTATCAGCGTGAAGAGCCAGCAGAATCCCAGGAAGAGCTTGCGCCCCGTCTTTCCGATATACTTCTCGATCAGGAGTCCCATGGACTTTCCGTCGTTCTTGACGCTGGCATACAGCGCGCCGAAGTCCGTAACGGCACCGAAGAAGATGCCTCCGATCACTATCCACAGGAATACAGGTACCCATCCGAAGACCGCTGCCTGGATGGCGCCGGTCACGGGGCCTGCTCCCGCTATTGATGAGAACTGGTGGGCGAATACCGTCCATCCATCGGTCGGGACATAGTCCTGGCCATCATTGTGGACGACTGCAGGCGTCTTCGCCTTCGGGTCGATTCCCCACTTCTTCGCAAGCCAGCGCCCGTAGAGGATATAGGCCGCTACGAGACATACCACTGCGATCAAAACTATGACAAGCGTATTCATGATTCATGAAGTTACTTCTTTTTTTTATGAACATAAAGTGTTTTGAGAGGTCGAATTGAAAAGAAAATATATTTTTCTCATCCTGCCGTTTCCACTGCGTTCCCATCTTATCCAAACAGGGGAATCGATGTACAATGGCTGTGGTGGATCACCGAAAGGAGCTTTTTATGGATTTTGACAAGAACGTACGTCCCGCTGATATGGAGCGCATCACCACGCCGTCTCTCGCGAAGGCCTTTATCGACAAGGAGATAGAGAGCGTCAGGAAGCAGGTAGGAGATGGCAAGGTCCTTCTTGCTCTTTCCGGTGGAGTCGATTCATCCGTAGTAGCCGCGCTGCTCATAAAGGCCATCGGCAAGAACCTGGTATGCGTGCATGTGAATCATGGCCTTCTGCGCAAGGGTGAGCCGGAACAGGTGATACAGGTGTTCCGCCATGAGATGGATGCCAATCTCGTCTATGTCGATGCGGTCGACCGCTTCCTCGACAAGCTTGCGGGTGTCGCTGATCCTGAGGAGAAGAGGAAGGTGATCGGCGCTGAGTTCATCAGGGTCTTCGAGGAGGAGGCCAGGAAGCTTGATGGCATCGGATTCCTTGCCCAGGGCACTATCTATCCTGATATCCTCGAGAGCAACGGCGTCAAGGCACATCATAATGTAGGAGGTCTCCCTGAGGATCTGCAGTTCGAGCTAGTCGAGCCGCTGAAGTTCCTCTATAAGGACGAGGTAAGGGTAGTGGGAAAGGCCCTCGGCCTGCCTGATGGCATGGTCTATCGTCAGCCGTTCCCGGGACCGGGGCTTGGAGTAAGGTGCCTGGGAGCGATCACCCGTGACAGGCTTGAGTGCGTGCGCGAGTCCGATGCGATACTGCGCGAGGAGTTCGCGAAGAACGGGCTTGAGGGGAAGGTCTGGCAATACTTTACGATCGTCCCGGATTTCCGTTCTACCGGTATCAGGGAAGGCAAGAGGTCTTTCGAGTATCCTGTGATCATCAGGGCCGTCAACACCAAGGACGCCATGACCGCGACGGTCGAGGATATCCCATTCAGCCTCCTCAGCCACATAACGGAGAGGATCCTTTCAGAGGTCAAGGGCGTCAACAGGGTCTGCTATGACATGACGCCGAAGCCGGTGGGGACGATCGAGTGGGAGTAATATTTACTTATAATATAAAGAATTAAGTATATAGAATCGCTGTAGGTAATAAGGTTGCTTACAGCGATTTTCCATTTTGCTAAAGATCCGATATCGATTGACTGGGTGTGAACCATAGATTACACCCTATTTATGAAAGAAGTCTTCCAGACTGATCGGTTTGCAAAATGGCTGAGAAAGTTGAAGGATAATCTGGCGAAGGTTGTCAAGTACGCAGGATTGAAAGACTAGAGCAGGGAAATTTCGGTGATTCAAAGTCTGTCGGAGAGAAGGTCTCTGAACTCCGGATTGATGTAGGAAAGGGATACCGCGTGTATTTCATGGGCCGCAGTTCAGAGATCCTCATTCTTCTGATCGGCGGAGATAAGAATACACAGAGTGATGACATAAAGACCGCTAAGAGACTTGCCAAGGAGTATGAAGATGGAAAAACTGACTAAATTTGATGTAGCTGAATATCTTGATACTAATGAGCTTCAGACTCTTTATCTTGATGAAGCTGCAAAAGAAATGATCCTGCTGCACTTATCAAAGCGATAGATACAGTAGCAAGAGCAAAAGGTATGACCAAGACGGCAAAAGAAGCAGGAATATCTCGAGAAGGGCTTTATAAGGCACTTTCTCCGAATGGCAACCCATCCTTTGCAACAGTCTGGAAAATACTGAATGCATTAGGTTATACCATTGTGCCTACGCGTATTACAAAGAATACAGAAGCACTGACCCAGAATTGACCTCAAAAATCTCTGAAACGCTTGATATTAGTGAGATATAGCGTTCATATGAAACCATAGTAACACTATATATAGTGTATTAACATGGTCTCCTTGACATCTTTTCACTTATCAAGAATTTTGATTAGTGAAGAGCCATTAATTTGAAGTAGGATTGAAGGCAAACTTTTCAGATTGTTATAGTAATTGCGAACCATGTAGCTAACAGAGCAGGGATAAAGAATCCTGCTCTGAATGCTTGTAATCATGGATTACGCTTCTTTTCCCTGAATCCAAGAAGCAGTACGGAGCTGATGATTACGATTACCGATCCTGAGTTATGCACAAGCGCGCCTGCGACCGGGTTGAGGATTCCAGTCATTGCAAGAATAATCGCAATGAAGTTCAGAAGCATGGAGAAGATGATATTCCGTCTTATCGTCCTCATCATGGTCTTCGCAAGCTTCAGCAGGAAAGGAAGCCCGCTGAGATTATCGTTTATGAGTACTATGTCTGCCGCATCCATTGCTATATCACTTCCTATACCGCCCATAGCAATTCCTGTGTCCGCGGCCTTCAGAGCTGGTGCATCATTGATTCCATCTCTTATTTTATCGAGTTTGTCCTCTGGATGGCAGGAAGGGACTATTTCCCTGATTCCTGCCTTTCTTCCGATATTCATAGCTGCCTCCCGATGGTCTCCCGTAAGGAGTATCGGCTCTGCTCCAGAACTTTGAAGGCTGCTTATGATTGAGCGGCTTTCCTCTCTTATCGTGTCTGACAGCGCGACGAAGCCAAGATAGCAGCCATTTTCCGAGACATGTATGATGGCATCACCTTCATCGATGAATATCTTATCGTTGTTCTCCGGTATAGGGATTCCTTTCATTATGAGAAAGTCCCTCGAACCGGCAATTATATTCCTTTCGTCCACTGTTGATTCGATTCCGCCTCCAGGAATCATCCTGAATGAGGAGCAGGGGAGGAGGACGCCTTTGTATGATCTGACGATTGCTTTGCCAAGAGGGTGTTCTGATGATGCCTCTGCTGAGGCTGCTATAGCCAGAAGCCGTTCATCGCCGACTGCTTCCCTGACTTCAGGCTTTCCTTTTGTTATGGTCCCTGTCTTGTCGAAGGCGATTATATCGGTTGCAGCAAAACGCTCAAGAGCATCACCTTCTTTTATCAGGAAGCCATGCTTTGAAGCATTACCTATAGCTGCCATGATTGCCGTAGGCGTTGCCAGCACAAGAGAGCATGGGCAGAATACCACAAGGATTGTCACGGCTCTTATGATCTCTCCTGTAATGATCCATGTGAGTGCTGCTGCAGTCAG
>CASFZR010000050.1 GCA_949299185.1 uncultured Spirochaetales bacterium
TAAAGAGGGTTGCTGTCACACTCTTTTAATCTTGCATTTGATGCTGTGGGAATATAGACTCATGCCCATGGAAGAGCTAGAAAGGCTTGAGATAAAGGCCAGCTATCTTGAGGATACGGTGGCCAAGCTGAATGAGGTCGTGATCGACCAGGAGAGGACGATCGGCTCGCTTATCATGCGTATAGAGTCGCTTGAGAGGAAGGTCGAGGACCTTATAGAGGTATCAAGCGAGGCGAGGCCTAGCAGAAGGCCTCCCCATTACTGATCCTTCTTCCTCCATCTCGTATTCGCCTCGAATACTATCGTCCCATCATCCTTCCTGATGCAATGCACCAGCCTTGCCTCATCGCCGTCCTTTGAGACGACTCCAGTCTCCACATGGACCTTGTCGCCACGGAAGGTCTGATGCTCCCATTGCACGTCCACGACCGCAGGCTCATAGGACTTGAGGAACTCCTCATCCATCGCCGATACCATCCAGCGTACATAGACAACGTTGTTGATATGCCTGTTGTAATCGATATCGAAATAGGTAGGGACCGGCGTGTGGATCGGCCAGCGCTCTATCAGGGTGGCATCGTCGAACTTCTCGATCTTCCCGATATCAGGATCCATCCAGTGCTTATCCTCAGGCGGTATCCTGAAGCTGGATTCAATCTCCGATGGCCGCAGGGGCCTGTTCCTGCTAAGGTCTATAAGGGCCCAGAGCGTCATCGCCTCGAAGGAGGGGCTTCCATCCTTGCCATAGCCGTTGACGACACGGGGGCAGTAGAGCTTGTATCCCTTCTGCGGCCAGCTTTCCAGCCTTACGGTATCCTGCCACTTGTCGAGGTGATGGAAGATGGCACGTGTGCGCGTTATCACCCACGTCCAGTTCCTCTCCCTCATCAGGTCCGCGATCGCGACGCCCATCCTCTCTGCGTGCTCGCCTCCCATCTCCTGCATCGCATCGAAGTAGAAGGGGAGAGCCGCGCTGTAGAACATATCGGTATCGCTTGCCCTTACGAAGTACTCATCATAAGCTACGTTGTCATTGTCGATCTGCATATCATTCCTCGCTATCGGGTCTGTAGAACAGGAGGATGCTCCTGCCGTATTTCCGCTCATCCGTGAGCCTGAGGCTGCCGATCCTCTCAGCCCAGAGCTTCCTTTCCTCTCTTGGAAGATGAATGATGAACAGACCTCCGTCCTTGACCACGGAATGCTCTGATACGAGCTCTGCGATCCGTGTCTTATCTTCCATCGGAAATGGAGGGTCGGCATATACGACGCTGTAGCGCATCGGCGAGGATGCGAGAAAGCGCATGACATCCATGGTGAATATCCTCTTGTCCTCCTCGACGAATGAGAGGTTCTTCTCCATCGTCGGCTTCTTGCCCTTATCCATCTCCACCATATGGATGGGAGACGCTCCCCTTGAGGCAGCCTCTATCGCTACGCAGCCTGATCCTGAGAAGAGATCAAGGAACGACGCGCCCTCCAGATCTCCCAAGATGGCAAACATCGATTCCCTCATCATATCCATCGCCGGCCTTATCACGCCGGGAGGGCAGGCTACCTGCCGTCTAAGGTATTTACCGCCAGTGATCCGCATGGCCTAAGCTTACAACAAATCCAAGAGGTCAGGAAAGCCTCGTAAGCTGCAGCGAATCCGCCGCCTGATAGCCTGTCTGGGTTCCGGTGATGATGACGGCAAGGTCTCCTTCCTTGATGATTCCAGTCTTCTTCGCCAGCACGTTGGCAAGCTCCGCAAGCTCATCCCTGTCCTCGGTATAAGGCGCGGCTATGGGGTATACGCCATAATCGAGCCTCAGCTGCCTCAATGCCTTGCTATCCGTGACGCACGCGATTATCGGAGCGGAGGGATGGTATGAGGATGTCATCCTGGCAGAGCGTCCCTTTGCCGTCATGCAGATTATCGCCTTGGCTCCGAGGGAGAAGGAGGCATCGACGGCCGCGCTTGCGATGGTATTCGGTATATCCGCGATCGTCGAAGGCTGCCTGTCAAAGTACTTCTTCCTGTAGTCTATCTGGTTCTCGGTATACTCGGCGATCTCGGCCATCGTCCTTACCGCTTCTATAGGATACTTCCCCGCCGCGGTCTCCCCAGATAGCATCGTGCAGGTAGTACCATCGTATATCGCATTCGCTACATCGGATACCTCCGCCCTCGTCGGCCTGGAGTGCTCGGTCATCGATTCCAGCATCTGCGTCGCCGTCACGACGATCTTCCCGCTCTCATAGCACTTCTGGATTATGCTCTTCTGGATCGCGGGCAGTTCCTTGAATGGTATCTCTACCCCAAGGTCTCCTCTTGCGACCATCACGCCATCGGACTCCTTTATGATGGCATCGAGGTTGTCTATGCCGCTCTTGCTCTCGATCTTCGAGATGATCCTGATCGAATCGGCACCGTTTACTGAAAGAAGCTTCCTTATCCTCCTCACGTCCTCTGCGCTTCTGACGAATGAGGCTGCGATGAAGTCGACATCCATCTCTATGCCGAAGAGGATATCCGATCTGTCCGTGTCGGAGATGAATGGCATGTCTATATCGACGCCGGGAACGTTTATCGACTTATGGTTCGATATCCTCGCGCTGTTGAGGACACGGCATATGACGTTTCCGTCGCGTATCTCTTCGACCGAGAGCGCGCATAGCCCGTCATCTATGAGTATGCGGGTGCCTTTCTCCACATCCTCCGCCAGGTATGGATAGGTGATGACGACTCCATTCTCATCGCCTTCCTCCTCTCCGCGTGCATACAAGGTGAACGATGAGCCTTCCTGAAGCATCGCCGCTCCATCCTTGAATACTGTCGTACGGATCTCAGGTCCCTTCGTGTCGAGGATTATCGGTATAGAGACGCCGAGCTTCTCGGAGATGCGCCTGATCCTCTCGATCCTCACCCTATGCTCTTCATGGGAGCCATGGGAGAAGTTCATCCTTGCCGCATCCATGCCGCCCTTGATGAGGGCTTCGATCATCTCATCGCTTTCGACAGCAGGGCCTATGGTGCATATTATCTTTGTCTTGCGCATCCTATTCCTCCGGCCAGAGGCCAAGCTGAGGAGCGACCTTCGTCATTCCGTCTATCGTGGTCTGTATGATCTCTGAGATATCGAGGCCGAGCATCTCCGCCCCTTTCGTGATGAGTTCCCTGTTCACGCCGGCGGCGAAGGACTTATCCTTCCATTTCTTCTTGATGGATTTCACGGATATGCCCTTCATCCTCTCCGGTCTCATCAGGGCCGTCGCCGTCACGAGTCCGGTAAGCTCATCGATCGTGTATAGCACCTTCTCCATGTAGCGCTCAGGCTTCACGTCCGTAACAAGGCCGTAGCCGTGGCTGCAGATCGCATGGATCATATCATCGGGCATACCGATCTCCGCAAGGAGTTCTGGAGCCTTCCTGCAATGCTCCTCTGGGAACATCTCCCAGTCTATATCATGGAGGAATCCCACGATACCCCAGTATTCAGGATCCTCTCCGTTCTTCTCTGCGAATTCCCTCATCACCGCCTCGACTGAGAGCGCGTGATGATAGAGGCTTTCCGTCTTGTTGTACTTCCTGAAGAGCCCTTCGGCCTGTTCTCTGCTTGGTTCCATGCCGTGATTATACTGTAAAACAGGAAATTAGACACTCCCGGAGGGGTGGGAAGATAAGCTAATCCTGCAGAGCCTTCCTCAGCACGGTATTCTCTGCCTTCAGCAGGCCTCTGTCCTCCCTGATGATCGCCTCCGCTTCCGTCCTTGCCAGCTCGACCAATTCCGGGCTTTCTGTCAGTGAGGCGAAGCGCAGGCGGAGGAATCCAGACTGCCTGTCCCCCGCGATCTCCCCAGGTCCCCTTATCTCAAGGTCCTTCTCCGCGATCCGGAATCCGTCGTTGGTGTCCCTCATGACACGGAGCCGGGCCTTGGCATCCTCGGAGAGGCTGCGGCCATATACCAGGAAGCAGTAAGAGGGGAGCGTGCTTCTGCCGACACGGCCTCTGAGCTGGTGGAGGGCCGCCAGTCCGAATCTGTCCGCATGCTCGATGACCATGCATGTTGCGTTCGGGATATCTATGCCGACCTCCACGACCGAGGTCGCCACAAGATAGCTCAGCCTTCCGCTGCGGAAATCGCGTAGTATCCTCATCTTCTCATCCTCCTCGAGCCTTGAGTGGATAAGCGCTGACGGGACGCCGGGGAAGATCGAGCGGAGATCCTCGTACATGGTCGTTACATCCCTCAGGTCGCTCTCTCCCTCATCCCCGATGCGTGGATACACGAAGTAAGCCTGATGGCCGCGGCGGAACTCGACGCTTATCGCGCTGAACATCTTTTCGCGGCTGTCTTCCTTAACGAGGTATGTGGTTATGGGGATCCTCCCCGAAGGCATCGTATGTATCGTGGATACATCCAGATCGGCGAAGAGCGTGAGCGCAAGCGTCCGAGGGATAGGGGTCGCCGACATCGATAGCATGTCAGGATCCATTCCCTTGCTCCTTAATGCCTCTCTCTGCTGTACCCCGAAGCGGTGCTGCTCGTCGATGATGGCGTATCGCAGATCACGGAACTCCACATCCTCCGAGAATAGCGCGTGCGTGCCTATCACGAGATCGGTGGTTCCGTCCCTGAGTGAACGGAGTAGCAGCTTCCGTCCTTCTCCTCTGACGCTGCCTGTAAGGAAGGCTATCCTCACGCCATGGGGAGCCAGAAGCTCTGCCGCTCCCTCCGCGTGCTGCCTTGCCAGAAGCTCGGTCGGGGCCATGAATGCGACCTGTCCGCCGCTATCTATCACATGCAGGGCGCTGAGCCAGGCAACGAGCGTCTTCCCTGAGCCTACGTCTCCCTGAAGAAGCCGTGACATCGGGGCAGGGGAGTCGAGATCCTCCCTTATCTGCTGCAGGCAGCTTTCCTGGTCCGGGGTGAGCGAGAATGGCAGGCTGGAGATGAGCGACTTCTCCCTTTCAGAGGGAACGCTCCTGCGCCTTGTCCGCGGCGCCTTGTCGCGCAGTGCCTTAAGCTCAAGGAGAAGCAGCTCGGTAAAAGACAGCGTTCTCTTCGCCTCTGAAGCCTCCTCGATGCTCTTCGGGTAGTGGATTGCCCTGTATGCCATGTCGTGATGCATCAGGCCCAGCCTGTCATAGAGCTGTGCGGGCAGCTCGTCGGGAATAGGGGAGAGCATGGCAAGGGCGAATGAAGAGGCCCTGCGCATCATCTTCTCGGTAAGCTCTCCGGAGAGGGGATAGATAGGTAGTATGCTGCCAATGCCGGCTTCCTCCCTCGTCTTCTTGAGTTCGAATGACGCGGCTGAGTAGATTCCCTTATAGCGCTCAACCGTCGCGACTATGTACCAGGAAGACCCGATCGTCAGCTGTGATTTCAGGAAAGGCCTGTTGAAGCATAGCAGCTGGAGCCTCGTGCCATCCTCATCGATGGCTGTCACCTTCAGCGTCCGACCCCGTCTGGACGGGAACTCAGAATGGGAGAGTACCGTTATGCGGCAGGAGATCGTGGCGTCCTCCTGGCTCGTCATCCTGAGCGTGCGCTCCTCCCTCCTATCGTCGTAGCCGCGAGGGGCGAAGAGGATCATATCGCGCAGCGTGGATATGCCAAGGTGGGCGAATTCGGTCCCTAGCTTGGGACCGACTCCCGGAACCATGGTGATCTTTTCGCTGCTGCCCATCTCAGAATGGTATTCTCAAGGCGTATGCGGCAAGCATCCCGAACACCCTCTTGAGGACGAAGTAGAGCATGATGGCAACGATAAGCGATACGATGTTCAGCGTTCTGTCCTTGACGATACGCGGACCGAAGCAGCGCCGGACGAAGGAGATTATCGGATTGGTCATCATCCCCATGTTCTGCTGCATGTTGTAGAAGGCGGGATTCGAGGAGAATGAGGCGATGGTGCGGAAGACAAGCATGATTATCGAGATCCAGAGGAATATCGATACGCCATAGCCCCAGAATGCCGCGATGATCTGCGCTAGGATTATCCCGAACGTCAGATAGCCGCTGTATCCGAAGACATTGAGTATGGACTGGATGACGGAGAGTACGCCTACGGCGATGACGGGAGAGAAGTCCAGCATCCCTATGCGGGCCTTGGAGGAACGGAACGCGGAAAGGAACGGATCAACGATCCTCGCGATGTAGTATGTGAAGGTTCCTGCCTGAGGATAGGGCGTGATCCAGGAGAGGAAGATCCTTATCCAGATCAGGAAAGAGTATAGCGCCAGCAGCCTGGATAGAAACAGCGCTGCCTTCATGAGTATCAGCATAATAGTTCTCCTACACCATAAGTTAAGAAATCCAGACCCTGCTGACCATATCCATATCCTTAAGTTCCTCGACAAGCCGTGTCGAGTACTCCACGGAGTATGTTCCTGCGGCCTTCAGCTCCTCTCCTGGAATCCCCTTTATGGACATGGCGACCTGCACGAAGCCTTCATTGTCCCTCAGCTTCCTTGAAAGGGCCTTCAGGTTCTCCATCTCCACCGCATGTGGCTGGAGTACTATGTGCATCAGGTTCACCGCCTCTGGCTTCAGCTCATACGGCGAGCATACCTCCGAGATATGGAATGAGAGCTTGGATTCGGCATCACGCTTGCCGAATGTTCCCCTGAATCCATAGACGTGGTCCTTCTCGATCCTGTCGCGTATCACCTCATAGGTCGAGGGGAAGGCCACGGCATCGACCTCTCCTTCCTTCGTCTGAAGCGTGTAGATGCCCATCTTGTCCTTGGTCTTCTGCGTCACGACCATCCTGTCTGAGGTCACCAGGGCGATCAGCGAGGTATCGGCTCCGAGGGTTATCGTATTCGGGTCGGAGAGATCCGTCCTCACGCACGCGGCGATCTGCTCAGCGTATGTGTCGAGGGGATGGCCCGAGATATAGAATCCCAGATACTCCTTCTCCATCTGCAGCTTCTCTACCAGGCTGAAGGGCTCGACCTGCCTCATCTCGAACTCGCCGAGTGCCTCGGTATCATCGCCGAAGAGGGAGAGCTGGCCGTATGCCGTCGCTTCGCGGGAGGTCTTATCGAACTTCATGGCCTCATCCAGGTTCGCAAGGAGCGTGGCGCCATCGATGCCTAGGTCCGAGAATGCTCCCGCCTTTATAAGGGATTCGAGCGTCTTGGAGTTCACCACTCCGTCTGCCTGCCTGGAAAGGAAGTCCATGAATGACTTGTAAGGGCCGTTCGCCTCGCGCTCCTTGACGATCTGCTCAACCACTCCTTCTCCGACGCCCTTTATTCCCGCAAGCCCGTATATGATGTCCCCATCACTGACGTTGAAGTGCTTATCGGACTTGTTTATCGATGGCGGGAGTATCTTCAGCCCGTATTTCGGGGCGAGGTTGAGGTACTCTGAGAACTTGGCGGGGTTGCCCATCTCATTGGTGAGGTTCGCGGCAAGGAACTCGGCGGGGAAGTTCGCCTTGAGATACGCCGTCTGGTATGCGACGACGGAGTAGGCGACGGCATGTGATTTGTTGAATCCGTATCCTGCGAATGGTTCCAGGATGTGGAATATCTCCTCGGCGTGTTCCTCGGTAAAGCCGTTCTTCACCGCCCCAGCCTTGAACTTCACAAGCTCCGCGGCCAGTGCCTCCTTCTTCTTCTTACCCATTATCCTGCGGAGGATATCGGCCTGTCCGAGGGTGTAGCCTGCGATGATCTGGGCGACCTTCATTACCTGTTCCTGGTAGACTATGACGCCATATGTCTCCTCAAGCACATCCTTGAGGCATGGATCGGGGTACTCGATCTCCCTCCGGCCTAGCTTGGAATCGATGTACTGGTCGATGAACTGCATAGGGCCCGGGCGGTAGAGCGCGTTGAGGGCTACCAGCTCCTCTATGGTCGTCGGATGCTCTCTCTTGAGGATGTTGGCCATTCCGTCGGATTCAAACTGGAAGACGCACTTGGAATCGCCCTTATCGAGCATATCGAAGGTCTTTTTATCGGTATCATCGATCTTGTTGATATCGAAATCAGGGATCTTCTTGCGGATCAGCTCGACCGTGTGCTTGATAAGCGTCAGTGTCTTCAGCCCCAGGAAGTCCATCTTCACGAGTCCGCATTCCTCGATCTGGAGCATCGTATACTGCGTGGATATGGCTCCGGTCTTAGGATCCGCATATAGCGGGACGTACTTATCGAGGGGCTCCCGGCCGATGACGACGCCTGCAGCGTGCAGCGATGAGTGCCTGTTAAGGCCCTCAAGCCTTCGCGCGGTATCGAAAAGCTCTGCATACACTCCGCCCTTATCCTCTATCTCCTTCAGCCTAGGCTCGGCCTCAAATGCCTTCTGCAGCGTCATCTTGGGATCTTCCGGAATCAAGGAGCAGATCTTGTTCGATTCCTCATATGGGATATCGAGGACACGGGCGACATCCTTCACGACCGCCTTCGGCTTAAGCGTTCCGAAGGTGATGATCTGTCCGACCCTGTCCTTGCCGTAATGCTCGGTAACGTAGTCGATGACCTGGCTTCGCCCTTCGAAGCAGAAGTCCACGTCGAAATCCGGCAGTGATACGCGCTCTGGATTGAGGAACCTCTCGAAGAGGAGGTTGTACTTGATCGGGTCGACGTCGGTTATCGTGATCGAGTATGCCACGAGGGAGCCTGCGCCGCTTCCGCGTCCCGGTCCTACCGGTATGCCATGGGTCTTCGCCCAGTGGATGTAGTCGCGGACTATGAGGAAGTAGGCGGGGAAGTCCATCTGTATGATGATGCCAAGCTCGTAATCAAGCCTCTTCTGCAGCTCTTCTGTCACCACCGGATAGCGCTTCCTGAGCCCTTCATTGGCAAGGAAGGTAAGATACTCGGCATCACTCTTGAACTCTGGGGGTATCTGGCACTTGGGGAGTATAGGTCCAGGGAAGTTGATCTCTATCTGGCAGCGTTCGGCTATCTTCCCCGTATTCTCCAATGCTTCTGGACACCAGGAGAACAGCTCTGCCATCTCCTCGGGGGTCCTGAAATAGAACTCTCCCTCCTTGTATCTCAGGCGGTTCTTATCGCTCTTCTTTGCCGCGGTTCCGATGCAGAGAAGGGTGTCGTGGGCGTTCCAGTCATCCTTCTCTATGTAGTGGATGTCGTTTGTGCATACGAGAGGAACCTCACATTCCTGGGAGAGCTGCATTATCAGGGGATTGATCATCTTCTGTTCCGGCAGGCCATGATCCTGCAGCTCCAGATAGTACCTGTCTCCGAAGAGTTCCTTGAACCATAGCACCCTTTCCTTGGCCTTCGCCATGTTGTTATGCAGCAAAAGCTGGGGAATCTCACCGGCTATGCAGGCCGAGAGGCAGATAAGGTCCTCGCTATGGGCACTGAGCGTCTCATCATCGATCCTCGGCTTATAGTAGAAGCCTTCCTTATAGGCTATGGAGTTGAGTTCCATCAGGTTGTGATAGCCCTTGTCGGACATCGCGAGGAGTATCAGATGATAGTATCTGTTGCCCTCTGACGATGGAGTCCTGTCCTTCCTGTCCTTGGGGTTAATATACATCTCGCAGCCGATGATCGGGTTGATGCCTGCCGCCTTGCACGCCTTGTAGAAGGTTATGGCGCCGAACATGTTGCCGTGATCGGTTATGGCAAGGCTGGTCATTCCGCACTCCTGAGCCTTCTTGATGTACTTAGGAATGGACGCGGCTCCATCAAGGAGCGAGAAATCCGTATGGTTGTGTAGATGAACGAAACTCAAGGCTTATCTCCGTGAGGGAGATTATACCCTAAGAGAGGCTTTGGAGAAACAGGCAATAAGGCTTATTCGACATTGCCGGATAGGCGATAGAAGGATAACATGAAGGTATGAAAACGATTAGGAATATCTTTATCGTGATATCGATCATACTTCTGGCTTCATGTGCGGCTCCCGGAAGCAACGGCAGCGATGAATCTGTCTCAGACATCGGCAAGGAGCTTACCGTTACGGCAAAGAGCATAGGAACGGTATCCCCATATACCTACGGTGTGGTAGAGGCAAAGGCTATTGACGGGCCATCCTACCTTTCATTCAATACACCTGATAGTACTGTTTTCCAGCCGCTTGTATTCGAGTCAGGTAGTGGTACCAAGGTGGTATTTGAAAATGCGACAATTAATCAGATAGATGAGGATTTCTACTATATAGACGGTACTCTCCAGACTATCAGGAAGGAACCTGTTGTACAGTATAAAGAAAGCGGCGAAGATGATGCGGAAGGCAATCCGATAATGGTCGCAGCCACTGTGGAGATTGATGTCATCAGATCCTATGGTGACAATGAGGCCATCCTTGATATGCGTGATGGTTCTGCATATCTTCTTCAGAACCCTGAGACTTTCGAGGGAATAAGGACCCTATATAATGGCACGGATCATCCTAGTATCTGGGTGACAGATAACTATCTGTATATGATCGGCAATGATTCTGATAGCACAGCCCTATATCGCATAGGTAAGGATGAGCTTTCCAAAGGCACGCTGAAACAGCTTACGAGTGACGAGCAAGGGTGGCCGGAGCGTGTCTTGGCTGTATCGGATGATTATGTTCTTCTTAAGATTACGGATGATAAAGGCTATTTCTCTCCTTATCTGCTGGATATCAATTCAGAAAATCCGGCATCTGTAATCATTCCTGCTAATTATAAGGACGATCAAGACAACGAGATAGGACTTTTTGAGGATGCGGGAGACACCTACAATGCCTTCATAAAAGGAGATTTGCTCTACGATTTCCATAAGAAAGGAACAGATATAATATGCAATATCCTTCGTATCGTAGATGGCTCTCTTTTATTTGAGGATCAGATTGTTATTCAAAGTGAGGATTCAGAGGGGTGGGAACTGGAAAAGCTTTCATCGGCAGATTTTTCAATAGGCCTGATTCTGGCAAGTCATTATTCTAGTACGACAATGCTATCAGATAGTCTCATCAGGGTAAACCTGAATGGAACCGATGTTACTGTCGATGAGGTAGTACTGGATGCCAATGCTAAGACCGCCGCTCATTTCGAGACCGTTGGCGATAGGGTCTATTGGATTGCCGGAGCAAATGATAACAATGGTTCCTTTATCTGCTACCATGATTTCGGTACTGATTCAACGGTTCGTAAGCCGATTCCCGGTAAGGCTGCCGCCAGTTCTGAGTTGAGTGTCTCCGAGGATGGGACCGTAGTCTACACACAGTTCATGGATGTCGTGGATACAGGTACGTTCAGCTGGAATCCTGATAAGGAGGAAGAACCCACGCTCCTGATGCTTGAAGAGGCTGATGTGCATAGCATAGTGAGCATCAATAAGCTCTGATATGATGGATGCCGCCCTCCGGGGCGGCCTATCATTGCCTGATGATCTCTTCCTTATATTCAGATATGTTCCTCTTCTCCGATGAGAATGATAGCCCTATGAGGTGGATGGTATAACCTCTCTCTAGCTCTATCCTGAACTTCTCGTCATAGCGCCTGTCCCTTATCTGGGAGAGGGCGTTATCAGCTGATTCATCCACCTTCAGCTCCAATAGGTATATGTGCCTTCCAACCCGCATCGAGTTGTCTATGCGTCCCAGCATCGTGCCTTCCTCGACGGCGGCCCTGCATCCTGCCGCGATGAAGAACATATGGGCAATGAGCTGGTAGGGCTGCTCGAAGCGGTGGCTGAGTATCTGGGAGGAGCATTGGGCGTAGAAGTCGCTGAGCCTCCTGATGAGTGCCTCCGTGTCTCCTTTCCTGGCGGCCATCTTTCCAGCCACCACCACATTGATCGCCTCGTCCTCGTCTTCGCCGTACTTCCCTGCGAGGGAACTCGTGAATGATGATGAGATCTCGGTATTGGGGAAGGCGAGGGTGAGTCCATCCTCGTCTCCGTCCTTTATCGTGAGATAGCCGGTGTAGTAGAGCAGTGCGAGGATGCTGTTCTTCGAGAGCTTCCCGGAACATATCTGTGAGATGTCGAATGAGGTGAAGGCTGACATGCTCACAACCCCGGTGTCCTCTACGATCTCTGATAGAGGTATCCTGCTTGCCAATGTTACGGCGAGGGTGGAGACTCCCGTCATGTTCCAATAGTTCTGGAATGAGCATCCATCGTTGAAGAAGTAACCGATCGAGACGGGATTATATACCGTCACCTCTGACCTCGGTGAGAAGCGGTAGCCGTTATCCTCATGGCAAGCTCATCCCTGGAAGAGTATTCATCCTTATGCGAGGAATAGTATTCGTCTATCCCCTCGCCGAAGTACTCCAGTAGCTCCTCATCCGTGTACCCGAAGGCAGAGGCGAAGCGCGGATCCATCGAGAGGTCGACGAGGTTGTTCATCTTCGAGAAGATCGAGAGGTTCGAGAGCTTCACCACCCCCGTTATGAAGAAGAGCCTTATCCTCGGCGCGTTCATCTTGATCACCGCA
>CASFZR010000051.1 GCA_949299185.1 uncultured Spirochaetales bacterium
GGAGATCTTAGGCGTGATGGAGAATCCATCGGCCTTCACGCCGCCCTGCGCGATATCGCCGCCCTTGTCTCCGCCATCTCCGTGGAGGTATGAGTGGCCGCCATCGGCGTAGGAGGCATACTGGAGGTTGAGCGCGAACGTGATGCCGCAGACCTCGTATCCGATGTTACCGCCTACATAGAAGCTGTCAGCGGCTTCTGAGATATCTCCGAGTCCGCCATAGACATTGAGAAGCACGTTCTCGATCGCGGTTATATCAGCACCGAAGTGGACCCTAGAGATATCATCATCAAGCACATACTCACCGAAGATGGAGAAGGCATCAACGCCGCCATAGACCTGCGCGGACAGCACGTTCTTCTCGGTTCCATAGTAATACTTATCCGCAACGCCTACGCCGAGGTCGAAGTCAAGGCCGCAGAGCGCTCCGATATTCACATCGGCGGCACCGCCTACCACGCCGTAGTTATCCTTCAGCGAGGAGGCCTTATCGCCTACATATGCCCAGTCCACGGACACAGCAAGTCCATCGATAGGCTTAGTCATCACGGATGCGATGAAATCGCCATCCTGGAATCCAGGAACCGCGGCAGAGTCTAAATCATCAGCACTGCCGGTGAGAGCCGGGGATCCGCCGACCTGCACCTGGATCAGATCGCCATAGCCAAGGACGAGGTTCGTCCATAGTCCTTCCTCATCGGTCCTTATGCGGTCATAGTTGAGACCGGACTTGTTGGTATAGGCCCTGAGAGCGGTGATCCTGTCGTTGGCAGCGAGGGAGAGCTTCGCGCTCCAGTCGGTATCGGCACCGCCGATCATCTTCGCGATATCAACGGTCACATCACCGGCGACCCTGTTGCCGGTAACGCTCTCATTGAGGTTCGCGCCATCAAGGTAAAGCTCGCCCTCTAATCCGATCGACCAGTAGCCATCCTCATCAGCGATGCCGAGCGTGAGCTTCGTCTGGTTCGTGTCAGTGTTATCCTGACCGAAGACGTAGTTAGTCCACTCGTCATGGGCATTCTGGAAGACATAGCCGGTAACGAAGTTTCCGCTGAAATTGACAGCTGCAAACGCTCCAGAGACCACTACTGCGGCCATAAGAAGCAGAAGTAACGCTTTCTTCATAATCCTTTCTCCCTTTTTGATTCTTGGGTTCCTACAGATGATTTTCCCCTGTGTCCATGTAGGGACTATGGCACGAAACTGGCGGGAACATGGAAAATCGGTGATGATTGATGTGCTTTTCGTGGAATATGAAGAAGAGGCATGGATTGAGGGGAGGTCCCATTTCGGCTATCATCGGGCCATGAGATTCCTTATCGCATCTGATATACATGGCTCGCTGCCGGCGGCAGAGAGGATTTCCTCGATATTCACCAGCGAATCATTCGACGCCCTGCTACTACTTGGCGACCTGCTCTACCATGGACCGAGGAATGACCTTCCTGCGGGCTATGAGCCCAAGGGCGTGATAAAGGCGCTCTCGGCGCTCTCCTCATCCATCGTGTCGGTAAGGGGAAACTGCGAGGCGGAGGTGGATCAGATGGTGCTTCCCTTCCCCGTGCTGTCAGAGACTGCCCTTGTCTTCGCCGATGGCAAGAAGATACTGATGGCCCATGGCCACACCATCACGCCGGAGCATCATCCGGAGGGTATCGACTGCTTCTTCTCCGGCCATACCCATATACCCGTGCTGGAGGAAAGAGATGGCATCCTCTACCTCAATCCGGGCTCGGTATCGATACCGAAGGGAGGCTTCGGACCGTCCTATGCGCTCTGGATAGACGGGAAGGTGGAGATACGCGGCCTCTGGGATGACGCCGTCATGGCCTCTTCGGGAACTTGAGGGTAACCGTCACGAACGCTCCGCTCTCTGCTATCATCACGGAGCCGGAGTGCAGCTCCATTATCTGATAGACGATCGGCAGTCCAAGGCCTGAGCCGCCGGAAGTACGTGACTCATCACCGCGCGCCCATGGCTCGAAGAACTGAGGCAGGGGCTTGGGAAGGCTTCCCCTGTTACGGACCTCGATCACCGACGATCCATCTCCCCCGATACGCAGCGCCATTAGAGGAACATCATCGCCCGTGCGGTAGGCATCGGCGTTCCTCACGACCTCGCAGAGAGCGCGTGAGAGGAGCGACGGATCGGCATATGCCTCGATATCATTATCGGGAAGCGCGCAGGAAAGTCCCTTGCTTGCCAGGGTGTCGGAGGCAAGCGACCTGACGCTCACCTCCTCCTTGTCAGCCTTCGCGTCCGGAGAGAGAAGGAATGAGTAGTAGCCGACGGAGGCTATGCGCTCCGAGAGCGTGTCATTCTCCTTCTTCAGTGAGGAAAGGAGCTTCTCATCGATCGGGAAGATCCCGTCGATGGCACCGTTTATCAGTATGGAAAGCGATGTGACAGGGGTATTGAGATCATGGGAGATGTTCCTTATCCACTCCTTCCTTGACCGCTGGTGGCGCTCAAGGTCCTTGGCAAGGGTGGCGATCGATTCGGAGATCGCCCTCATCTCCTCTGTGTGCTGCCGTGGGAATGATATATCGAACTCACCGCGCGAGAGCTTGCAGAGCGCGTTCTGTATACCCTTCACCGAGCGCTCGGTACGCTTGGAGACTACTGCGGCGAGGACTATGGAGATGATGAGCGCAAGGGGCATGGAGAAGATGAAGAAGACAGCGAGTATGCCCTCTAGGGCGAAAGCCGTGGGGGCATAGTAGTTGAAGCGGAAGACCAGCACGTCGATATAGCCGCGCGTGACCCCGTCGATGGTTATAGCTATCGTTCCCGCGATATCCTGATCATCCAGGGCCTCGGGAAGCTCGACGCGGCTTGAGGAGCCAGGGGCCATCGGACGGAACGCGACCCCGCGCAGGAGCGGAAGGGCCCCGCCTGTCGTGGTGAGGGCTATCTCGTACCGGGGGCTCTCGACCTTGACTCGCCTGTAGCTTATCTCATCCTGATACGCCACCTGCATCCTCGCGTTGGCTATCTGGGCGTTCCTCATCTCGAAATCCCCCGGAGTAGGCAGCTGCTTGCCCAGGGGGCTCCTGCCTATGGTAGCGACGAACTCCCCGTTCCCGTCCCTTATCAGGAGCCCGGATATACGTTCGGAGGTGTTCTGCAGCATGAGGTTGAAGACGGCGGCGTCATCCGCGGAGCTGATCTGCCAGATGGCATCCTGCACCGTCAGCGCGAATTCCTCGAACACCCTATTCCTCCAGTCCATCGCGATCCTGTAGTTGCCGATGAGCAGCATGGAGACCTGGACGAGTATAAGCACGACCACGATCGCCATTATGGAGAAGAAGAGGCGGAGGAACTGATGGCGCATACTCAGGCCTTCTTTCCGGAGAACCTGTAGCCGTACCCGCGGACCGTGTCGATCCAGGAGCCGGGCCTGAGCTTCGCCCTGATGTTCTTGATATGCGTGTCCACCACGCGCTCATAGCTCTCGAAGTTATAGTCGAAGCACTCCTCGAGGATCTGGGAGCGCGTGATGAGATTCGGCGTGTTCGAGGCGAGGAAGAAGACGATGCGCCACTCGGCGGCAGTGAGCGTCACCGGAGTCCCGTTGATCGTCAGCACATGCTCGTTGTCATCTATGACCATCACGTTATCCTCATCACGGTAGGTATATACCTTATCCGTCGAGGTGCTGGTATCATCGATGCGGCGGAAGAGAGCCTGTATGCGCAGCACAAGCTCCTTCGGGCTGAATGGCTTTGTTATATAATCATCGGCCCCCAGCTCGAAGCCGAGGATCCTGTCCGATTCCTCTATGCGAGCGGTGAGGAAGACCACGGGAAGCCTAGGATACGCCTCCTTCATCTCCTTGGCGAACGAGAAGCCATCGCCATCCGGCAGCATAACATCCTGTATGAGGAGATCAGGGACAGCCGATGAGAAGGCCTCGCGGGCGCCAGCTATGGTTCCGAATCCCCTTGCATCGTATCCGGAGAGGGAGAGGTACTGCACGACACCGTCCCTGATGACATCATGATCCTCTACTACATATATAAGCTTCATATGCCTTGAGTTTCACGTAATGATGCGGCGTTTTCAATACCGTGTCGGATAACTACACATAAATAACAGAAATAGCGCACTCACACCGCGGCATCATGGCCGAGGAAGCGATAGCCGTAGCCGCGCACCGTCTCGATCCAGTCCATGCCTGCAGGCCCTATCTTCGCCCTGATGTTCTTTATATGCGTGTCGATGATCCGGTCTGAGCTGTCGAGGCAGTCAGGGAAGCAGGATGATAGCAGCTGCTGGCGAGATACGAGCTGCCCGGACTTATCCGAAAGATACGCCACGATCTTCCACTCGCTCGCGGTCAGGCTCACGGCACGGCCATCTATATAGAGAAGATGGGATGTCCAGTCGATGACGAGGGAGGAAGAGCGCACGCGGAACACGGTCCGCTCAGAGGACCGCTCCCTGAAGCGGCAGCGCAGCATCGCCTCAAGGCGCAGCGACAGCTCCTTCTTGGAATATGGCTTTATCATATAGTCATCAGCGCCCAGCTCGAAGGCCATGATCCTATCGCTCTCGAAGGCCCTTGACGTCACGATCACGAAGTAGGACATGACCTGTTGCCTTGCCTTGCTAAGGTACATCAGCCCATCCCCATCGGGGAAATCAAGCTCCATCACGATGATGTCAGGAACGGCCTTCCTCACGCTCCACTGCAGCTCCGACAGGCTTGTCGCCATATGGGTATCGAAGCCCTTAAGGCCTAGATAGAGAGAAAGCTCCAGGCCCTGATCGGGATTCCCATCTGCAACGAATATGACAGCCATGAATGTCATTACCAATGCTTGAGTAGAAGGTCAATCATGATCGAGGAAACTACAGATTGGAGACAATTTCCACACCATCGCACACATTATCTACATCAACGAAAGCACATAGGAGAGCCATGACTATACAAAATCCTCACTTCAAACACCCCGTCTACTCTGCTATCATCTGCATATGCGTCATCCTCATGCTGCAGACATAGCGGTATTCGGCGTCTACGCCCTCGCCATTGCCGCATCGCTCACGCTCCTGCCATCCTCGTCAGACACGCTCTACGTGGATGCGGATGGGGAGGAATACGCATACTCGCTCTCAGAGGATGGCATATACCCGTTCGAGGGCCCTTTAGGAATCACGGAGATAGAGATAAGGGACGGAGAGGCAAGGATCATATCATCCCCCTGCCCCAACGGCACGTGCATGCGCTCGGCATGGACAGGGATGCTCTGCTGCCTGCCTAACCGCGTGATAGCCACCACGTCAGGCGGCGAAGGAGATGTGGATGCGATCTCAGGATAGGATAGCATACCTTGCCGCCCTCTCGCTTCTCATGAGCGCGGCGGAGCTTCTCGTTCCCCGCATCCTGCCCTTCTTCCGCCTGGGGCTTGCCAACATACCGCTGCTTCTGGCGCTGGGGATGGCCCCAGGCCACTTCGCACTCCTGCTGCTGCTGAAGGCCATCGGCAACGCATACATCTCCGGAACGCTCTTCTCCGTCTTCGCCATCATCTCGATAGCCCAGACCTTCGCATCTGGCATCATGATGTACGCGCTCTCACGCCTCTTCGGCAGGAGGATCTCGATATACTCGGTCTCCGCGATGGGGGCCCTTGCCAGCACGCTTGCGCAGATAGCGATTGCCACGCTGTACGCGGGACGCGGTACGCTCGCCTTCCTGCCGCTGATGCTCACGCTCTCGCTGCCCTCCTCCATACTCGTGGCCTTCCTCTCGACGCGCCTTGAGCTTCCGGAGGAGATTCCTGAGATCAGGACCGACGAGGATGGAAGAGGCAACCGCCTCGCCATAGCCTCAATGGTCCTCTCGGCCGGGGCCGTGATGATGACCAACGGGCTCCTGCCGCTCGCCATCTCGCTCATCATAGCCCTCTCATTCCAGTCCTATACCGGACGCAGGATCAGGCTGCTGCCCCATCTGGCCCTGCTTCTCTTCATGACGCTCTCATCCCTTCTGACGCCATCAGGCCGCGTCCTCTTCTCCATCCTTTCCTTCCCGATCACGGAGGGCTCGCTCATCGGCGGCGTCGAGGGCGCGCTGCGGCTCTCTTCATGCATGGCGATCTCCCAGGGATTTTCCCGCCTGATAGTCCCAAAGCATGGTATCATCGGGAATGTGATGTATATCTTCTCGCTAATGCAGTCCACGTTCCGCGAGACAGAGGGGAGCCTGATGGAGCGGATAGCCGGGACTTTGGAACTAGGAGGTGCAGTAAAGACGCAGAAAGCAGCAGTTAATATTCCGCCGTTCACATTAATCGGCATTTCTCTTATGTTCATTGCACTTGCAACACTTGGTTTTCTCTTCTATTAAGGAGATTTAGACATATCTATTGACACCGATTCTTCGTTTTTTATATATTCTTTTATCGATAAACAAGGAGTAGATTATGGCAGAAGTCAACGAACTCTTCCCAGGGCAGGCAGAACTGCAGGAACTGATCGAAAGAGTCAAGCGCGCGCAGCGCATCTACGCGAACTTCCCACAGGAGAAGGTAGATGAGATCTTCCGCGCCGCAGCTATAGCAGCGAACAACGCCAGGATCAGCCTGGCCCAGGATGCCGTCCAGGAGACCGGAATGGGCATCATCGAGGATAAGGTCATCAAGAACCACTTTGCGGCCGAGTATATCTTCCATAAGTACAAGGATGAGAAGACCTGCGGCATCATCGAGGATGATCCGGGATTCGGTATCAAGAAGATCGCGGAGCCTAAGGGCGTTATCTGCGGCATCATACCGACGACCAATCCAACCTCAACGGCGATCTTCAAGTCGCTCATCTCCCTCAAGACGCGCAATGCCATCATCTTCTCCCCCCATCCGAGGGCGAAGAAGTGTACCTGCGACGCAGCTAGGATCGTACGCGACGCGGCAGTCGCTGCAGGCGCACCTGAGGATATCATCGCGTGGATAGACGAGCCTTCGATGGAGAAGACCGACTATCTGATGAAGCATCCTCTTATCAACCTCATCCTCGCCACAGGCGGTCCGGGAATGGTCAAGTCGGCATACTCATCAGGTAAGCCAGCCATCGGCGTCGGCGCGGGAAACACCCCTGCCCTGATGGACAAGAACTGCAATATCAAGATGGCTGTCGCCTCCATCCTCATGTCCAAGACCTTCGATAACGGCGTCGTCTGCGCATCCGAGCAGGCCGTGATCGTCCACAAGGACATCTACTCGGAGGTGAAGAAGGAGTTTAAGGAGCAGGGCGCGCACTTCCTCACGAAGGAGGAGCTTAGCCTTCTCGAGCCTATCATCCTCGATCCAAAGAGGGGCTCGGTGAATCCGAAGATCGTCGGACAGCCGGCTGCTAAGATCGCGGAGATCGCGGGCTTCAAGGTCCCTGCGACGACCAAGGTACTCATCGGAGAGGTGAAGAAGGTGGCGGCTGATGAGCCGTTCGCCCATGAGAAGCTCTCCCCTGTCCTCGGCATGTACTCATGCGACAACTTCGGAGAAGGTGCCGCGATGGCAGCCGCGCTCATCGCGCTCGGCGGATTCGGACACACCTCCGTCCTCTACTGCGATGAGAAGGAGCAGGACAAGATCGATACCTACGGCAAGACCGTGAAGACAAGCCGCGTGCTTATCAACATGCCGGCATCCCAGGGCGCTATCGGCGATATCTACAACTTCCGCCTGGAGCCGTCCCTTACGCTCGGCTGCGGCAGCTGGGGCAACAACTCCATCTCGGAGAACGTCGGCCCGAAGCACCTGCTGAACGTCAAGACCGTTGCAGAGAGGAGGGAAAACATGCTCTGGTTCAAGCTTCCGCCTAAGATCTACTTCAAGTATGGCTGCCTGCCCGTGGCTCTTCAGGAGCTTGAGGGCAAGAAGAGGGCGTTCATCGTCACCGACAGCTTCCTCTTCTCCACCGGCATGATCGACCGCATCACCGACACGCTTAACAGCATCGGTGTCGAGACCGAGGTCTTCCATCAGGTCAAGCCCGATCCGACGCTCGGAACGATCAACATGGCGATGGAGCTTGTCAACGCCTACAAGCCTGACGTGCTTATCGCGGTAGGCGGTGGCTCACCGATGGACGCGGCGAAGATAATGTGGCTGCTGTATGAGCATCCGGAGGTCAAGTTCGAGGGTCTCGCACTCCGCTTCATGGATATCCGCAAGAGGATTTACTCCTTCCCGAACATGGGCAAGAAGGCGGAGCTTGTATGTATCCCGACCACGTCCGGTACCGGTTCCGAGGTCACGCCGTTCGCCATCATCACCGATGAGAACACCGGCATGAAGTGGGCAATCGCGGACTATGCCCTCACCCCGAGCATGGCTATCGTGGACAGCGAGCTTGCCATCGGACAGCCGAAGGGCCTCACCGCATCCTGCGGCATCGACGTGCTGACGCACTCGCTTGAGGCTCTCGTCTCCTCGATGAGTACGGACTTCACCAATCCTCTCTCGCTTGAGGCCGCCCGCCTCATCTTCAAGTACCTGCCACGCGCTTATGCCGATGGCACGGACAGGAAGGCCAGGGAGAAGGTGCATGACGCGTCGACGATGGCTGGAATGGCGTTCTCCAACGCGTTCCTCGGAGTCTGCCACTCAATGGCCCACAAGCTTGGTGCAGCCTTCCACGTACCACATGGAATGGCCAATGCCCTGCTCCTGACGAACGTCATCCGCTTCAACGCCAATGACAATCCGACCAAGCAGGCTTCCTTCCCGCAGTATGAGTATCCATCTGTGATCTCACGCTACGCCAGGGCTGCCGACTACATCTCAATGGGCCTCAACGACGAGAAGAACACCGATTTCATCGCCACCACGCCTAAGATGAGCATGGAGGACAAGGTCCAGGCCCTCATAGACGGAATCGAGAAGCTCAAGAAGGCGCTGAACATCCCATCCTCCATCAAGGAATGGGGAGTGGATGAGGCGGAGTTCCTCGCACAGGTCGACGAGCTTTCGGTAAAGGCCTTCGATGACCAGTGTACCGGATCCAATCCGCGCTATCCGCTGATCAGCCAGATCAAGCAGCTCTACCTTGACTCCTACTACGGCAGGGAATGGAAGGAAGAGAAATAAGGCAAAGTGGAAGTAACGCTTCTATTTGGATATCACAGGGCTGTTGCAGAAATGCAGCAGCCCATTTAATTATCGCTTTAAGTACTTTCCTATCATGGCTTCTTCTATTGCCATCTGCTCAGCTTCCAGGTCTGGCTTGCCTTTCGCATGCCTTCGCAGTATCCCTGCAGCCTTCAGCCTCCTTGGACTCCTGTCATTTGCAGAGTGTTCGTGGGTATCAGGATTCTTTTCAAGCATTTCCTCAAAAAGAATCATCACGCCTCTGGGGGAGTATTACCTCCCTCATTGCCATCCCCGCCTTCCGGATCGGTTGGAGGATTATCATCACCGGGATCAGCAGGCTCTTCAGGCTCCTCATCAGGGACATCAGAGGCATCTGCGGAGACGAGGTCGAAGTAATCGACGCGGTACTCCTTCCAGGGGTTATCGGCATCATCGCCATGCACATAGGTCGTGAGGGTTATCCTCTTCGCGGCCATGTCGATAGCAACGTCATACACGCAGCCCTGGCTCTCGAAGTCAGCGAAAGCCATGTCGCGCTGATGGAGCGCCGCGGCGTTGAACTCAGCAAAGTCATCGAAGCGATAGGTAATGTTCCCCTTATGGTGATGGCCGGTGAAGATCATGGAGACGCCATAGTTCCGCATCAGCCTCTGAAGCCTCATCGCCTCCCCTGCCTCCATGCCGAAGAGTATCGCGGTCTGATCAAGCGCGCCGCCCGTCGTCACGACCTCATGGGCGAGGAATATCCTGTACTCATTAGGATCACGGCGGAGGGCCTCCTCAAGCATGTTCATCTGCTCCTTGCCCATCACGCGCGTGGAGTTATCGAGCTTGTAGAACGAGACGCCGCCATATGAGTAGCGCATCATGCGCGTGACATCGCGTCCATCTCCCACAAGCACCTTGTAATGCTCATCCCACTGAGAGGGCGTGTACTTGTGGATATCATGATTGCCAAGGACATAGATGAAGTTGCCATGGGTCCTATCCCCGACGGCCTCGACGAAGTCCTCGGCCTCCTGGCTGTAGATATCACCGGCATCTATGATATCCCCGAGACATACGGCGAATGGATAATTACCTGCCTCCAGGAACTTATAGAAATCCTCGGTATGCTGCGTCACCCCGGAATCCTTGCGTCCGAGATGCGGATCGGCAAACAGCACGAAGCTGAACTGATCCCCGGTAGCAGGAGGCGTCTCCTGCTGCAGCGGAGTCTGTTGTACTGGAGGATTCCCCTCCTCTCCCGGATTCTCCTCATCCGGTGGAGTCTCAGGCTCAGCAGGATCGAAGAGGCCTTCCTTCGCAGGACCTTCTGAAGGTATCTGATAGGTCTTCAGGAACGGATTGTCCTTTATCCCCGTGGTTATATCCGACGTATAGGAACAGGATGAAAGGGCGAGAAGCGCCGAGAGCGCGACGATAAGCATCTTCCTCATACTATCCTCCCCCTATAGACATACCCTATCCTCACGGCCCAGCCGGAGACCATCGTCCTAGGATCCATCAGGTACTCAGCCATCTTGAAGTACGCGTCGGCGTATATCGTGCTGTGTCCTCCGATACGCCATGAGAGCGTCGTTCCTATGACAGGAAGCGCCTTCCACTCCCTCTCGGCCTTGTGATCCATGGTAAGGTATCCGATAAGATCAACAGGACCGAAATGGAAGCCAAGCTCGGCATCGATCACCGGGGAGAGCGATAAGCGAGGATCGCCTCCGAAGGAATCCCACCACAGCCCTGCCTGCGCGCCTAATCCATAACCTAGCGAGAAGAAGTCCCATCTGAACTGCTGCGTGAACTCATACTCAAGGGTGGCGAACCCTCCCAGCGATGGATAGAACGCCGAATGGACGTTGAAGACATGCTCTATCGTGCTGCCGACGCGCATATCATACTCAAGCGAGAGGTCTATGCGCTCGTTTCCCTGCAGCCGTGCCCACAGCGAGAAGTCAGATATCGACATCTCCGCCTCGAAGTTATACGGTACGGTCGTCGATAGGCTCTCACGATAGCCCGCGACGACACCGGCACTGAACGAAGCCGCGCCAAGCGCCATGGACGACAAGGCAACTGCGATAATTATAAATGTACGACGGAGACTCTTCACAGGGGAATATTACCATCTGCACGCCGTTTTGTCATTCTTAAAGCCAAGACGGACATGGGCGAAAAATGGCCGCTTTGCGACCATTGACGACAGATTCCCTCACCCTGATAATCTTAAATATAAGGAGCGCGAAGATGGCTACGGAATCATTCAGCAGGACATTCGAGGTAAACACGGACTGGGGCGTCAAGAATCTTGAGAAGGCCATCGATGAAGGCTCTGTATCAGTCAGACGAGTAAAGACTCCTGAATACCAAAAGAAATTCAAGAAGATGACGACGATAACACCAGAAAAGATAGCAAGGATAAGGAAGGCCTACGGTATCCCAGAGAATCAGGAGACGGATAGCAATAACTGATTCAGTGAGTTACGGAATACAAAGTAAAAAGGAGTGACATGATGGATGTATTCACTATTCCTGACCTTATCAGCATCATGGGCGAAAGCAAGCTCAAGGAAGCGCTATCTGAATTCTCAGTGAAGAGGAATCCAGACGTACAGAGATTCATAAGGGAAAACGCCTTTCCATATCAGAGTAACCACAACGCTAGGACATACATCATCGTTGACGACTCTTATAAGCCTAAAGGCTACTTCACTCTCTCCCTTGCATGCATGAGGATTCCAGAGGGGATATCAAACTCGCTGAAGAGGAAGATGAGAGGCTTCGGCCGCAACTCCGCCTCCACCGTCCCCTGCTTCCTTCTCGGCCAGCTTGCGAGGGAGGATTCAACGCCGAAGGGGATGTTCAGCCTTGCGGATATCGTTGATATGGTGACTGGCTATGCCCTCCATGTGCAGGAATACGTAGGCGGACGCTTCATATCCCTAGACTGCACCGATGAGCTTGTTAGCCTCTATGAATCC
>CASFZR010000052.1 GCA_949299185.1 uncultured Spirochaetales bacterium
CCCATAGCGATCTATTCGGGTAAGCCTCATCAGACGCGATCCAGCACGAACGCGCTCTCCTCATGCCCGGATCCCGGATAGAAATCGAAGACACGCGCCTTCGTGATCCTATACCCCCCGAGATTCGATATATCCCTCGCAGCCGTGGCGCTGTCGCAGGAGACATAGATGATGCGTCCTGCTCCGAAGGATGAGATCAGGGATAGCGCATCACGGCTCATGCCCACACGTGGAGGATCGACGATGACGGTATCAGGAACGGCTGTCTCCTTCCGTTTCCATGTAGCTACGTCAGATGTGAATGATAACGCTGAGGGAGCGTTCCTCCGCGAGAGGGCAAGGCAGCGCCTGTCCTTCTCAACCGCATAGACACGCCGGCCGCTTCCTTCGAAGAGCGCGGAGAAGGTACCTACCCCGCTGTAGAGATCCATCACCACCTCACCCTGGGTATTATCATGGACGAAGGACAGCAGCTCCGGAAGCACTCTCGGATTGGACTGGAAGAAAACCGATGCCGACACGAGGTACCTGACATCCCCGACTGTTATCGTGACAGGCTCATTCCCTAAGGAGATATCATCATCCCCGGCAAATGCCGATACCTCAATGCTTCCTCCTCTGGCACGGTTCTCGAACATCGCCCTCCGTGCCGCCTCGATAAGCTCTCGCCCATCCCTGAGGAGCCCGTCAAGCCCTGCAGAGAGAAGCTGGCAGCTCTCGATATGGATGACCTCATTGCTCTCCCTCGCCATGAAGCCCCACTGCCTGTCACGGAGCGAGACATGGAAGCGTGCCCTATGACGATAGCCACGCTCATCACCGAAGGCAGGCCCTTCGAAAGGAGGCAGCTCTGACAGCTTACCGATGCGGATGAGGTTATCGCGCACGATACTCTCCTTTATCGAGGCGCTATCGCGTTCGGAGACGATCTGGAAGCTGCAGCCACCGCAGCGGCCATAATACGGGCAGATGGGAACACGCCTCAGCGGAGAAGGCTCAAGCACCTCCGCCGCCTCTGCCTTGAGAACGCCTTTCGCCCCATCCAGAATGGTACATTCGACGACCTCGCCGGGAAGAGCGCCGCGGATAAGCACCGCCCTTCCGCTCTCATCATGCGAAAGCCCAAGGCAATCGGTGACAGCCTTCTCTATCCTCAGACGCATTCTTTCATCCTCTCCTTGAATGAGCGTATCATATCAACGCCCTGCATCCAGAATCCAGCATCCTCCGCATCTATTCCCACGGATCGGAGAAGCGGCAGGACCTCCTCGCTTCCGGTACGTCCAAGAAGCGAGCGGTATGTGACGTCAAAGCCAGTCTCGTCCTTCATGGAATACAGTGAGAGCGCCAGCAGCAGACCGAAGGCATATGGATAGTTATAGAATGAGAAAGACGCATCATAGTAATGGGACTTCACTGCCCACATATATGGATGGAGGACCTTCAGAGAATCCCCATACGCATCGCGCTGGGAACGTGTCATCAGGTCACAGCACTCGGCGGCACTGACCTCGCCTTCCCTCCTCCTGTCGAAGAACCGGGATTCAAAGAGATATCTTGAGTAGATATCGACGATCGTCTGGCAGGCCGATGAAAGAAACTGCTCCGTTATGAAAAGCTCCTCATCCCTGCCTCTGGCATTGGAAAGGAGGGAATCGGTCACGAGGAGTTCTCCGAAGATGGAGGCAGCCTCCGCAAGTGTCATCGGGTAGGTAGCCTGGGACGGCGGCAGATCCTTGAGGACGCTGTCATGGTAGGCATGTCCCAGCTCATGGGCAAGGGTCAGCACGCTGTCGTGAGAAGAATCGAAGTTGCAGAACACACGGCTTTCCCGGGACAGAGGGAAGTATATGTCATAGGCGCCGCCTGCCTTTCCCGCGTGAGGCTCGGCATCGATCCAGGAGCTATCGAACGCACATCTGGCGAAGTCGGACATATCGTGGCTGAAGGCATCATAGGAGGAAAGCACTATGCTTCGGGCCTCATCGAAGCCATAGCTTCCGCTGCTGCCTACAGGGGCGAAGAGATCGAAGAATGAGAAATCATCATCCACGCCGAGGATCCTTGCCTTAAGGGAAAGATACTCGCGGAAGAGAGGGAGAGAAACGTCTATGGCCGAGAGAAGCGCATCAAGCGTCCGGGGCGTTATGCGGGAGGAGAAGAGCGAGCGGGCTATAGGGCTCTCCCATCCCCTGTGCCTCTCAAGCGTTATAGCCGTTCCCTTCACGCCGCTCAGCGCGGAGGCGAAGGAGAAGCGATGGCTATCAAGCAGGGATAGCTCCTGCTCGAAGGCATCCTTCCTGACGGCCCGATCAGGGCTGAACGCGAGGCTACGCAGCTCCGTAAGCGTCTTCTCTCCGTCCTTTATGGAGGAGGAAAGCGTCTCCTGAAGCCTAGACCATGCGTTCTCCCCTGAGCGCGCAAGCTCCGCCGCCAGTGCCTCCTCGCTCTCTCTCATGAGATGACCGGCCTCTATCCGTAGCTCCCTTATAAGCAGTGGATCATCTTCCGCAGCCTCGGTCTGCCCGATATATCGCGTGAAGCGATCCTCCGCCTTCTTGTAGATGACCTCGGCATCCTCCACGGCCGAAAGGGCCTTGAGATACGCCTCATTCTCGGAATCGGTGGAAATAAGAGCGCTCACATAGGCATCAAGATTCACCATCAGCGCGGTAAGCTCATCGAAGAGCGCGAGATCAGGCTCGGCAGCCAAGGCCGAGGCCAGGCTCCTTACCTTATCGAGATCATCGGAGAATTCCGGGGAGTCTACTGAGGGATATATCGTATCAAGCGACCAGCGTGGAAGATCATTCATAGCCAGAGTCTAGCACATTTCATCAGGATCAATCACAACGTGGAGATCCTAGCAAAGAACAAGCCCCTGCTTCCGATTCCCAGGGGCTTGATAGCTATAACACCTTATGCCTACAACGGCATATATAGTCTCACATGGCTTCGTGCAGGCGTCAAGCTTTTTTGCAAGGAATTCTCAACATGGATAATGATTATTGTATTGCTATCTAGGATTGATAACCATCAATGGATATTAATAGCGTCAAAAAGAGGAAAACAGGCTATCATCATGATGGAGGCAGATATGAAGGGCAGGACATACATAGCGATAGATCTTAAATCCTTCTATGCCTCTGTAGAATGTCGTGAACGAGGCCTAGATGCGCTCGATACCGCGCTCGTGGTGGCAGATGAGAGCCGTACCGATAAGACTATATGCCTCGCGGTCTCCCCCGCCCTAAAGGCCTATGGCATCCCTGGGCGGTGCAGGCTCTTCGAGGTCAGGGAGAAGGTACGGGAGGCCAATTCGGCCAGAAGGCGCAAGGCCGGACGATATGGCCTTTCCGGTAAGTCATACTCGGCCAAGGAGCTTGCCGCGAGGCCTGAGAAGGCGCTGGATTTCGTGATAGCGGAGCCGAGGATGGCCCTGTATATCGAATACAGCACCAGGATCTATGGGATATACCTCCGGCATATCTCCCCCGATGACATACATGTCTACTCAATCGATGAGGTATTCATAGATGCGACCGATTACCTCTCGATATACCGCATGACCGCGGAGGAGCTTGCCCGGCGGATGATACTCGACGTACTCGAGGAAACCGGCATAACCGCCACAGCCGGAATCGGGGACAATCTCTATCTTGCCAAGGTCGCCATGGATATAATGGCGAAGCACATTCCCCCGGATGAGAACGGGGTAAGGATCGCACGACTGGACGAGATGGAGTACAGGCGGAAGCTATGGTCCCACCGGCCGCTTACGGATTTCTGGCGCGTAGGAAGGGGATACGCGAAGAAGCTCGAGGAGAAGAGGATATTCACCATGGGGGATATCGCGAGATGCTCCGTCGAGCATGAGGATGTCCTGTACGATCTCTTCGGCGTCAATGCGGAGCTTCTGATAGACCACGCCTGGGGCTGGGAACCATGCACGATGAAGGCGATAAAGGCCTACAGGCCAGAAGAGAGCAGCATCGGATCGGGGCAGGTGCTGCAATCGGCATACACGGCTGACAAGGCTAGGCTCGTGGTACAGGAGATGGCAGACACGCTATCCCTCGACCTGCTTTCCAAAGGTCTCGTGACAGACCAGATCGTTCTGACAGTGGGCTATGATGCGGAAAGCCTCAATGCCGGCTACAAGGGAATCATCAAACGCGATCACTATGGACGCGCAGTCCCGAAGAGCGCGCATGGAACGGAGAACCTCTTACGATACACATCTTCCGCAAAGGCCCTGATGGATGCGGCTACGAGGCTGTTCGACAGGATAGTGGACAAGGATCTCCTGGTGAGGAGGATGTATATCTCAGCCTGTAGCGTCATAGATGAGGATAAGGCCGGACAGGGAGATCTTTTCTCGCAAGGGGAACAGGATGCGGATGAGGAACGTGAACGAAGGCTACAGGAGGCCGCGCTCTCAATAAAGAAGCGCTTTGGCAGGAACTCCCTGCTACGGGCGATGGATCTCACGGAAGGAGCCACCGCAAGGGAACGCAACAGGCAGATAGGAGGGCATAAGGCATGAATGGCGAGTACGATGACATCATCTGGATGGAACACCATACATCGAAGACAAGACCAAGGATGCCATTATCTGCCAGGGCGGCCCAGTTCTCCCCCTTCGCGGCCCTCTCCGGCTATGAGAGCGCGATAGAGGAAGCCGCAAGGAAGGCAGAAGAGCGGACCGAGAGAAGCTGGATACTCGATGAGGGTATCACTCAGTGATCGAAGGCGCCTCTATGCCGAGGAACTCCGACAGCGCGGAGCAGATCGACTGATGGTCCTCTTCGCTAGGCATCCCAGAGACGGCTATGGAGCCGATGCATAGGCCTGAGGAGAGGAGAATGGGAAAGGCACCGCCTGCGAATGTGTATTCGAATGGAGAGAGCCCTATATCCTCAAGCGTGCGCCTGCCTTTGTTATCCAGGGCGACATGCATCGAACTGAGAGCGTTCAGCTCCGCTATGTTCGCCTTGCGAAGCGCCCAGCCGCGGTTATTCGCCGAAGATCCTTCCAGCGACAGCGCGAAGACCTCAAGGCCGTTCACCCTTATCATGACATACGCGGTAGCTCCCTTGGAGCTTATACTCTCCGCAACCATCTCCCCGATCTTCCTGAGATCAGAAAGAGACACGGTATGGAATCTCAGGAGCCTCTCCTGCTCCTTGATGCGCCGCATCATCTCTTCCTTTTCCATCATTCCTCCTTCGTAAGGGCCTCGAATATGCCCTTGTCCCTGTTCTTACGAACGTTATCAGCATCATAGATACGGCCGCCCATCGTGATATACACGCCTGCTGGCAGCATCTGCACGGCACTGATGGCACACCCGAGGTTAAACACGGCATCGCTGTTCTCCAGCGCGTATGGGATCATCGCCCCGGTAAAGACGAAGACATGCCCATCATCCTCTCCAACGCTCTCCTTCAACAGCCTCGCGGTGTTAACCATCGTATCGGTACCATGGATCACGACAACCATGCGCTCATGGGATGTCATGGCGTTCTTGACTATCAGCGAGCGCTGCTCCTCTGTCATGACAAGGCTGTCGACGGCAAGGAGGCTGTCGAGATGCACAGGCAGCGTCACGCGCGCCTGATTGAGTATGCGAGGCAGCTGGCTCTCATTGAAGATAAGCTCACCCTTCACCGCGTCATAGAGCTTATCGAAGGTGCCTCCTGTCGTTATTATCCTTACGGTCTTATCGTCCATGGCATGAATATAGCACCTAATCGTCCGATATACAGCACGTTTCCCAGTTGCCTAACGTAGGAGTTTGCAGTATCTTAATGCCAACGCGACTGTCATATAATGGTTATTATCCGAGCTTCCCAAGCTCGAGACGCGGGTTCGATTCCCGTCGGTCGCTTCAAGGCATCCCGAAGAAGGGGTGCCTTTTCTGCTGGCGGCCGAGGTCCGTTTATTGACAATCCGCCTCCATTTTCCACCATTAGACACTATGGCAGATAACATCAAGGGCCTTGATCTGACGGAGGGGCCGATAGCGCGCACGCTCGTCGTGTTCTCCCTGCCCTTCCTGGCCGCTAACATACTCCAGTCGCTCTACGGAGCCGTGGATCTCTTCGTCGTCGGACTATACTGCGATGCAGAGAGCGTGGCCGCAGTCTCTACGGGGACGCAGGTGACGCAGATCGTCACGAGCCTCATAACCGGCCTGACGCTGGGAAGTACGATAATCATCGGAGAGTACATGGGTGAGCGTGATATGGAAAGGGTCAAGAAGACGATCGGCACGACGCTGACGATATTCTTCTTCACCGCCCTGCTGATAACGGTCCTGCTGCTTCTCTTCCTCGATGGCATACTCATGCTTCTCAGGACACCTGCCGAATCATTCAGCCTCACGAAGGAGTATGTCTCGATATGCGCCGCCGGATGCGTCTTCATCTGCGGATACAATGCGATATCAGCGATCCTCCGGGGATACGGGGACTCGAGAAGACCGATGATCTTCGTCCTCATCGCCTGCGTCCTGAACATAGCACTGGACTTCCTCTTCGTCGCCGCATTCGGCTGGGGCGTCGCGGGAACGGCACTTGCGACCGTTATCTCACAGGCGTTCAGCATGATCGCCGCCGTGATCCATCTCAGGCGCCATGACTTCATCTTCGATTTCCGCCCAGCCTCATTCAGGCCGTCAGCGGAACTGGCGAAGAAGCTCGCGAGGGTCGGACTTCCAATCTCACTGCAGGAACTGGCAGTGAGGATATCATTCCTGTACCTTACTGCGGTGATGAACGGAATCGGGGTATATAGTGCTGCGGTGGTGGGCATAAGCGCGAAGTATGACGTATTCGCGATGCTCACGGCCACATCACTGGCGAACGCCCTTGCCGCGATAACCGCGCAGAACTATGGCCGCGGCAAGCTGGACAGGGCGCGGTCATCACTATCCCTATCGCTTGCCTTCGCGCTCTCTGTCGCCTTCGCCTTCTGGCTGTGGGCCCAGCTCTCCCCTGAGACCATGATAGGCATCTTCACGGATGACGAGGCGGTGATTGCCGAGGGAATACCGTTCTTCCGCTCATGCAGCTATGACTACATAGCGGTCACGCTTGTCTTCATACTCAATGGATATCTCAATGGCCGGCAGAAGACGATCTGGACGATGATAAGCTGCACATGCGGCGCGCTCCTGCTACGTATTCCCCTCGTCTACATCTTCAGCCATGCATTCCCCGACGACCTAGGCAGGCTCGGCATGATCGCCCCGACCGTCTCAGCGCTGATGGCCGCCTATACGATCGCATATGTATTCCTAGAAGGAAAAAGGAAAGGGAAAGAGAGCACCATGATTCCTTGACCATGCTGTCTATGGATGGTTATCATATAGGACAAATACGCACTGATGTGCAAAGGAAGGAGAAGTGGACGAAGGCCCTGGCAGTAAGTGCCTTAGAGACGAAAGCGAACCTGATCCGCATTTATGCTTGATAGAGAACCTTTTTCTCCGCCTCTGACTCAGACATGAGACGGCAGAGGAGAAACCACAGATAAGGAGAGAAAGGTGTCAATAGTACAACAGATAGCATTACAGGTAATCCTAATACTGATAAACGCGTTCTTCGCGGCTACCGAGATAGCCGTGATATCACTAAACAGGACCAAGCTCGAGAAGCTGGCAGAGGAAGGCGACAGCGCCGCCGGAAAGCTGATGAGGCTTACGGACAACCAGTCGGCGTTCCTTTCTACGATACAGATAGGCATAACGCTCGCAGGCTTCCTCGGATCCGCCTTCGCGGCCGACAACATCTCAGGCTACCTCATTCCGGTCTTCCGCATCTGGGGAATCCCGCTGTCTGACGCTACGCTCGGAACGATCGCGGTCATAATCACGACGCTCATCATATCGTTCTTCACGCTCATCTTCGGCGAGCTTGTCCCTAAGAGGATAGCGCAGCAGAAATCCTATGCGGTGGCGAAGATGGCATCGACTGTGATCCTCGTGCTTGCAAAGGTCATGAGACCGGTAATCTGGCTCCTCTCCGCCTCCACGAAGGTGGTACTCCGCCTCTTCGGCATCAAGGATGACAGCAGCGATGAGGATGTGACCGAGGATGATATCCGCCTGATGGTCGACGCCGGAGGCAAGTCCGGCTCCATCGAGGAGGATGAGAAGGAGTGGATACAGAACGTATTTGAGTTCAATGATATATCGGTCAGCGACGTGATGACCCGTGAGCCCGATGTCGTATCCTTCCAGGTCGATACCCCTGAGTATGAGATACTCGACACGATCAAGGATACAGGCCTCTCACGCTTCCCCGTCTATGGCGAGGATATAAACGACATACTCGGCATACTCAACGCCCGCGACTTCCTCATCAACCGCAATGAGAGCGAGCATAAGAGGATCAAGGACCTCCTGCGTCCTGCCTATATGGTTCCGGAGTCGATCCACGCCGATAAGCTCTTCGCCAACATGCAGGCGAAGAAGGCCCATATCGCGATAGTAGTCGATGAATATGGCCAGACGATCGGAATAATCACGCTCGAGGACCTCCTGGAGGAGATCGTCGGCAATATCTATGATGAGTTCGATCCTCAGGAAAAGGTCTCGATAGAGAAGCTGGATGACGGAAGCTGGAAGGTAAACGGCACGGTAAGCCTCTCGGACTTCTCTGATGAGACAGGCATAGAGCTTGAGGAGAATGAGGACTATGACACCATCGGAGGCATGGTACTCTCCACGCTATCGCAGATCCCAGAGGATGGCACGGAGCTTGAGGTGAGGATCAACGGCCTCGATATCCACGTCACGAAGATAGAGGACAGGAGGATCGAGGAGACGATAATCCGGCCTCTCACGCCCGAGGAGCTGAAGGAAGAAGAGGATAAGGAAGATAAAGCCGAAGGAGAGGATAGCTCGAAGGAGTAATCTCCCAGCAGGCAGAGAGAGGCGGACCGCGTGATCCGCCTCTTCTCATCTCAGGGCATCATCAGATGCCTGCTCTCTTAGCGATCTCCTTGATGCGCTTCGAGCATTCCCTGAGCGTCTCTCTCTCATCGATGGTGAGGACCTCGCGGTTCCGCATCACGAGCCTGCCATCGATGATCGAATCGATGACATCATGCTCGGTAACGCAATCCACGATGGTATTGAGGAGGTTGTTCGTCGGCATGATATGAGGCTGATCGAGGTTGACCGTGATGATATCGGCCTTCTTTCCGACCTCCACCGTTCCAAGCATATCACCATGCTGGATGGCGTTCGCGCCGCCTACCGTGGCCATCTTCATCAGATCGCGAGGGAAGATCACATCCAGATCGAAGATCGGAACGCCCCAGTATGCCATGGTGCCATAGTTCAGCTGCTTCATCTCGGCGAATATGCTGAGGTTCGAGCGTGCCGCGCCATCGCATCCAAGACCCACCGATATGCCGTTCTGCAGGATCCTCGGAGTCTTCGGGAAGCCATGATTCGCGTAGTTTGCACGCGGACAGTGGATGACCTTGACATCATGCTCCGCAAGCAGGTCGATATCCCTCTCGGCAAGAAGCACGTTGTGGGCAGTCAGCAGGTTCGGTCCGAGGACGCCCATATCATCAAGGAACGCCGCAGGACGCTTCTTATAGTTCTGCAGGCAGAAGCTGACCTCGTCCTTATGCTCGCAGAGGTGTGCGTGTATGCCGGTCTTAAGCCTCCTTGCCTCATTCCCTATCGTCCTGATCAGCTCAGGCGAGCATGTCATCACCTGACGGATAGCGAACCAGATATCGATCCTCCCGTCTCCCTTGCCCTGATACCTGTCATAGAGATCCTCTGTCATCTCTATGTTCTTCTCAGCGCTCATCTTCATCGAGTCAGGAATCGCTCCTCCCATATCCATGGTGGAACGCGCGATAGCCGCGCGCATCCCAGCCTCAATGACCGCATCCGCAACAGCGTCCATATGCGTGGAGCCTGATTCAGCGAACGCCGTCGTCCCTGACTTGATCATCTCAAGGCAGGCCAGGCGAGCGCTCCAGTAGCAGTCCTCAGGGGAGAGGTTGCTCTCGAATGGCACGAGGAACCTCGTCCAGACCATCGGATACTCATTCGCCACACGGCCGCGCAGAAGCTGCTGGCAGGTGTGGGTATGGGAATCCACGAGACCGGGCATCACGAGCTTACCGCTTCCATCAATGACCTCGGCGGCCTCCGCATCCTTTCCCGTATCCTCTATAGCGGCGATCAGGGAATCCTTTATCAGCACATCCTGAGCCTCCTTGAAGGAGAAGTCAGGCAGCATGACCATACAGTTCCTTATAGCGATATCGTACATGGCAGCCTCAGATATTCCCGGCGAGCATCATCACGACCTGCGCGACAATGACCGATCCGATATAGCTTCCCGCGATGACGAGAAGACCGACGATGATCAGCTTCCATCCCATCTTGAGGAATGTCCTGATATCCTTGCCGAGCGAGATACCCGCAAACGCTCCGAGGGCGGAGGTCGGGGTCATGAACTCCATCTTGTTCGAGAGGTCATAGACCTGATCGGCAATCGGAGAGAGCGGGCACGCGATGAGGATCGCGATGATGGCCAGCCACAGGAACGAGGGAAGCTTGACAAAGTTATTCATGAACTTGCCAAGGCAGACGCCGATGAATCCGATGAGGCAGAGCATGCCTATGCCCTTCACGGAATCTACGGGATCGACACCATATCCGTAGATATTGGTGATGAGCATCATCGCCATAGAGATAAGCAGGAGGACCGCCTCCTGGGCGAAATTAACCTTATACTTGAGCTTCATCTCTCCTCCTCCTTCGCGTTCTCAGCCTTAGCAGCCTTCTCCTTCTCCATATCGGCAAGCACGTCGCTTGGTTCGTGGCGCAGCGCCGCGAACTTCGGCTCCAGCTTCCTGTAGAGGAACTTCGTGAGAGGAATACCGATGAATACGCCCATGAAGATACCATCGGCGCCCGTGAGCATGTCACTGGTGCTGGCAAGCACGCCCATCTGCTCGGTGTACTCCGGATAGAACTGCGAGAGAGTGCCGACGATGGCGGCCATCATGCTCGTGCTTCCCACGCCGGCGGCCATGCCGAGGGCAAGCGGATGGAAGATGCCAAGGGATGCGATGAGGGATGCGAAGATGCTGGCGAAGAGCGCGCCGAGGACCGCGCCGGTGACATAGACGGCAAAGGTTCCCTTCGTCTCTGGAGCCTCGGTACCGAAGACATCGGTGGTCAGGCCGAGGTTGACATCGCGGTTGATGGAATAGCAGGCTCCGATAGCCTCCTTCTTGAGTCCAAGCAGGAGTGCAACAGGGAGGGCAATGAATATTATCGCGATATTCCCGAACTCCTGGAGTATCAGGGCAGGCCCGAGTTCCACCAGCTGGCCTAGGTTATGGCCGGCACCTATGCCCATACGGACCATGTACGGCGCCATCGTGACAAGCATCACGTTTCCGGCGAACCTGCACTGATCGGTGTTGAGGACCTTTAGCACATCAGGCCCGAACAGGCAGCCGAGAACGACCGCGAAGATCATCGGCAGAAGCGATATCTGACCGAACGGCAGGGCGATCGAGATAGGCCCGATCGTGTCTGCGATGAAGACCAGGACGACGGCAATGAGAAATACCTTCCAGTACTTCCGCGCCCCTTCGACGAATGATTTGAGCATTTACCCCTCCTTCTCATGGGGAAAAACAGGAAGAACCCTTGTCGGGAACGGCAAGGGATGACCAATACAACCAAGGCCAATCTAGCACATGGCGAGGATATTACGAATAGGAAAAAGGGTGAAATGTGAAAATATTGTTAAGATTTTTCCTTGTATTATCTAAAAATAGACAAGATAAAAACCGCACGTTTCTACTAGGATGGCATAAAACCGGTGACAACTGCAATACGCTATATCTAGCAGGTATGGAAAGCATAGGATATTCCCTTATTTATATATAATGCCTCCGCTCATTCCACCATCTGCAGTACCAGCCCCCTTATCAGGAATCGCAGCGTCCGTTCCTTTTCTTCTATCCTGTCAATGTGGAGGAG
>CASFZR010000053.1 GCA_949299185.1 uncultured Spirochaetales bacterium
AGAGACGGAGTACAGCGCCTTCGTGAAGAGGATCACCAGGTCGGCCGTCCCGGCCGCGGAGGCATCGGTGCCGGCGGAGGGATGGAACGTCCTCTCCTCGCCTCCCTCCTCCAGCGTCACTCCGTCCCTAGACACCTTCTCCACCAGCACTTTGCTGGTGTCAAACGGCATGCCATCGTATATCTGGCCTATCGCTCCTGCTCCTATCACGGATATATCATCATTCCATCTAAGCTTACTTTTAACTGCATGAGGGATAACTAATCAAATCCCGAAATACTCCATTCCCTTCTCTATATACTTATTCCAGAATCGCCACTCATGGCCGTATCTGGGTTCCGTTTCAAGAACCGCGCTATATCCAAGGCGATCGCACCGGTCCATGAACGCAAGGACATCGGGATAGAAGAAATCCTCCTCCCCTACAGCGAGGTAGAATGGCGGGACGGTTTCCGGATCTATCCTCTCCATCAGGGTCCATGTGGAATCCTCGATATATTGCTCGATTCCACCTTTCTCGATGATCTCATTGCGGATCCATAGTGCCCTGATCTCATCGAATTCCGTCTCCTTTTCCTTTGCCATCCTGACAAGCTCTGAAGGATCACAGGAAAGAAGCATCTGAAGATCAGCAGCTCTTGGTTTCCGAGGGACGCCGGATAACGCGATCACCCCAGCGAAGAGATCAGGATGGAGCATCGCAAGCCGTATAGAGCTATATGCCCCCATGCTAAGCCCGCCTATGTAGTTATCTTCCTTGCGAGAAGACGCGGGAAACCAGGAGTGGATCATAGGCATCAGCTCTTCGATAAGATAATCCTCAACGAAGAATCCAGGGCCAAAGCCATTCCAGTTCATGTATTCGGTATTCAGGCAACCAGGCATCACGACGATGCAGTTCCGCTCTGTCGCATAAAGCTCAAAGGACCTTGTACCTTCTTCCTTCGGAAAAGAAATCGGAAGGCCTCATGGTATCGCTCTTATCCGGAAGGATTACCTTCACATGAACCTCAGATGATAGATACTTGCTCCTGAACTGCAGATCGACCAATGCCATGAGAGCCTCCTGATCTTATGAATAGATGATGAGAGCAATGATCTCCAAAGGCTCTGTGCCCTTGTTGTTGATCCCATGCCCAGTACCGCTCGGGGTAAACGTCACATCGCCAGCCTCAATCGTCGTGATTGTACCATTATCATTGTATTCAGCGCTGCCGGAGACAACATAATAAATCTCGGTATCACCGTTATGAACATGGTAGCCGATGCCTGATCCAGGAGCCACTGTAGTGTGAGCAAAGCACCTACCCTTATTGTTAAGCTCCTCATCACTATTGATCAGGTTACGTACCGTGATATACCCATCAGCACCGAACTTATGCTCGATCTTCTCGACGTGCTTCTCGCTTGATTTCCTTACCATATCCTTCCTCCTTGATCAGACGGGCACCTTGACCACGATCTTCTTTATAGCCATCTTACCGCCGGCAGCGAGACGTGGCTTGTGGACATCCTCCGGAGAAAGGACAATATAGTCGCCTGAAAGAAGGAGAACCTGTCCCGAAAGCTCAGGTTCCTCATAGAATGTGATATCACCATTCTCATCATAGGGGGTCCTGACCTTAAGGCCTTCCCTCTTGCATACTCCGCAGTACTCCCTGCCTTCTACGACATACTGAACGTCAAAGTACTTCTCATGAGACTCGAAGAAGCCTTCGGAAGCATCGATGCTCGTGTAATGCTGAACCGATGCTCTTATGCCATTCTCAAGCTCTATCCAGCCCTCTGGAAGCTCTGCAAGATCCTTTCTTCTAAGGAATTCGAACGCGGTCCTGAACTTCGGGCTCGTCAGATCATACTTGTACTCTATTCCAAGTTCCGTGCTGTACATAAACTATCCTCCTTCTTTTCATCCTATACCACGAAGAATGACTAGATAAATGTTTTGTTGACTGCTGTTACTTAGTAGAGTAAACTGACAATAAGATTATTGCAATCGATTTCAATGCAGACACCGATAACTGTCCGCAAGAGTGATCAACCACGCGTCATTTGTCCATGGCATCTGATGCGGTGGCCATATGGCAGGCCACGAAGTGCCCATAACCAAGATCCCGGAGTTCCGGACGATGCTGCCTGCACGATTCGGCAGCATGTGCGCATCTCGGATGAAACGGACAGCCGGAAGGCGCATTGCCCGGCCTAGGGATATCATCATTCGGCAATATCCCATTCCGCTCGCGTTCCTCAGCATGATCAGCAGCAGGAATAGCTGCAAGAAGATATTTCGTGTATGGATGGATAGGATTCGCGAAGATATGCTTCGCATCCATAATCTCCACGATATGTCCGAGATACATTACTGCAATCACATCAGCTATATGTCTTACAACAGCGATATCATGAGCAATGAATATATATGTAAGGCCAAGCTTTGCCTTCAAATCCTCAAATAGATTGATTATCTGGGCCTGTATTGACACATCAAGCGCGGAAACTGGTTCATCACAGACTATAAGCTCGGGATTGCAGGCCAAGGCCCTGGCAATGCCAAGACGCTGCCTCTGACCACCGGAAAGCTCGTGAGGATATCTGTCAGCCATAGAAGGAAGGAGCTCCACAAGCTCAAGATATCGGGAGACTTCTGCATCGATCTCCATCCTAGTCCGTCTCTTCCCGTCACCGGTTATCGCATCCTTCAGTATCGCACCTGCGCTCTGCCGCGGGTCAAATGACCCATATGGATCCTGAAAGATGAGCTGTATCTGACGGCGGATAGGCTTAAGCTGGCTATCTGTCATCGTTGCCAGATCCTGTCCTTTATAGAAGATATGCCCAGAGGTAGGCTTATTCATACGGAGGATGCACTTACCTGTGGTTGTCTTCCCACAGCCAGACTCACCTACAAGGCCGAACGTCTGTCCCTTCTCCACCGAGAAGCTTATATCGTCAACGGCTTTTGCAGATCCTTTCCCAAAGCCGCTGCCTGCGGCCCTGAAATACATCCTAAGGTTCCGTACTTCAAGAAGCTTGTCTCCTAGCATACATTTCCATTATGCAATGCAAAGCAGGAAGAATTCCATATGCCAGGATATATGGATACCCAGCTGTTCCAGATACCGTGTCGCAGAAAAGGAAGAGCTATTGCAGCTCCTTTCCGTAAAGGAACATGCGGCATCTGCAATTTCACGCATTTCTCCTCGATATCCAAGGCCGGGCAGCACCCTGGATCGCACGCCTTCCATGCAAGCAGGATAAGCTCGGGACCTGAGGTAAGGATACGGCTACAGCCTCAAGACCGCATCTGCCTTAAGCAATGATATATCCTCTTCCTCATGGGTAATGAATACGACGGTATGCCCTTTGGAACGCTCAAGAAGCAATGAGGCGATCCTGGCCTTATTCTCCGCATCAAGGCCCCTGAAAGGCTCATCAAGGAAGAGGACATCGAAATCAAGAAGGAGGATACGAGCGATGGCAAGACGGCGCTTCATCCCACCGGAGAGGCTGCGAGTGATGAGATGTTCCTCCCCACCTAACCCAACATCAGCGAGTACATTGTAAGCATCATCCCTGTCATCTGTCACCGCCATCAGGTTGGATAGCACGCTTATGCCTTCTGATAGCCTATCCTCCTGGAATAGTACAAGCGGACGCTGCGGCTGTCCGTCTATGGTTCCCCGGAAATCATGGTCAAGGCCAGAAAGCAGGCGCATCAGCGTCGTCTTTCCCTTCCCCGACTCCGCGAGGATGGCTGTCCTCTGTCCATCTTGGAACTCGAATGAGCGATCACGGAAGATGATCTTTGAGCCAAAGCGCTTCTCCGCTATATCGATCCTCATCCCTCTATCCTCCTTGAAAGCAGCCTCGTCAGAAGCAGGAAGAAACGCTCGAAGAGGAACGCGAGGATGATTATCACCAGCGTCCACGCAAAGAGATCAGGAGTCGAGAGATATATCTTCGCCTCATACACCCTCTCTCCGATAGAGCCATCAGGAAGCGCTATTACCTCCGCGGCTATCCCGCTCTTCCATGCCAGCCCCAAAGCCGCCTTCACCGCGGCGCTGAAGTAAGGAAGGACGGAGGGCACGTAGATATACCGTATGCGCTTGATGGTGCGGATCCTATATACCTCTGCGGCTTCCAAAAGGTCATGATCGGTATTCCTTATCCCCTCCAGGACATTCGAGTAGACGATAGGGAATACCATCATGAATGATATGATGACGGAAAGGTTGCGTGAGGATATCCAGACAAGGGTGAGTATTACGATAGACGCGACTGGCGTCGCCCTTACCACCTTGACAAGAGGCTCTATCAGCAGCTCCGCCGGCCTTGAGAGATATGAAAGCACGGCAAGGGCCATAGCCACGGTGACAGAAAGCAGGAAGCCCAGCATTATCCGCACGAGCGTGAATGCGATCGATGACCAGAAGCCCGGAAGCCAGATGATCTCCGCTAGCCTTATCAGGACACCTGCAGGGGACGGCAGGAACAGCTCCTCTCCTATCAGGAGAGAAGCCACCTCCCACACCAGAAGCCAGAAGATGATGGCTCCTGCCTTAAGCATCCTATTCGGTATAGTAGAAATCATCTCCAGGGACATTCCCGCCCACGCTCTGAGGGTTCTGGGCATAGAGGATATCGAGATAACCGGAGAGCGATTCCTTCATCTCCTCTCCCGTGATAAGCACGATATTGCATGCAGGTATCGCCTTCACCGCCACATTCTCCGGGACGATGCCGTAATGGCCTACGATAGCAGCCCCCTCCTCAGTATTTCCATTTATGTATTCAACTGAATCAGCGTAAGAGGAAAGGAAGACGGAAAGCGCTTCCTTCTCGTTCTCGACGAACTCACGTCGGGCTATCGTGACGCCCGTGATAAGCACATGCCCGGTCTTTTCCTGCCAGAGGTCATTGAGATCAAGGGCGACGCGCATGGAACCATCGCGCATCAGGGCCGTCGTGGCGAAAGGCTGAGGAAGCATCGCCACGCCATCCGGATCGGCGCCGATGGCCGCGACGCATTCGGCATGCTCGCTCTTCCATTCGATATACACGTCCTTCCCGACCTCAAGGCCATTAGCCTTAAGCACGTACTGCAGGGCATACTCAGGCGTTGCGCCCTTCCCTGCCGAATAGATCGTACGACCTCTCAGATCCTCGACCGAATGGACCGAATCACCGTTCTCCACGATATAAAGCACGCCCAGCGTGTTTATCCCGATGACCTCGACAGCCCCCTTGGTCCTGTTATAAAGCACGGATGCGAGGTTCCCCGGTATCGCCGCGATATCCACATCACCACGTACCACCATAGGAACGATGGCATCTGGCGCACCCTCAAGCGTGAAAGCGTAGGAATTGCCATCGCTTACGCCATTCTCGCTATCATGCATCAGCTTTGAAAGGCCCATGGAGGTAGGCCCGCGCAATGCCGCTACGGATACATCTGCAGCCGATACGGCGGCAAGCACCGCGAACAGCAGCAGAAGCACTGTATATAGTCTTTTCATACCTGACTCTCCTTATCCCTGATGATAGCTCTTTTCACAGGTCGATTGAATACTCGGCGATCTTCGAGATAAGGGTACGGCGGCTGATCCCAAGCTCCTCCGCGGCCTTCGTCCTGTTTCCCTCCCAGCGATGCAGCGCGTTCACGATCGCGGCCCTTTCGACATCACGGAGCGAAAGTGCATCGGAGGATACGGCCCCGCCCTCATCCTTCCTCTCCTCGTCCTTCTTCAGCATCGAGGAGCGCAGGTCAAGGTCAGTCAGGTCAATCACAGGACCGTCGGCGAATATCATGGCACGCTCGATCACGTTCTCCAGCTCCCTGACGTTTCCATAGAACGGGTGGTTCTTCAGTGCCTCGAGCGCCTCTGGGGTGAAGCCTGTTATGCGCATCCCCATCTGCCTGTTGTACTTCGAGACTATATACGCGGCCAGGAAAGGGATATCGGAACGGCGCTCACGTAGAGGTGGAATATGTATGCGTACGACATTGAGACGATAGAATAGATCCTCGCGGAACTCCCCATTCCTCACCAGATCCTCCAGATCCTTGTTCGTCGCGGCCACGATCCTGGCGTTTATCGGCATCTGCATCGTACCGCCGAGCCTGGTTATCTTCCTGTCCTGAAGGACCCGCAGGATCTTAACCTGTAGAGAGAGTGGCATATCACCGATCTCATCCAGGAAGAGCGTCCCTCCGGAAGCCAGCTCGAAAAGGCCGGTCTTACGCTTATCCGCACCAGTGAAGGCTCCCTTCTCATAACCGAAAAGCTCAGACTCAAGCAGGTTCTCCGGAACACCGCCGATGTTTATCGCCATGAACGGACCGTCCGCCACCGATGACTGGGCATGGATGGCCCTCGCCACGACCTCCTTTCCCGTACCGGACTCGCCGGTGATGAGCGCGGTCGCGCCTGAAGGGGCTATCTTCTGGATGATGCCCTTTATATGGAGTATCTCGGCGCTCTCGCCGATGAAGCCCGATTCCCGGCGGTCCCCCTCGACGACGCTTCTCATGTTCATCGCCTCGACAAGGCTCCTGATCTTGATCACGACCTCCTCCGGATCAAAGGGCTTCACGATATAATCAGCCGCACCCTCCTTGAGCGCCGTGACCGCGTCGGATATCTCCCCATGGGCGCTTATCATGACCACAGGCATCCGAAAGCCCTCGCTCTTCATCCAGCGGATGAGCGACAGCCCGTCGACACCAGGCATACGGAGATCGACCAGGACCGCATCATAGGCGTTCTCCCGTAGCAGGCGCTCTGCCGAAAGGCCGTTCTCCGCCGTGTCGCTGTCTATCCCATCAAGGGATAGAAAGCGCTTCATCACGTTCCTGATATTCTCCTCATCATCACAGATCAGTATCTTCACTTCATCTCCTAATGCGGCAAGGCAGCGAGACCTCAGCCACCGTGCCACCGCCCTCTCGGGAATAGAGCCGCAGCGAACCACCCGCGGCACGCACGAACTGCTGGCTTATCGAAAGGCCTATCCCGGAACCATGTATCTTCGTCGTATAGAACGGATCGAATATCCGCTTCTCATCACTCTCGCCAAGGCCCTTGCCCCTATCCTTTATCATTACAACGCAACGGCCCTTCTTATCATACGACACCCTTGCCTCAACATCGATAGCCATGCCCTCGCAGGCCTCAACCGCGTTCTTCAGGAGGTTCTCAAGCACGGAGCGCAGCCTCTCAGGATCGAACTGCACGATGACGCTATCCTCAGAGGACTCATCCCAATGCACGCCCTGCGGAAAGAGCTGGATGAGGTTCCTCAGCTCCACCACGATATCCAGTATGGCAGGATTGCCAAGCGGATTGCGAAGGTAATCGGAGACCTTATCCGTCAGCTTCTTCAGCCTGTCCGTCTCATGGTCTATTATCCTCACGTCATCCATGAGCGAAGGCGGAACCTCGCGCTTGAGTATGGCAAGCTCTATCCTAATCGCGGACAGAGGGTTCTTTATCTCATGGGTCAGCGTACGCGCCGCCTCACCCAGCCTCACGAGGCTTTCCTGCCTCCTCAAGGTCTCCCTATAGACGTTGTTCTGCTGGAATATGCGCAGGACCATAAGATACAGCAGGATCACCACTATGAACGCGATAGCGGAGAACACCGAGAGCATCGTTACGCGCTCAGCGAAGGCAGAGGCATCGAAGCAGACATAGATTATCCCTGGGAACTCCAGCGGATCCTCCCCATCCCTGAATATATTGCCAGGGGTTATCATCACCGAGCTGGCATAGCGCACCGTCTCTATGATATCGGTCTCCTCATCATATGACGAATAGGAGCCATTGAGGCCGGTGCCATACGGAAACGACGTCAGAGGAAGGCGCTGATAGGCGTTTCCCCATACATACAGGGGCGTACCCATATGCGTGTAATATCCAAAGCCAAGGACGTTCTCATCATCGAGGAGCCTATCGACATCTCCTCCGATGCGAAGCGCCATTATCACATTGGAATAGGCACGCTCCACGGCATTCTCCATCCTCAGCTTCTCTGCCGCGACGAGCGATGATGATAGGAATATGGAGAGTATCAGGAGGAATGCGAACACAAGCGTGATGACAATCGTCGTCACCAGCCCTTCCCTTCTATCAGGCATCCGTCCCGCATTGCCTCTTCTATCCTTGCCCATAGCAAGATTGTATTCTCCATCAGGGCTTAATGCAAAGGATTGAACAACTAGACACAAGATGTAGTTTGGATGAAGGAAGTTGCTATATCCTCAGAACCGGGCTTATCTTCATAGGAAAGGATAAGAAATGGAAAACAACAGCAATGATAATATGCTCACTGCCGATGATGGCTCTAAGCACAGGCAGAAGCAGGAACCGGGAATACATACGGGAAGCAAGGGGCCTAACGACAGGCGCAAGAAGTTCACCTATTCCATATGGTACTTCATAATAGCCATGCTGCTCGTCATGTTCATCAACTACATGATGTTCACGCCGCACATACAGTACAGGAACGTGGACTACAGCACATTCAAGAGCCTCATATCAGATGGGACCATCGTACAGGTCGCATTCGACGGGGACCAGTACATAGGCTACTCGGTGACGAAGGAAGGTGCGGAGAACGTGCTGAGCGAGATAGCGAGAACGCGCCAGATACCTCTGGAACTCGACACTTCCGCCATCATCCCCTATCAGACGTATATGATCGAGGATAGCAGCTTCGTGCCGCTTCTGGATGAGAAGGGAGTCGAATACTACGCGACAGAGCCGCCGAAGCCTTCGGTGCTGTCATCGCTTCTCTCCCTCATCTTCCCGATAGCCATATTCTTCATCTTCTACTACTGGCTCTCCAAGCGCATGGCCGGAGGCGCGCAGGGCGTGATGTCCTTCAGTCAGAACAAGAGCCAGCTCGTTGCGGAGGGTGAGACAGGGGTGAGATTCGCCGATGTCGCAGGAGAGGACGAGGCCAAGGCCGAGCTTGAGGAGGTCGTGGACTTCCTGAAGAACCCGAAGAAGTATACCGACATGGGTGCCCACATACCAAAGGGAGTACTGCTCGTAGGCCCTCCAGGAACGGGAAAGACGCTCCTTGCCAAGGCAGTGGCCGGAGAGGCAGGCGTGCCGTTCTTCCGCATGAGCGGCGCTGATTTCGTCGAGATGTTCGTCGGAGTCGGAGCGGCAAGGGTACGCGATCTCTTCAAGCAGGCCAAGGAGAAAAGTCCCTGCATCATCTTCATCGATGAGATCGATGCCATCGGTCGCCAGAGATCAAGCGCGAACATCGGAGGCAATGACGAGCGTGAGCAGACGCTGAACCAGCTCCTGGTCGAGATGGACGGCTTCGACTCACGCACCGGCGTCATCATCCTCGCTGCCACGAACAGGCCGGAGATACTCGATCCAGCGCTGCTGCGTCCGGGACGCTTCGACAGGCAGGTGCTTGTGGACAAGCCGGATCTGGACGGACGAGAGGCCATACTCCGCATCCACACCAAAGGCATGAAGCTCTCGTCCGATGTCGAACTGAGGAAGATAGCCCAGGCCTCCGCAGGCCTTGCGGGAGCCGACCTGGCGAATATCGCCAACGAGGCGGCGCTCATCGCCGTGAAGGAAAGGCATGAGGCCATCACGCAGGTGGACTTCGAGAATGCGATAGAGAAGTCTATTGCAGGACTCGAACGCAAGAGCCGCGTGCTTGACGAGAAGGAGCGGACGAGGGTTGCCTATCATGAAACAGGCCATGCCCTCACCGCCTACTTCACGCCAGGCTCCTCTCCAGTATCCAAGATCTCGATAGTCCCGCGTGGCTATGGGGCGCTCGGCTATACGCTCCAGTACCCTACGGAGGACCGCTTCCTGCTCTCTGAAGGAGAGCTTCTGGGAGAGGTAGACGTCCTTCTCGGAGGAAGGGCCGCTGAGGAAGTGACCTTCTCCGATATCTCCACAGGTGCCAGCAATGATATCTCAAGGGCCTCAGATACCGTACGCAAGATGATCACCGAATACGGCATGTCTGAGCGCTACCGCAACATGACGCTGCCTAAGACCAACTCGGGTATCGAAGGGGTATCGGGATCAAGGGAGTACTCTGAGAAGACGCAGGAGTACATAGATACCGAGACCGCGAAGATCCTCGAGCAGCGATACGCCCTCGTCAAGGCGAACCTCGAGAAGAACAAGGACGCGCTGGAGCATATCGCCAGGACGCTCTTGGAGAAGGAAGTGCTGGAGGGCGACGAGTTCGAGGCCCTTGCAAAACAGTACGCAGTAAAATAAGCTACGGACTATGATCCGTAAGATTATCAGCGATAGGACGTTAAGCGAACATATAGCCTCTCTTCCCCCTGACGGAAGGGAGGTTTTCCTCGTCGGTGGCGACAACCTCAGGCTATCGGCGGTATCAGCGACGACGATGGTGAACCAGATGAGGGCGAATCACGGCACAGGGATCCTAGAGACATATATGCTCGGACAGGGCTATATCGCAGGGGCCCTGCTATCCTCCACGGTGAAGGGCAACGATAGGATACTGCTGCAGATCGAGTGCGGAGGGCCGGTGAAGGGGATGAGCGTGGAAGCCTGGGCATCAGGGGCGGTAAGGGGCTATCTCATCAATAACCCCATCCCCCTCGATAAGCCCATCGATTCCCTCGACACATCGCTGATATACGGTCCGGGATTCCTGACGATCACGAAGTTCCTCGAAGGCAGCAAGACCCCATTCTCCGGGCAGGTCATGATGAACTACGGCAACCTCGCCAACGACCTAGCGCTTTATTTCATGGAATCAGAGCAGACGCCATCGCTATTCTACCTGTCGCTCGAGTTCGACAAGGAAGGACGCGTATGGGGCGCGGGCGGTCTCTTCATACAGGCCCTGCCAGGATGTCCGGAGGAGCTGCTCAGCAAGGTCCAGGACTCTGCGAAGTCACTCGATAAGCTCGGAAGGAAGCTTTCCGAGGGAATGAGCGCAAGGGAATACGTGGAGACGGAGTTCTCAGAGTACGCACCAAGGCACATAGGGCATACGCCAATAGGCTTCTCCTGCCCATGCTCGAAGGACTCCTTCACGGCCTATCTCTCCTCGCTTCCGGAGGCAGAGAAGAAGGAGATCCTCAATGGAGAGTTCCCGTTAGAGCTTGAATGCTTCAACTGCGGGACGAGATACGGCTATACTAAAGAGGAATTCGAGGAAATCTACAAGGAGCAGCTTCAATGATATTCTTCGCAGCTTGTGCAGCCAACCAGGGAGATCTGGTTGCCGATGAGGCCAGGAAGGCCGGTGGAGACGAGGTAAGGCAGACGACATCCGGAGTCGAGTTCAAGGGGGACCTTGAGGCGGGGATGCGCTTCTGCATGTACTCACGTATCGCATCAAGGCTCTTGATGGCGCTTTATATAGATGAGGACACGGAGAATGATGACGAGCTATATGAGGCGACGCTGGCCCTCCCCTGGGAGGAATGGGTCGATCCTGAGCATACGCTCAAGGTAACCCTCACCACCGCATCATGCGACTGGATACGCAACAGCCACTACGCTGCCCTACGCGTCAAGGACGCCATCTGCGACCGCATCAGGGAGAAGTTCAACGACGAGCGTCCGACGATAGACACGGTGAATCCCGATGTGGAGATACACGTCCATGTCCATGAGCATACGGTCAAATGGTATATGGATTTCTCCGGAGAAGGCCTCCACAGGCGTGGCTATAGGCCCGAGGAGGAGACGGAAGCCGTGCTGAAGGAGCATCTTGCCGCGGCCCTCATCTACCGCTCAGAGTGGAGGAAGACACTGACGGAGGGTAATCCGGGAGTATTCCTCGATCCCTTCTGCGGCTCTGGTACGATCGCGATAGAAGCAGCCCTTATGGCAAGCGACAGCGCTCCCGGAATCACGCGCAGGAAGCCGTTTGCGTTCGAACGCCTGCCGATCTTCGAAGGCGAGAAATGGGAGGCGATAAAGGAAGAGGCAAAGGAAAGGCATCAGAAGGCCCTTGATGAGAGGGATATCATGATATATGCCTCTGACGTCTCTCCTAAGGCCATAGCGATCGCCCAGGACGCGGCAAGGAAGGCCGGTGTTGACGGCCTTATCGACTTCCGCGTAAAGGACTTCACTGCCTATACCGAGGAAGATAAGCCCGCAGAGCTTGGATACATAGTCACCGATCCCCCCTATGGCGAGAGGATGAAGGTCAGGGATATAGATAGGCTGTATGCCGGCATCGGCAACACGCTCATCTCCGTCTTCAAAGGCTGGAGGGCGACCATACTCACAGGAGCGAGCGATCTCCTGTCGAATATCGATATGAAGCCCGATAGGACGAATACCCTCTACAATGGCCCGCTGCTCTGCCAGGCAGCCCATTATATCATCTATACCGATGAGGAAAGGGCGGCGATAGCGGAGAGGGCCAAGGCAAGGAAGGCGGAAAGGCTTTCCCGTCCGCTTACCGAGACGGAGGACATAATCTATCGCAAGCTGATGTCCAACATCGAGAAGCTCAAGCCGATCGCGGAGGCAGAGGGCGTCACATGCTATCGCATATATGATGCCGATATCCCGGAGTACGCCGCCGCTATAGACGTCTATGAGGGCAAGTGGGTGAATCTCGCGGAGTACGCGGCCCCGCCGACCGTGGATCCGGAGCTTGC
>CASFZR010000054.1 GCA_949299185.1 uncultured Spirochaetales bacterium
AAGATCATCTTTACCCTCCTGACAAGAGGAGAAATGTATAAGGATGAATCCTGATTCTTGTTTCCTATACTTTCTCATTCTTTATAGTTGACTCCTATCGTGACAGTTGAATTATTGCCAAACGATGTCGTTACCGTGATTTCCCCAGATATGGATATATTCCTTATCTCTACAGGATTTCCGCTGCTCATGCGGCCGAATAATCCTCCTATATGGTATCTGCCATCAGCTTCATTATTCATCAAGCCTTTAATGGCTGTCCTTGATCCTTTTGCAGGATTTCCTTCTATTGTTGAGGCTTGGAATAGATTGCCTGTCTTTCCTATCGGTGTCCACAGCTTGCCGTTCAGGTCGATATCATTCATGATCCTGATTGTCTTTCCGGTAAATGTTCTGTCGAAGTCATCTGGCAGGCCGGAAACCGTATCTCCATTGACTATTCTCGCAAGTCCTGCAAGCTCTGATGCTGTCCTTATCTCGATGATGTTATCCGTATTATCTGCCTGCTGGATTATGTGTATGGTAACTATCGAAGAGCCATCCCAAGGTGAATTATCGACATTCCATCTGGCATAGATTGTCATATCTCCTGTAGGCACGAATTGGGTTAGGTCATCGATCCTTGCTTCCTTTCCATCATCCTCATACCACCAGCCTCCGAAGGTATATATCGTGCTGGGTAAGGACGGAATATTGACTGCCTGCAAGGCCTCTCCTGCAGTGATTGTCTGGATAGATGGTGTCTGGATCGTGGTTGCAGGATCGAGGTTGTCCGGTAGCCTAAGGTCGAATGTAATCGTATATCTTGCCTTCTCCCACCCGGCAAATAGCTCAAGGTTCTTTGTGACAGGATCGTTTGTAAGATCAAAGATCGTCTGCGCTTCGGCATCTGTATACCATCCGATGAATGTGTAGCCTTCTAGGATAGGGGGAGTCTTATCTCCGATGATTCCTCCTGATGCTATGGAAACCGTCGTAGGCATGTTTTCGATCTCTGCGGTCGCGCCTTGTGGCTTATTGCCATTGAATACTACGGTGTAGTATGTGGTGTTTCTCGACCATCGCGCCTCAAGTATCAGGTCAGATACTACTGGGGTCTTGAAGTCATACTTCGTACTGGTTCCGGCTATATACCACCCTAAGAAGCTGTATCCGCTCCTGTGTGGCGTATCCGGCTCTGGGAGCAGGGATTCCTCTGTGACCGCTATGGTCCAGCCTTCGGAGCCGTTATCTGGATTGAACGTGACTGTATATGTCCTTGCAGAGGCATCACAGGATGTGAGGGTTAGAAGTAATACCCCCCCCCATGCATATGCAAAGGATCGCGATAATCAAAGCGGATTTCTTCATGAACATCCTCCTTATCGTGTGTAATGAAATATTAAAGGGAAATCCTTGTATTGGAAAGGGAAATCTGCATGTGTGAGATAGAGAAAGCAGGCCGTAGCCTGCTTCCCTCAACCCTGCTTTCTCAGCTCTGACTTGCGTATCTTGCCGCTTATCGTCTTCGGCATCTCGGATACGAATTCGATGGTGCGTATCCACTTGTACTCTGCCATGCGTGAGTTGCAGTACTCCTTGATCTCCTTATCAAGCTCCTTTGATGGCTCATAGCCCTTGGCTGGAACCACGAAGGCCTTTATGGCCTGTCCTCGGAGCGGGTCAGGGATGCCTACTACCGAACATTCGAACACTGCAGGATGCTCTACGAGGATGTTCTCTATCTCATATGGACCGATACGGTACCCACCGCTCTTGATGATGTCATCGAAGCGGCCATGGAACCAGATCGCTCCATTCTCATCCTGCCATGCGGCATCGCCTGTGTGGTAGACGCCGCCTCTCCAGGCGTTCCTGTAAAGCTCCTCGTTATCGAGATAGGTAACGAACACGCCCAGCGGCTTCTTTCCATCCTTCGGCACGAGTACGATCTCTCCGACCTCTCCGCAGGGAGTGGGGGAGCCATCGCGGTTGACTATCCTCACGTCATAGAGCGGCGAGGGCCTTCCCATCGAGCCGTCCACAGCCTTCTGCCCGCGGAAGTTGGCAGCTATCAAGGCTGTCTCCGTCTGGCCGTATCCTTCATGAAGCACTAGCCCTGTCCTCTCCGTGAACCTGTTGAAGATATCGGGAGAGAGGAACTCGCCGGCGGTAGAGGCGTGGCGCAGCGTCGGTGTATCGGGCGTGCCCTTCCTCACGAGGTACCTGTAGATCGTGGGAGGTGCGCAGAATGAGGTGACTCCATAGCGGTTGATGATCGTTACCAGCTGCTTGGGATCGAAGTTGTCGAAGTCGAAGACCATCACGGCACACTCCACAAGCCACTGGCCGTAGAGCTTACCCCATGAGGCCTTTGCCCATCCCGTCTCCGCGACCGTGAAGTGCAGGCCGCCATCATAGGCCTCCTGCCAGTACTTTGCCGTCACGATATGGGCAAGGGGATAGGTATAGTCATGTATGACGCCCTTGGGGTATCCCGTGGTACCGGAGGTGAAGTAGAGGAGCATCGGATCGGTGTCCTTGGTCTCTATCCTCTCCAGCTGGTCGCTTTCATCTGCCGTTTCCGTCGTGAGGTTCCTCCATCCATCCATGTCCTTCTGTACGGTCCACAGGATAGGGGATTGTCCGCTTCCTTCAAGCGCCTTCTCAACATTCGCCGCGACCCCGTTCTGCGGAGTGACGATGATGGCCTTCACCTCCACGCATGAGAAGCGATAGCGGAAGTCTGGCACTGTCAGCATGTGCGTTACCGGGATCATCACCGCTCCGATCTTGCAGAGCGCCATGGCGACGAACCAGTATTCATAGTGCCTCTTGAGGGCGACCATGACCTTGTCACCCTTCCTTATCCCTGCCTTGAGGAAGACGTTTGCCGTCTTGTTGCTCTCCCTCCTGATATCCTCGAAGGAGAATACATGCTCCTCATTCTCCGTGTTGCACCACACGAGGGCGCGCTTGTCAGGCGTGCGGGCCGCGATCCTGTCCAGCACGTCATAGCCGAAGTTGAAGTTCTCAGGCCATTCGATGCTTATATCGACAAGGGAGCCGTTCTCATCTATCGTTTCCTTGCAGTATTCGCTGTATATGCTCATCTTCTCTCCGTATATTTCCTGCCGAATGATCTGAAGCGCTCATATCTCGCCTGCCTGAGATCCTTCTCTGCTGCAAGCCTCTTAAGCTCCTCATCGATCTTCTCTCCCAGCCGTGCGTAGAACGCCTTTCCTCCGAGCCCGTCCTCGCTGATCACCTCCTCAGCGATGCCGAATGAGAGCGCGTCCTCGGCTGTCAGCCTAAGCCCTTCCGCCGCATCTGCCGCCTTTGCCGCATCTTTCCAGAGTATGCTTGCGCATCCTTCAGGGGATATCACGGAATAGACGGAGTTCTCCATCATCCAGACCCTGTCCGCAGCTCCGAGCGCGAGGGCACCTCCGCTCCCTCCCTCTCCGATAAGGATGGCTATGGTCGGCGTGTCGAGATCAATCATCTCCATGATGCTCTCGGCGATGGCCTCTCCCTGTCCGCGTTCCTCCGCATCCACCCCGCAGTATGCGCCTGAGGTGTCTATGAAGGTTACGATAGGGCGGTGGAACTTCTCCGCCTGCTTCATCAGGCGCAGCGCCTTCCTGTAGCCTTCGGGCTCAGGCGCCCCGAAATGCCTCTTCGTGCGCTCCTCGGTATCGTGTCCCTTGTCTATCGCGATAGCCGTAACCGCCTGGCCTCCAAGGATCCCTATGCCTGCGAAGATAGCGGCATCATCGGAAAAGCGCCTGTCTCCATGAAGCTCGAAGAAGGGCGAGAAGATCCCTCTTATGTAATCCGCTCCCGTCGGACGGCTGCCTGAGCGTGCGATGCGGACGATATCATAAGCCCTTCCCATAATCCCTCCTGTGCATCGCCAGTAGCAGGCGTATCATCTCCTTCTCATCCTTTCGCGGGACGATCGCATCGATGAAGCCATGCTCCAACATCGACTCCGAGGTCTGGAACCCCTTTGGAAGCGGCTGCCTGGTCGTCTGCTCCACCACCCGCGCTCCTGCGAATCCGACTGTAGCTCCAGGCTCTGCGATGATGATGTCTCCTTCCATGGCGAAGCTTGCCGTGACTCCTCCCGTCGTCGGATCCGTGAGGACCGTGAGATAGAAGAGTCCCTTGTTGCTATGGCGCCTTACCGCCGCGCTCGTTGCCGCCATCTGCATCAGCGATAGCATCCCTTCCTGCATCCTAGCGCCTCCTGAGACGGTGAATCCGACCACAGGAAGATCATTGCCTGTCGCGTACTCGAAGAGGCGGGTGATCTTCTCTCCGGTCGCCGCCCCCATGCTGCCCATCATGAACAGTGGATCCATGATGAAGAGAGCGCACTTCTCGCCTGCTATCGTGCAGGTTCCTGTCACGACGGATTCCTTGCTTCCGGAAGCGGTCTCCGCCTTCCTGAGCTTTTCCTGATAACCCGGGAAGGTGAGGGGATCCGAGCTTGCTATGTCAGCGAACAGCTCGTAGAAGGAGCCCTGATCTGCGATGAAGTCCAGCCTTTCCCTTGCTCCCATCCTGAAATGGTAGCCGCAGGAACAGACTCCTATGGTCTTCTCAAGCGTGCTTATCGTCAGCGTGCGATGGCAGTTAGGACAGGTCTTCTCCGGCTCCCCATAGAGCGGCGCGGTCTTCCTTCCTCTCTTCTCCAGCTCGTTCTGCGGCTTGAAGAGGAACTTCAGCCTTGGCATATCACTTCGTCTCCATGAAATCCGTATCGTAATGGCCGGACGTGAACCTCGGATCGCTCAGTATGGAGAGCTGTTCCTCGATATTCGTGTCTACGCCATCCACGACCAGCTCGCAGAGGTATGCCCTTATCTTCCTTATCGCCCCTTCGCGGTTGCGGGAGTAGACGATGAGCTTTCCTAGGAGCGAGTCATAGTACGGTGTTATGTCCGTGCCGTTCTCCATGAATGTGTCGAAACGTACGAATGGACCTCCTGGTATATGCACCAGATCGATATGCCCCGTATTGAGGGCATTGACCCTGCATTCGATGGCGGATCCCGATAGCCTCACATCATCATGTGTGAAGTCGATGGGTACGCCTGCCGCGATCCTTATCTGCCACTTCACGAGGTCGATTCCTGTGAGTATCTCCGTGACCCCATGCTCGACCTGCAGCCTCACGTTCATCTCCATGAACCAGAAGTTGCCTTCGTTATCCATGAGGAACTCCAGCGTGCCGGCACCGGTGTATCCGATCTTCCTGATCGCTATCTCGACCGTCTCAAGGAGCTTCTTCCTTTTCTCTCTGGAAACCGCGGGGGAAGGGGATTCCTCGATAAGCTTCTGGTGATGGCGCTGTATGGAGCAGTCACGCTCCCCGAGGGCTATGACATTGCCTCCCTCATCGGAGAGTATCTGTACCTCGATATGATGGGCTGGCTTGATGCATTTCTCAAGATAGACAGCTCCATCGCCGAAGGCAGCTTCTGCCTCTGCGACAGCTCCCGGGAACATCTTTTTGATATCCTCTGGGCTTTCCGCCAGCCTGATGCCTCTTCCGCCGCCGCCGGACCTGGCCTTGAGCATCACAGGGTATCCTATCCTTTCCGCGGCTTCCAGAGCCTCTTCGACATCTGCAAGCGGCGCTGTTCCAGGTATGGTCTGGAGTCCGGCCTTTGCCGCCAGCCTCTTCATCCCTGTCTTGTCCGATAGCCTGTTCATCTCCTCGGCAGTGGGACCGATGAATGCGATGCCATTGTCGCGGCAGAGCGTCGCGAAGTGGGGGTTCTCTGAAAGGAATCCATATCCCGGATGGATCGCATTCGCCTTCGTGGCCAGCGCCGCGCTTATGATCCGTTCCTCATTGAGGTAGCTATCCTTCGCTGGAGCTGGTCCTATGCATATGTTTTCGTCGGCGAGAGCTACATGAAGCGCGTTCCGGTCTGCCTCTGAATAGACGGCGACCGTGGCGATACCCATCTCCTTGCAGGCGCGGATGATCCTGACGGCTATCTCACCTCTGTTCGCGATAAGGATCTTCGAGAACATCAGCCCTCCTTCCTCTCTGTTATCGCGAATGAGAACTCCGCGGAGACGCAGAGCCTGTCTCCGACATAGCCTTTGCCCTCGCCGAAGTAGAATGGGTGGCGGGCCTTCGTTATGCGGCACTCGGTCCTGAACTCATCGCCAGGAAGGACGGGGGAACGGAAGCGTACCTTGTCCAATCCTGCATATACAGGAATGGCGTTCTCAGTCATCTTATCGGTTAGCAGCACGCAAGCTGACTGCGCTAGTATCTCGCAGAGGATCACGCCTGGCACGATGGGAGAGCCGGGGAAGTGGCCGCGGAGGAAGAACTCGTCTCCCTTCACCTTGTACATGCCGTGGGCCGTATCATCGACTCTCTCCACCTCGTCAAGCAGGAGCATGTCGTCGCGATGCGGCAGTATCTTCTTGATCTCTTCCTTGTTCATCAGCTTCTCCTGATACGGAATAGCTCCGTTCCGAATCCTACTACCTGCCCGTTCTTTGCGGAGACAGCCTCCACGACGCCATCGAACTCCGCCTTGATCTCATTCATGAGCTTCATGGCCTCGATGATGCAGATCGTCTCTCCCTTCCTGACCTTCGCTCCTACCGTGACGAACGGCTCGGAGTTCTCTGCCGGGGCTGAGTAGAAGACGCCGACCATCGGGCTGGTGACGGCCTCGCCTGCCGCTTCCTTCTCCTCGGCCTTCTCTGCCTTCGGAGCCTCAGGTGCTACCGTGTAGCTCTGTGGAATGGCCGTGCCGTTGCCTCTTTCGAGCCTTACCTTGGCTCCGTCGATCTCGATCTCAAGACCGGTAAGCTCCAGCTCCTTCATCAGCGATGCGTAATTGCGGATATCATCTTCCTTCATCAGACCCTCCTGAACGCGAGGCAGGCATTGTGTCCACCGAAGCCGAGCGAGTTGGAAAGAGCGAGCGTGATATCAGCCTTGACCGCCGTGTTCGGACAGTAGTTAAGGTCGCAGTCAGGGTCGCTCTCAAGAAGGTTGATCGTAGGCGCGATGATGCCTGTCTCAAGGGTCTTGATGCAGGCAATGGCCTCGATGGCGCCTGCGGCACCGAGCATATGCCCTGTCATTGACTTCGTGCTGCTGATATAAGCTCTTCTTGCAGCTTCCTCTCCGAGGGCCGTCTTGATCGCGAGGGTCTCTGCCTTATCATTGAGCGGGGTACCGGTTCCATGGGCGTTGACGTATACGGTATCAGAATCCTTGTATCCTGACTCATCCATGGCCTCGACCATCGCGCGTCGTCCTCCATCGGCATCCGGCCTAGGAGCCGTGATGTGATATGCGTCGCATGTGGAACCATATCCGGTTACTTCCGCATATATCCTCGCGCCTCTTGCCTTGGCGTGTTCATACTCCTCAAGTACCAGTGCGCCTGCGCCTTCGCCGATGACGAAGCCTGCTCTTCTCTTATCGAAGGGGAGGGAAGCGGCATTGGGATCGGTAGCGGTGGAGAGCGCCTGCATGTTCACGAAGCCTGCGACTCCGCTTTCGGTTATGGCGGCCTCCGCGCCTCCTGTGATCACCGCGTCCGCATAGCCATGCCTGATGGCCCTCAGGGCCTCTCCGATGGCATTTGAGCCTGAGGCGCAAGCCGTTACGGAGGGCATTGCCGCACCCTGACAGTTATAGCGTATGGCTATCATGCCGGAAGCCATGTTGGCGATCATCATCGGCACGAAGAACGGGGAGACCCTGCCTGGGCCCCTGTCTATGAGCTTCTTCGTCTCGGTCTGGAAGGTCTGTATGCCGCCGATGCCTGTTCCGAAGTATACCGCGACGCGTTCCGGGGGAAGCGTTCCGATCACCCCGCTCTCCTCGACTGCCTGCGTGGCTGCCGCGATAGCATACTGCGCATAGCGATCAGAGCGAAGCGTCTCGGCCTTCTCCATGTAATCGCGTGGATTGAAGTCCTTGACCTCAGCATCGAGCTTCGCCTTGAAGTCCGTGGTGTCGAAAAGGGTTATCGGCCCGATGCCGCACCTTCCTTCCACAAGTGACGTCCATGTCTCGCTTACGCTGTTTCCTACTGGGGTGATGGCTCCGAGTCCGGTGACAACGACCCTTCTTATCTCTCTGTTCATGTTTCTCTCCTTACATCGCGATGCCGCCATCGACCTTGAGGATCTCGCCTGTTATGTAGTCAGACGAGACAAGGAAGGCGACGGCATCTGCCACATCCTCTGCCTTTCCCATATGTCCGAGAGGAATAGAGGAGAGGAGGGGATTATCTTCTGCCGGGATATCCCGGGTCATATCTGTCTCTATGAAGCCAGGGGCTACCGCATTGCATGTTATGCCCTTGGATGCGAGTTCCCTCGCGACGGACTTCGTGAGTCCGATCACTCCTGCCTTTGAAGCGGAGTAGTTTGCCTGTCCCGCATTGCCCATGATGCCTGAGACCGAGCTTATGTTCACGATCCTGCCGCACTTCGAGCGGAGCATCAGCGCCGCGGTATTGCGTATCATGTTGAAGGCTCCCTTGAGGTTGACGTCTATCACCCTGTCGAAGTCCTCTTCCTTCATGAAGGCAATAAGTCCATCCTTCGTGATGCCTGCGTTGTTCACCAGTATCTCGACGCTGCCGAAGTCCTTGCGGATTTCCTGTACGGCGTTCTTCGTTTCCTCTGCTGAGGAGACATCGCATCTGTATGCCTTCGCCTTGACGCCAAGCCCGATGCACTTCTCTACCGTCTCCGCCGCGGCGGCCTCGTTGCCGCTGTAGATTACGGCAATATTCGCGCCAAGGGAGGCGAGGCGGAGGGCCGTAGCCCTGCCGATACCTCTTGAGGCGCCTGTAACTATCGCATTCCTGCCTGAGATCTGCATTATATCTCCGCCTTGATCTTCTCAAGCCCGGCATTGTCTGACGCATTGAAGCATCTTACCGAGCTGTCTATCTTCCTGATCAGTCCTGTAAGCGTTGAACCAGGTCCGATCTCGATGAATGTGGCTATGCCGCTACCGATCATCCCTTTGACGATCGTCTCCCATCTGACAGGGGATGCGATCTGCTTGGAAAGAAGCTCTTTCATGCTTCCCTCATAGACCTTGCCTGTCGCATTGGAGTAGATGGGCATGGCGGGAGAGCCGAACTCATAGCCTTCGAGCGTGGAAGCGAACTTCCTGGCTGCTTCTGCCATGAACGGTGAGTGAAAGCCTCCTCCGACGCTGAGCCTCATGGCCCTTCCGCCTTCGGCCTTGACCCGTTCCTCGAACGCGGGAAGCGCCTCGATCGTTCCGGAGACGACGGTCTGTCCCGGGCTGTTGTAGTTGACAGGATAGACTCCTTCGAACTGGGAAGCGATCTCCTCGACCTTCTCCGGAGTCAGCTTCAGCACAGCGCTCATGGCGGCCTTGTGCTTACCGGCTTCCTCCTGCATCAGCGCACCCCTTTCGCGGACAAGGGCGAATCCATCCTCAAGCGAGACGACCCCTGCATATACCAGTGCAGCCATCTCTCCGAGGGAGAAGCCTGCGGCAGCGTCTGCCTTTATCCCCAGCTCCGTGAGGGCTGCGGCTATCGCCGTCTCCACCGCGAACATGGCGGGCTGGGTGTTCCTCGTCTCGAGCAGCTCTTCCTTGGTTGAGTCGAAGCAGAGGGCCTTGATGCCGGGCATTGCCGTCTCAAGCCTGTCGAATACCGCTGTAGCGGCGGCTGAGGATTCCATTATCTCTTTTCCCATGCCAGGGTACTGCGCGCCCTGTCCTGAGAAGACGAATGCTATCTTATCCATCTGGTAGCTCCCTTCAGTACCGGCTCTGCCTCTTCTATGACCGAGCGTACGATATCAGCGGCGCTCTCGACCTTGTTGACTACGGAGGCGATCTGTCCGGCCAGGAAGCAGCCATTCTCGCTGTCTCCATCCTTGACGGCCTTCCTGAGCGCTCCGACGCCCATGCTCTCAAGCTCCTCGTCGCTTATATCGCTGTACTCCGCCTTGGCGTAGTTGCGCGCGAACGGAGTCCTGAGGCTCCTTACGGGATGTCCGAGCCTCTTACCTGTGACCATCGTGCAGAGATCGCCGGCCTTGAGGATCTTCTCCCTGTATGTGTCGCTGATAGAGCATTCCCTTGCAGCGAGGAAGCGTGTTCCCATCTGCACACCGACCGCGCCGAGCATGAATGCTGCCGCTACGCCGCGGCCATCCGCGATACCGCCTGCCGCGATTACCGGAAGATCCGTGGAATCGCATACCTGCGGCACGAGTACCATCGTGGTAAGCTCTCCTACATGTCCTCCGCTCTCGCCGCCTTCGGCAATCAGCGCGCTTGCCCCGAGCCTTGTCATGAGCTTTGCCATGGCGGTGGATGCCACTACTGGAATCACCTTGATTCCTGCATCCTTCCATGATGCCATGTACTTCGAGGGATTGCCGGCTCCGGTGGTCACTACCGCGACCTTCTCCTCCGCGGCAACCGCTGCGACCTCATCGGCATATGGGCTCATCAGCATGATATTCACGCCGAATGGCTTATCCGTCAGGGAACGGGCTGTCCTGATCTCATTACGGACATAGTCGGCAGGGGCATTGCCTGCCGCTATGATCCCAAGTCCCCCTCCGTTCGATACCGCGGCAGCCAAGGTGCCATCGGCTATCCAGGCCATGCCGCCCTGGAAGACGGGGTACTTGATTCCTAGCATCTCCGTGATAGGGGTGACGATCATCTTCGCTCCTTACTTAGAGACGATGAATGAAACGAGATCGCCGACGGTCTCGATCTTCTGATCAAGCTCGATGGTGGTATCCAGCTTGTCCTCAAGACCCATCATCAGCTCCACGGTGTCAAGGGAGTCGATCCCAAGATCCTTGAATGTGCTTTCGTTCTTGATGTCTGCAGGATTGCAGTCAGTGCGCTCTGCGATAAGTTCCACGATTGCATCGAATACTTCTTTCTCTGTCATTTCATGACTCCTATTTTGTTTGTTGCGAACATTCTGACAGTTTTTAAGAAAATGTCAATAAACACTATGCCAAAACAGTATGAAGTAATGGTGAGGGGTATGTTTACTACCTATGCGATAGTTAATATAGCTATGTCTTACTATCTGGTCCTCTGGAGGATAATCGGGGAGGGCTAGCATGGGGATATAGAGAAGAGTGCTAATCGTCAGACGTGGTAGCACAGAGATTCCTAAGGAGGCATACGCACACCATTGACTGGAAATATTATTGCGGTTATCCGCATTTTTAGTTCGAGTTGATCTACCCATATGCGGAAGAAAGTATCAGCGTCTTTCTCGTGCTAAGTCATTTAGGGCAGGTTTTTATGGCTTCATTGATTGACAGAGACGCCCAAAGCGTGTTGAATATAGCGGTACGGGGCTGTAGCTCATCTGGTAGAGCGTCAGGTTCGCAATCTGAAAGTGGTGGGTTCGAGTCCCATCAGCTCCAAATAAACCAATAATATATTTGCCGTTTGAAGATCGGTATATGAAGGGGCCTTCTAAGGCTCCTTTCTTTATTGCTGTGCGTGCTATTAATCTAGATCATTGATATCGGAACTACCAGCATGTTTCTTGCCGATATCGTCTTCCTAGGAATCAGTCAGACTATCAGGCTCTATACAGAAAGGTGTGGGGAGACCATCAAGCATAATCAATAGCGGATAGAGACAGGAAAGGGTTTCATCCTGTAATGTTTATCTACCAAACCA
>CASFZR010000055.1 GCA_949299185.1 uncultured Spirochaetales bacterium
TGCCTTTATCCCGAAGCTTTCCAGGATTTTCCCAAAGAGCCATTGTTGTTTCTGGCGGAATAGCTGATAGTTCTCCTTCGATAAGCGCTTGAAAATGAGCTGCTGCTCTTCGATCGTCAGAACTGCGATTCCATTCTTTTCACCATAGCAGCAATCATGGAGGAATTTCCTTACAGCCTCATGCCAGCTCAGAGCAGGATCAGCCATCAGCTTATGAGCATAATCAATGACCTTGGGCTGTTGCAGATATAGCGTTTCAAGTATCAGCTCTTCTTTTGAGGAGAAGAAGGTATAGAAGAATGTCCTTGAAATGCCAACCCTCTTATATACCTGTTCTACTGATGTATGCCGTATGCCTTGCTTCGTCATCAGCTCAAGTCCCACAGAAACAAGCTCTGCTCTGATGCGTTTCCTGTCTTCTTCGGAATAAGCTACTTTCGGCATGGATCTCCTCTCTGGATAAAAACAAAATTTTATTCCTGTCTTTATTTTACATATTCAATAGAACAGCACAAATGGAAATCCGGTTTCTGCAAAGATGATCATATCCTATCATTCAAAGAGAATTTTCAGTTCATCTTCTTTGAGCTAGGGTTATCTGATGTGTGCCATATTTGATGCTTTGGTCAGAATAGGTCGCTATGTGTTCCTGTTCTTTAGGCGTGGTCATGATTCATTGCCGCCGTATTCCGCCGCTTCCTCAGCCAGGATCTCTCCTAGGCGTTCCATGATATGCGAGCCATAGCGGTTGAGCCTTTTCTTCTCGTCATCATTCTCATTGCCTGTATGGAAGAACGTGCTGGGGGATGTCTCAAGCACCTTGCACAGCGCGGCCATAGTCGCTGGCCTAGGGTATGCCTTTCCTGTCTCGATTGCCGTGATCTGCTTCAGCGATACTCCGATCAGCTCTGCTAGGTCTGATTGCGTAAGATCATGAAGGAGGCGTTCCTTCCTTACGTTATATCCTACGATCCTCTTTAGCTCCCTAGCGTCCATCATATAGAAGTATAAATGATGTAATTCTAGCTGAACAATGAAGTTATAGGTTTATAATATCGTACAAGATATAACCTTTTAGGTTAAACTCGTTCTCTTTGGTACTGCTTTTCCCTAGTATTGCTGGCAAGCTGTCCGCAAGCCCCTGATATGCTTCCTCCCTTCTCCATGCGCAGCGTGTAGCTTACGCCGAGGCGGCGGAGGGCGCTGCAGAATGAATCTATCTCCCGACGGCTGGGTGTCTCGAACGGCAGCCCTTCGACGCTGTTCCATGGAATCAGGTTGACGACCGTGTCAAGGCCTGTGGCGAAGCGTCTCAGCTCCTCAGCGCTCTCCGCGGAGGTGTTGACGCCTGAGAGCAGGCAGTATTCAAGGGTTATCCTCTTGTCCTGCCTGTGCTGGAAGTGCAGCAGCTCCGTCTTCAGCACGCTGAGCGGGAAGCTCCTGTTTATCCTCATCAGCCTGGATCTTGTCTTATCGTCTGCCGCCACGAGCGATACCGCTAGGCGCACCGGGATATCCAGCTCGGAGAGGCGGCGTATACCGGGAACGAAGCCGCATGTGGATATCGTCATCCTGCGGTATGAGATATTGAAGCCATCCTCCCTGTGAAGCTCGTGGATCGCGTCGAGGGCGGCCGTGAAGTTCGAGAGCGCCTCGCCCATGCCCATGAACACGATATGGCTTATCTTCTTCCCAAGCCCCTCGAGGTGGACGAACTGCTCGACGATCTCTCCTGCGCTCAGGTTCCTCACCAGTCCCATCGTACCTGTCTTGCAGAAGGCGCATCCCATCGCGCATCCCACCTGGCTGGAGAGGCAGGCCGTGTATCTTTCCTTGCCGTCTGAGAGGCGCACGCACTCGATCACAGCGCCATCCTCTAGCTCTATGGCGAGCTTTATCGCCGATTCCCCCTCGCTCCTGGCTATCACCTTCGATGAGAGCGTCGAGGGATATAGCGCCGTGAGCCGCTCCCTGTCGGCCTTCGAGAGCGAGGTCATATCAGAGAAGGAGCGTGTTCCCTTCACGAGGAATCCATGCACGATCCTCGCCTGGAACGGCTTTTCCAGACCGAGGATCTCCATCAGTTCATCATTGCTTCTTGCATATAGGCTTTTCATCAGAACATCGAGATTATGGCGATTATCACGCCGGTTATCCCTTCGCCTCCCAGAAGGCCGGATGAGATAAGCGAGGCCTTCTCCTCAGCCTCCGCCTTATCCTTCATGGTCTTCTTGACACCGGCCATTATAACAGCGCCGAGCGCCATTGCGGAAGAGATATAGGTAGGAAGATATACTCCGAGCCCTATCGTCGCCGATGGAACGCGGAGAAGGAACAGCACGATGCCGATCACGGCGCCGATGAAGAACGCCGCAGGACTGTCCAGCCCCCTTGCCATCGCGGCCACGGCGGCAGCTTGAGGTGCCGGCAGCTCCGGGCTTCCGAAGCCTCCCATGCCCTCCTTGAGTATGATTAGGGAGAAGGCCGCGACTATGGCGCCTATGATGCCCCCGATTCCCTCCGCGATGAGCTGGTACCGTGGCTCGGTGCCTATGAGAGAGCCGCTCTTGAGGTCATTCATGACGTCTCCGGTGAGGCCGCATGCGACAGCGACGACCCCCGCTATTGAGAAGGCCGCGGTAAGGGTAGGCGACATCACTGCAGATATCCCCAGCAGCACGAGGATGGCGAATATCTCCATCGGATTCACGCCGGTCTGGCCTGTGAGCATCCCCGAGAGGTACGTAGCGAGGTATACGCCTACGATGAGAAGCAGCGCCTCCACGAGCGTGATCTCCGTAAGGAGTACCAGGAGTATGACAGTGAGGAGGCAGAGTATTCCTATCATGGCGATAGAACGCGTAGGCACCGCCTTGCCCCTATCCTTCTTCTTCCTGATCAGCGTGATGACGGCCTTTATCGCGACTCCAAGCCCTGTCCCGATCATCAGGCCGATGCCGAGATTGCTTCTGAAGGCATCTGCCTCCGCCATCGTGGCGAAGAAGCCCGTTGCGAGGCCGATCGGCGTAAGGAGGAAATAGCCTATCACGCAGCCGAGGAACCAGGTCAGGGACAGCACCGGTCCGATTATGGCGCCGATGCCGAGCGCCATCGGTGACACCCATACGGCGAGGGAGGGGAAGAGGGCGCTGCCTTTGAAGAGCGTGAGGACCGCGGGAATCCTGCCGAGTCCGTCCCTGATGAAGGTGAAGATCACCGATGCCCCCATGGATGTGAAGAGGAGCGGGGCGCCTTTGCCTTCCTTCCCCGCGATAAGCGTGTTGTATGCCGCGTTGCCGTTAGGATAGGGGAGGTTCTCCTTCTCTATGAACGTGCGGCGGAACACCATCGTGAAGAGCGTCCCAAGCACTGCTCCCGCGACGGCTATCGCAACGATGGTCATCAGGGGCATCGTGGCCTCGGGATCGGTCATCCAGAGCCCTGGGATCGTGAAGGCCAGCCCTCCGGCTACCATCGCGCCCGCGCTCATGAGCGTATGCGTGCAGTTTATCTCCTGTAGCGTCGAGCCTTTCGCCTTGCCAAGGACCGCCATGGAGAGGACGGTGACGAATACCGTAGGCCATGGCAGGGCCCCCATGCGCAGGGCGACATACATGCTTGATGCCGTTATCACGACAAGCCCTGCGATGCCGAGGGCCATGCCTCTCAATGTAAGCGGTGATCTTGCGTTATCCATGCCCCGCTTTATACATAAAAGGAAGGAGGTTGTCTACTCCGGCAAGGTTTTTCCCCGCATGGTCTTGAAGAGTCTGCGTATGTTAGGTAGAGTCAGGTATGACTATATGCCTCATACAGAGGCTTGGAGGAAATTATATGAAGAAGAAAGCGATCATCCTTCTTGTCGTTGCCGCTCTGGCCATCGCTCCTGCGGCTGCTGCGCAGTACAAGGGTGCTACGGACGAAGGATCATGGGGCGTCGGCCTTAACCTTGGAACGAATACCGGTGTTGCGATCAAGTATGGATATGGTGATTTCGATATCTTCGGCAATGTCGGATTCGACTTCCTGAATCTCAAGACGGATCCGTTCCGCTTCAGCATCGGCGTTGACGTGGGCCTGAGCTACGAGGTCTATGACGTTGACTTCGGCGGCGGCCATCATATGCCTATCACGGTGGGACTTCTCTTCCCGATGGGCTTCATCATCAATGAGTCCAGCCTTGACTTCAACCTCGGTGTTCAGGCTCAGGCCGGTATCGAGTACCAGATTCCTAAGGTGCCAGTCTCCTTCTATCTTAGGCTGGGTGTCGGTCTTGATATGCTCTTCGGATCAAGCGGCATCACGCTTGGACCAGGATTCTCCGGCGGACTCGGAGTCCTTTACGTATTCTAAGATCGTCAGCGATCTGCTAGGCTGCCCGGTTCTTCCGGGCAGTTCTCATCTCAGATACTTTCCCACCAGTTCCTTGCGTAGTCTTGCCTTCACTGTAACCTCGCCATCCCCGTACTCGACCTCCCTTACCGTCCCGTCATGATATAGTTCGCTGATAAGCGATGTGGAGCAGGGGGATGTTATGGTGATATCCTGGAAGGCCTCGTCGGTCATCTCCATCATGGCCTTCTTCAGCTCCTCGATTCCCTTTCCTTCCTTCATGCTCGTCTCCACGATCCTGTAGGGAGATGATCTGAGTGCCGCGTATGATATGTCATCATAGATATAATCGGTCTTGTTTATCACCAGTATCCTGACCTTATCCAGGGCTCCAAGCTCCTTGAGGGTATTCTCTGTCTCCCTGAGGCATCCGAGCGCGTCTGGATGCGATGCGTCCGCGACGATTATCAGGGCCTCTGCGGAGAGCGCCTCCTCAAGGGTGGATGAGAACGCCTTTACCAGCGGTGCCGGAAGCTCCGAGATGAATCCTACCGTGTCTGATAGCAGTACCTTCTGCCCCGATGGCAGCTTCATGCTCCTCGTGGTGGTATCGAGGGTCGCGAAGAGCTTGTCCTCTGATAGCACGTCAGAGCCGGTGAGCGCGTTGAGGATGGTGGACTTGCCTGCGTTGGTGTAGCCGACGAGGGCGAAGGTGAAGATCCCTGACCGTTCTCTTGCGCCGCGCTGGGTGCGCCTCACTCCCTCGCTTGCCTTTATCTCTCGCTCAAGCTGATGGATGCGTGTGTCGATCATGCGCCGTTCAAGCTCTATCTTCCTCTCTCCTTCGCCTTTGGCGCCTCTGACGCCGCCTCGCTGCTGCGATAGCCTTGCCTCGCGGTTGGCAAGACGCGGCCTGAGGTACTCGGCCTCCGCCTTCTCTATCTGGAGCTGTGCCTCGCGTGATCTCGCGTTCTGGAAGAAGATCGAGAGTATCACCGCCTCTCTGTCCGATATAGGTATTCCCAGGGCTTCCTCCAGGTTCTTCTCCTGCCTGGGGGTGATCGATGCGTCGATGATTGCCTCATCGGGCTCATAGGCCCTCACGGCTTCCTGCAGAGCCTCAACCTGCCCCTTTCCGATAAGGGTGGATGAACGCGCCTCCCTCAGCGTCAGATGGGCGGTATATATTATATTAAGGCCAAGCGTGGCTATGAGGCTCCTGATCTCCGCTTCCCTCAGGAATCCCTTTCTCTCAGGCTCATCGCTCTCGCGTACGGCTATGAGGATCACTTCTCCTTCCATGATCGCAGTGTACAACGCAATCATAAGGGTAGGGAAGGTTGACACTTCTTCCGCTATGGACAATCATTTGCTGGTCATTGGAGGTGTTTATGGCACTTAACTGCGGTATCGTGGGACTCCCTAACGTAGGCAAGTCGACGATCTTCTCGGCGGTGACCTCCGCTCCTGCGGAGGCTGCGAATTATCCTTTCTGCACGATCGATCCGAATATAGGGATGGTATCGGTGCCAGACGGCAGGCTTGATGAGATCGTGCGTCTCATTCCTACCAAGAAGGTGATTCCCGCGACGGTCGAGTTCGTGGATATCGCGGGACTGGTCAAAGGGGCCAGCCAAGGGGAGGGACTGGGAAACAGGTTCCTCGCGTCGATCAGGGAGGTAGGCGTCATCGCCCATGTCGTCCGCTGCTTCGATAACCCAGATATCGTGCATGTGTCGAACAGGATCGATCCGGCCTCTGATATAGAGACTATCAACATCGAGCTTGCCCTCGCCGACCTTGAGACGGTGCAGAAGCGCTATGAAAAGCAGTCTAAGCTCTCAAGGGTCTCCAAGGAGCAGCAGAAGGAGAATGAGAAGCTCCTTCCTATATACGAGCGGCTTATCAAATGCCTGGAGGAGGGAATCCCCGCAAGGACGCTTGGGCTGGATGAGGATGAGATGGCGCTGGTCTATGACCTTCATCTCATGACCCTTAAGCCGGTGATCTACGTCTGCAACGTCGATGAGGACGCCATAACCGAGGATAATGATTACGTTAGGATCGTCAGGGAGATCGCCGCGAAGGAGAACGCCCCCGTCGTCGTCATCTGCGGCAAGATAGAAAGTGAGATCGCGGCGCTCGAGAGCGAGGAGGACAGAAAGGAGTTCCTTGAAGCCTCCGGACTCACGGAGAGCGGCCTCAATCCTCTTATCAGGGCGGCATACGCATCCCTTGGGCTCCGCACCTTCTTCACCGCAGGTCCCGACGAGGACAGGGCATGGACATTCAAGGCCGGATCGAAGGCCCCTGAATGTGCCGGTATCATCCACTCTGATTTCGAGAAGGGATTTATCAAGGCGGAGGTGTACAGCGTCGATGATCTCATCGCCTATGGCTCGGAAGCTAAGGTCAGGGAGGCGGGAAAGCTGAGGCTGGAAGGCAAGGAATACGTCGTGCAGGATGGGGATATAGTGTTCTTCCGCTTCAACGTGTGATGAGCTGACCCTCGTCGCCATGCCTCTCAATGGTCCACCTAGAGCCGCATGTCGCTTCGATGAACGCTTCATCGTGGCTTATGAGGACCAGCGTGAAGGAGCCGTCCTCCTTCCGCAGCATCCTCTCGAAGACCCTCATGGACGTTATGTCGAGATGATTGGTGGGCTCATCCATCAGAATGATGTCCCTGCCTTCATTGCGGGAGAGGGAGAAGTCGAGCTTCTTCAGCTCTCCCGGGCTGGGGACGATCGCGGGATCAAGGAGGAATGACGGATTGGAGCCCAGCCGGTACATGTCCGACAGCACCTCTCCCTTCTCCTTGTCTCCCATCTCCCAGATCCCCTGCCTGATCCTGCCTATATCCTCATCGGTGTATTCCTGCGGTATGTATATCGTCCGGGCTTCTCTTCCCGTATCCCTGATGCTCTTGATAAGGGCCTTCATGAGCAGCGTCTTCCCGGTGCCATTGTTGCCGGTTATGGCGATATGCGCGCCTCCCGGTATGGCCAGATCTGGGATGGAAAGGCCATATGCTCCTCCTCTGATCACCATCGGACCGATCCTGATCGTCGGTATGTAGCCGTTTCCTGCGGTGAGGGTCAGCCCCTCCTTGCGCCTCAGTGGTCTTTCCATCTTCGCAAGCTCACTCATCCCATGTTCCACCCTTGAGGATATGATCCGCTTCTGGTCATCGATTGACCGGTCCTTTCCCGTGAGGCGTGCGCCGTCTATCGCGCTCTTGGCGCTGTGGTCGTTCTTGTCGAGGCCTCTCTTGGAAAGCCTTGCGTTCATCGCCTTGGAGCGCTCTGCCATCGCTGCCATGAGATGCCTTTCCCTCGTGAGTTCCTCCTTCCTTGCATCATAGGCTTCCCTGAGATCATCCTGCCGCCTATCAAGCTCATCCAGCGCATCTGAGAGCGGAAGCGGTATGTCATGGATGCGGGCAGGGGAGGCGGTGCCTCGTTCGAAGATCAGCGTACGGGAGGAAAGCTCATCGGCGCTCTTCCTGTCATGGGTTATGATTATCCCGCATCCTGAGAACGACAGTAACGCTGATACGATCATCCGACGGCTCTCTCCATCAAGATGATTCGTCGGCTCATCGAGGATGAGGATCTCCGGCCGCCGTGCCAGCGCCGCAAGCAGCTGGAGCCTCTTCTTCTCTCCTCCTGAAAGCACCTCGGGATCAGCTATCATGCCATCGGTTATGCCAAGCCGTGACATCATCTCTCCTGTCTCCCGTGTGCCGTCATAGATATAGAAGGGGTCCTCGTCGGAAAGGCCGGTGAATACCTGCGGGCAGAGGATGGCCTCTCCGCTTCTGCTGATGGTCCCTGCATCTGGTACGATCATTCCTGCGATCAGCGCGGCCAGCGTGGTCTTCCCCGCGCCATTCGCGCCGGCCAATACCGTCCATCCATCGTAGAATGAGAGCGAAAGCCCGTCGAATATGGATACCGATGATCCTGGATATGCGTATGATACGCCGCTTATGGTTATGTATGACATCCTGACTCCTCTTGAAAAGCGCTATGGTTCAGAACATCATCAGCATCTGCGTATCCTCCGCCACTATCCATACATCAACGCGCCATATCTGTCAATGAGGCATATCATATTGCCATTACAGCAATTGACACGGACAGCGCTCTGCAATAGAGTGTAAAAGCTGTGCTTTGGCATGGTAGATAAACTGACGCTTGTTACTGGAGGGTAAGATCTATGGCAAGGTATACAGGTCCTAGATTCAAGCAGTGCAGAAGACTTGGTGTGAATGTATGTGGACATCCCAAGGCAATGAACAGGGCATCAAGCCCTGCGTTCGCAAGAAGGAAGAAGCCGACTGATTACAGCAGGCAGCTTACCGAGAAGCAGAAGCTCAAGGCTTACTATGGTATCCTTGAGAAGCAGCTCCGCAAGTACTTCGACAAGGCTCTTAAGTCCAATCTCGCTACGGGTGACGCGCTTGTCATCTCCCTTGAGAGAAGGCTTGACAATGCAGTCTACCGCATCGGTTTCGGTAACTCCATCCGCCTTGCTCGCCAGCTCGTATCACACGGCCACATCCTCGTGAATGGCAAGAAGGTAGACATTCCTTCCTACCAGATCAGCGTGGGCGATGTTATTTCCCTTAAGGAGAAGTCAAGGAACAACGAGCATTTCAAGGCTTGCTTCCTCGGCCATCCAGCATTCAACCTTCCTTATTTCGAAAGGAACGAGGAGGAGTTCTCCGGAAAGCTCGTAAGGCTTCCTGAGAGGTCTGAGATACCCGTGCAGGTCAACGACCAGCTCGTGGTTGAGTTCTACTCAAAGTAAGGGTCTTCATTTTCATCCCATCCACGAATCCGGCCCACATCCGGATCGGAGAGGAAGGCACAAGGCCACATTCCAACATGCCCGCCTTCCGAAGCGCCTCCTGACGGCTGCCCTCGAAAACAGGAGACGAGGATCGGACAGATGGTGGGGCTGTGTCCTAGCGATGCAGCCCTTCTTCTTTTGCTTTCGGATCGGGTTTTCCCCTGATATAATCCGAATATCAGCAAAGGAGGTTGATAGAATGAGGAAAGCCTTATTCCATCCTCGCGCTTCTCGCAGCGCTTATGATGATAGTATCCTGCTCTCCTGCAGGATCGACGACGGGTATCTCCGGAGGGCAGGAGCCGGAAAGCGACCCCTCACCGGATTATCTTGGCACGCTAGAGCCTAATTACTCTTTCTCCACGTTCAGCATAGTAGAGGGTAAGCAGAATACCGGAATCGTTGATCTCACGGTCCTCAAGCCTGATGAGGATACAGGTGCCATGCTTGTCGTGTGGAGCGATCTGGAGGATTCATTCGCTCAGTATGAGCAGCTCATCATCAGCGCGACTCCGACGAGCGTTATGATTAGCAATGGCTCCGATGATATCGACGTGCAGTATGATGAGATCGGAGAGGCAGATATAACGCTGCGGATACGTGTCGAGGCAGACCTTACCAACACCGTCACCGTCAGGGGAGCCAATGACACCGCAAATGCCATCACGATCTCTGGCTCATTCCCAGAGGGTTCCTCAAAGTTCTTTGCAGGACTTGCCGGAATAGCTGATGTTCCTTTCTGCTATATGAGGAAGATCGGCCAGTACTTCTCCTCTGGCACGCCCGTGAATCCACCGGCCCAGAACTGATGTAAACTAATAAGAGAGGGGCTGTTGCAAAAGTCATAGCGGCTTTTGAACAGCCCTGTTTTATTGCCGTCATCAGAGCAGATGGAGAATAAATCGTTGTAATAAAAGCACCCATTGGGAATCGAACCCTCTGAGTGCCGTGGTAGAATGATGTTTGGAGACACATCTACCAAGGAAGAGTTTAGCACGAAACAGGGGTTTCTGTTCTATTCCTTCCCCCTATGCGAGGAGGAGAAGGAGAAAATCGATGGATTCCTGGCATTATTGGATCGGTCTGGGATCGCAGGACTCATACGAGAGAAGGCGAAGAAAGGGCAACGAGGGAGACCTTCAAACGACCCATATAAGCTGTTCGCAGCCGTCTTGCTTGGCTTTGCATTAGGCTCGCCTAGCCTGAGGGAGATGGAAACATCCCTTCGCAATGACCTGCGCTTCATATATGTGCTGAGAGGCAAAGCACCGGATTATACGACGATCTCACGGTTCATAAACGATGTCATCCTCCCTCAAAGGGAAGAGCTGTTCAGCAGGATAATGGATGCCATATTCGCCAGCTGCGGCCTTGCAATGGATACGGCATATATCGATGGGACGAAGATGGAGGCGGATGCGAACAGGTACAAGTTCGTATGGAAGCCGACGAGATGGCATGAAAGGCTTGATGGCAAGGTAAGGAATCTCCTGTCGGCCTTGGATCTTGCCGATGATCTGCCGGAGGAGGGGTTGCTTCCTTCATCGTTGGTTGCCAAGAAACTGGAGAAGGCAGGGCTGCTCTCAGATGGCAGCAATGCATGGGCTGGGAAGATAAGCAATCTCACATCATATCTTCTGAAGATGATCGAATACGAGGAGAAGGAAAGGATCTGCGGGCCATTCAGGAATTCATACTACAAGACAGACCATGACGCCACGGCGATGTGCCTGAAGCAGGACTACTACAGCGGGCTCGGCTCAAGCATGCATGCTGCTATTTTCATAAAGCCCCACTTGGGGCAGGAGGAGATATTGTTCATAGGGAGAGTATACAGGATTATTAAAGTAAAATGAAATAGTCTGTTTTTACCGTGAAGTTGGCAGAAA
>CASFZR010000056.1 GCA_949299185.1 uncultured Spirochaetales bacterium
CCATGAAGAGGATCACTCTGCTTCTCATCGTCCTCATGCTCTCCTTCTCGCTCACGGCGGCCACGTCGATGGCGATGATGGGAATGAGCGGAGGATACTCCTCCACCGCAGGAGGAGTCGGAACGCTCAACTTCAACGCCACGGCCCAGCATGTGGCGGATCTATCGAACACTCTTGGCATCGGAGCCGGCGTCCATACCGATCTGGGATTCGGCCTCAATAAGGAGGGTATCCCGATAAACGCCGGATTCATGACAGGCATTGCCTTCGAATTCAGGATCGGACAGGCCTCGGCCATAAACCTGACGCTGGGACCCGCAATCATAGCAGAGGCTGGCAAGGATTACTCCTCAGTCGGCTTCGGCATCGGCCTAGATATGCTCTACACCTACTATTTCGATCCGGAGAGGACGATCGGGCTATCGATAGGAGGAACGGTCTATCCGCAGTTCCTCGTCAGCAGCGATCCTGAGCCATCCCCAGCGTTCGCGATCTCCGGCATGGGGTATATCGGAGTGACATGGAGGCTGCGTGGCTTTGCCCTCAGCCCGATTGAGCTTGCACCCCTCGCCTTCATGATATACTAGATGCATGACAGAACAGGAATTCCTCGAAAAGTACAGTGATTCGGCATTCGTCCCATTCCCCAAGCTAGAGCGCTTCATGCACGATACGCTCGTGGCTGCCGGAGTTCCGGCCCCTGATGCAGACATCATCACCGATGTGCTGATCGAGTCGGATAAGCGCGGCATCGACAGCCATGGCATCGGCAGGCTCAAGCCTATCTACATCGACAGGATCGACAAGGGAATACTCAACCCCGTAACGACGATCGAGGTCGTCAAGGATGAGAAAACCGCTGCGGTACTAGACGGCCATGACGGGATGGGCCATGTCGTCGCGCATAAGGCGATGGAGATGGCGATAGCCAAGGCCGAGGAGTATGGCATGGGCATGGTGGCGGTACGCAACAGCAGCCACTACGGTATCGCCGGCTACTACGCCACGATGGCCACGAAGGAGGGCATGATCGGCGTGACAGGCACCAACGCACGCCCGTCCATCGCGCCGACATTCGGAGTCGAGAACATGCTCGGGACCAATCCCCTCACCTTCGGCATCCCGACCGACGATCCATTCCCGTTCGTGCTTGACTGCGCCACCTCCGTATCGCAGAGGGGAAAGATAGAGGTATATGGCAGGGCCGGCAAGGACATTCCCCCAGGCTGGGTCATAGACGAGAACGGCAATACCCGCACGGACACCGAGGCCATCCTGGTAGACCTCACCAAAGGCAAGGCAGCACTCGCGCCGCTGGGAGGAATCGGGACCGATGGTGCCGGATACAAGGGATTCGGCTATGCCACCGTCGTGGAGATACTCTCCGCCGCGCTTCAGGATAGCCCATACCTCAAGGAGCTTACAGGGAAGGACAAGGATGGCAAGGACAGGCCATACCATCTCGGACACTTCTTCATGGCGATCAATCCCGACTTCTTCATGGGAAAGGCGCTATTCCGCCGCGTGGCCACCTCGATACTCAACGAGCTGAGGGAAAGCCGCAAGGCACCGGGAGAGAAGCGCATCTACACCGCGGGAGAGCTGGAATGGGAAGCACGAGGATACAGGGAGAAACACGGCTGTCCCGTACCGAAATCGCTACAGGACGTCATAGACACGCTCTCAAAGCGCTTCTCCCTGCATGATGACTGGCCCTGGCATTAATCAGCAGAAGATGAGAAGACCCTGGCGCTCTGCTCCCTGATAGCCTTGAAGCGATGGTCTATAGGGATCATCGCCCAGCTCTTGGTACGCTTGAACACCACCCCGCTATCGGTGAACTCGGTAGAGTAATAGCCGAGTCCGATGCGGGGATTGTCATAGCACTGGAATCCATTGGCTATGTAGATCACCTTATGCTCGCCCGGGGCCAGGGAGAAGTTCCTCGTCCCCTTCGGACCGGAATTGAATCCGCATGTGACCGCCATAACCTGAGGACAGGCGCCATCGAAGAGCGCCCAGGGGGCATCCATCCTTCCGAGATAGTTCTCCGCAAGGTCCACATTAGGGAAGAAGTAATCCTCCTCGCTCTCGCTACGGCGAGGCGTAAGCATGAAGAACATCAGCTGGCTACGCGGATTATTCACGGCGATCCATGACACGGCGTCCTTCTCTGAGGCCTTGCCTATGAGATAGTCATATGTACCGGTAGGAGACGGGACATAGCCCGCGTCGGCGTTTCCGCCCCTTATCAGGGGAGCGTGCTTAAGCTCATCGAATATCACGCCAGGCTTGAAGCGCCCGATCCCTGATTCACGGGATGCCATCGCATATGCCGTGTAATAGCGCGCGTTGCTCTGTATCATCGTCCCTGTCTCAATCGCAGGATAGGAGATCATCGAGTGCCAGGAGGCGGCTCCCTCGATGGGTGAATCACCGGTATTCTCGATCCTTATGGCCGTGTACAGCACGGGATGGCCAGGCAGGAGCATATCGACCTTCCCTATATGGTACCTGTTGCCAGCCTCACGGCTCTTCATCTCAGAATAGCGCCACACGCCGCCATGGCCTTCCTCCGTACCATACCGCCTCACGCTCCAGTAGGTTCCCGAAGACGTGATCATGTCCATGGAGGTCGAAGGAAAGGAGAAGTAAGCGCCACCCGCCTGATACAGCGTCTGCCTGGACTGCCACCATTCCCCATTGGGATCAGACATCACGCCGGCTCCGGTACCGCGGAAATACGGCAGGACAAGGGCATTGATCCGCGCACCGGAAAGGGCCCTTGATGTCAGCTCAAGTACCACATCTCCCTGATCCTCGATGATCGCGGAGAAGATATCATTAGACATATAAGTCGCATAGCGGCCCTCCCACAGGGCTAGGCGTCTGACATCCACAGTGGCAAAAATCTCCTTTATACTCTAGGATTATAGCAGAAATCCGAGGCTTCTATGATCGAATCTATATCGAAAGAGACATTCCATATCGCGACAGAGCATACCAGCTATGTCATCAGCATGACGGCGACCGGGCACGCAGAGCATATATACTACGGCAGGAGGCTCCGTGACGTGCGCTCCTCGCTCACCGCGCTGAGGCAGAAGCGCTACATACTCCCACGGTCCTCCACATACGTCAAGGAAGATGACGATGCGATAGACCTCACGGACAGCGCCCTAGAATTCACCTCGGAGGGCAAGGGAGACTACAAGACCCCGCTTATCGCGGCATCGTGGGGGGAGAACGAGGAGAGGACGATCGATCTCCGGCTACGCACGGCATCCATAAGCCAGGGAACGAAAGGCACGTCATCCCCGCTTCCGCTCTCAAAGGACAGGAGGAACGAGGCTGAGACGCTTGAGCTTTCCTTTGATGACATCGAGAGCGGCATGCGCCTGACGCTCGTGTATACGGTATTCCCTTCCCTTGACGCCATAACCCGCCGTACCATCGTGGAGAACAGGGGCATCGACAGCATAACGCTCAGAGGCGTGGCCTCCGCCCAGCTAGATATCCGCGAGAGCGGCATGAAGGCACTCACGCTCAACGGTGCCTGGGCCCGTGAGTTCAGCGTCACGGAAAGAAGGATAGAGGAAGGAACGATCATCTCGGAAAGCCGTAAGGGGAACTCCTCCGCAGAGGCTAATCCCGGATTCATGGTAGGAGGAAGCAAGGGGGACTGCTATGCGCTCAACCTGCTCTATTCCGGACCGCATCGCGCCTCGATGTCGCTCACGAGCCACGGACTTACCCATATCGTCTGGGGCATCAACCCAGATATGTTCTCATGGCATCTGAAGCAGGGAGAGAGCTTCGAGAGCCCGGAAGCCGTCATGGTCTATAGCGAGAAGGGGCGTGAGGAGGCATCTGACAGGATGCATGAGTTCATCCGCACCGCGGTATGCCGCAGCGAATGGGCAGAACGCCTCAGGCCGATGATGCTCGACACATGGGAAGCCCTCTATTACTCCGCGACCGAGGATAAGATACTCGATATGGCGAAGGGGGCGAAGGAGCTAGGGCTTGAAGGCGTGATCGTGAATGATGGCTGGTTCGGAGCCAGACGCAGCGACAGGACGAGCCTAGGAGACTGGCATGTGAATACCATGCGCTTCCCGTCAGGCATATTCAGCCTCGCGCAGGATGTACACAGGCTGGGGCTTCTCTTCGGTCTCTGGTTCGAGCCAGAGGGGATATCCGAGAGGAGCGAGCTGTATAAGGAGCATCCGGACTGGATCATCGGCAGGAGCGCCCAGACGAACGCGGAAGGCCGCCATGAGCAGCTTCTCGACCTGACACGCCGTGACGTCCAGGACTGGATAATAGCCACGCTCTCGACAACGATCGACCGCTGCCGCATAGATTACATCAAATGGGACATGAACAGAGCCTATTCCGATGCGTTCAGCCATCAGGGCTGGAACGGAGGCGAGTTCTTCCACCGCTACATACTGGGGCTCTACACCATCCTCAGCGCACTGGGACACCGCTTCCCATCGCTATACATCGAGACAAGCGCCGCAGGAGGCGCGAGGTTCGATCTGGGTATGCTTTCGTTCTCGACGACGATGAACCCAAGCGATGACTCAGACCCCATGGAACGGGCGAGGATGATGGCGGGGCTCTCGCTGCTCTATCCGCTCTCCGTGATAAAGACCTCGTTCTCCCCTTCCCCCAACGCGATGACACGCCGTATCGTGGACAGGGAGACGAGGTTCAACATAGCGGCGTTCGGCGTGCTGTCATACGCATTGGACTCCCATGACCTGTCGAGGATCGAGAAGACGACCCTCAAGAACCAGATAGAGTTCTACAAGGGCTACAGGATGCTGCTGCAGTTCGGGCGCTTCCGCCTCCAGGAGGACGGCAACAGAACGATATGGACGGTATCGAACAAGGACAGGAGCGTCATACTCATGCTCTACCTGCAGAGGGCCCTGATCCCGAACACATCGGCAGAGAAGCTATATGTGGAGGATATCGACGAAGGCTATGATTATAGGATATTCTCCAGAAGCCATATACTCTCAGGACAGGAATCGCTCGCCTATCCACAGGAAAGCGAGTGCTACAACGTCCCTGGGGACGCGCTCAGATGGGGAGGGATAACACTGGTGGAACAGGTCTCCGGAGATGGATACCGCGAGGGCATGAGGATGCTCGGAGACTTCTCTTCCCGCCTCTACATCATCAGGAGGATAGAGGATTGAACAATATAGTGATCGCAGGAGCCGGAACGTTCGGCACGGCAGTCGCCGAGCGCCTGAGCTGGAACAATGATAACCATGTCGTCCTTCACACGATCGAGAAGGACGTCGAGAAGGAGATAAACGAAAGGCATACGAACAGGAAGTACTTTCCTACCCGCTTCCTCTCCCGCCGCCTTACCGCGACCTCATCATTCAGGGTATTCAGCGATGCCGACGTGGTCATGCTCGTGATCCCGTCGAAGGCCATCGTCTCCTTCTCCGAGGAGATCAGGAACAACACCAGCAGCGAGCCGCTGATAGTCAATCTCGCGAAGGGCATGAGCGATAGCGGCGCGTTCATCACGGAGAACATCCCCTTCTCCCGCACCGCATCGATGAAGGGGCCGTCATTCGCGATTGAGACAATCAACGGCTATCCGACCTCATTCACCTTCGGCGGCAGGAAGGAGGACTATACGTACTTTAAGAACAAGATCCTTCCTGACACGCAGTTCTCGCTAGACTACTCCCCTGACGTGAGGGCGGTGGAGCTGATGAGCATACTCAAGAACATGTATGCCATAGCCATCGGTATCGTCTCCGGCAAGTTCAGCAGCCCGAACGTGGACTTCCTCGTCTACACCAAGGCCGTAAATGAGATGCGAGGCCTCCTCGATATCTTCAGCTGCTCCCCCGACACGATCTTCCGCTACTGCGGCATAGGCGACCTCGGGCTCACGGCGCTTAATGACCTCTCGCGCAACAGGACGCTGGGGATGCTCATCGGCAAGGGATTCGGATTCGACCCTGATTCGAAGTCATCCACGGTGGTAGAAGGACTCAGGACCGTGAAGCTCATCGGGGACATAACCCGTGAGAAGGGATGCGCAGATGACTTCCCGCTGGTACAGGCGCTCTATCGCCTGATATACGAGAAGGATAGCCTGAACGACTATACCCTCTCGGTACTCGGCTGAAGAAAACCACGGGGATGGCTTCCCATCCCCGGATCTCATATCGGCTTCCTTAGCATCAGCTCCGGATGCTCCTCGCTGTAGCGGAGGAAGAAGCCCAGGGCCATCATCATGATACCATTGTCATAGAGGCCGCGGCCCATATCGCGGATGACCTCCTCTACAGGGACCTCGATGACGACGATCTCCTCGTTCTCATCCAAGGACTGCCCGCTCACCTTCTCCAGGCTACGTACCAGGAAGAAGCTCTGATGGTTGGACATGAACGCGGAGTTCGGGCAGACCCGTCCAAGTTCGATGAACTCTCCTCTTATGCCAGTCTCCTCCATCAGCTCGCGCTCGGCGGCGGCAATGGCCTCCTCGCCCTTCTCCACGAGCCCTGCGGGGAACTCGCGCGTGACACTGTCAGAGCCATGGCGATACTGCTCCTCCATCACGAAGCAAGGCACGCCATCCTCCCTTCTCAGCCAGGGTATCGCGACGATCCAGTCAGGGCTCTCTATCTCAACGAAGGTCCCATGCCTGCCGTCATGGGCGGTACGCTCCACCTCATTGACGGAGAATATGCGGCATGAGAACGCCTCTTTCCGGGAATCGGTACGCCACATCAAGTCGCTCATTGCTTCTTCCTCGAAGGACAGTTGGAGGTGCAGGAGGCACAGGCTGACGGTTTGCATGACGGCGTTCCGAGGAACGACGTATCCCTCGAGGTGGAACATGCCGTGCCGTTGTTTATCTCATTGGCTATGGCCATCAGCGCCTCTGCGGATGGGTGGCCTGTCTCCCCTACCCATTCCTTGCCCTCATCCTCAGCCTCAGGAAGCCCCATCTCCATCGGTATGGAACCAAGGAACGGCACATGCATCTCCTGGCACATCTTCTTACCGCCGCCCTTGCCGAAGATAGGGATCTCCTGCGAGCAGTGCGGGCAGATAAGCCCTGACATGTTCTCGATGACGCCTATGATGGCAACGCCGAGCTTGCGGGAGAAGTTGACGCTGCGCCTCGCATCAAGCACGGCGACCTCCTGCGGGGTGGTAACGATTATCGAACCGGTAAGCTCTGGGATGGACTGGCAGATCGTAAGCTGCTCATCCCCCGTCCCTGGAGGGGTGTCTATGAGAAGATAGTCCAGCTCACCCCAGTCCACGTCGGACAGGAACTGCCTTATCGCGCTGTTCTTCAGGGAGCCGCGCCAGATGACAGGCGCGTCCGGATCCTCAAGGGCGAACGCCAGCGACATCACCTTCAGCCCCTTCCTGGGAGAGACGGGGATGAACGTCCTGCCATCCTCAGATGTAAGCTCCGCGTCCTTGCAGCCGAACATCACAGCCACGTTAGGACCATGAAGGTCTGTATCGAGGACACCGACGGTGCATCCCATATCAACAAGGGCATTGGCAAGGTTCACGGTAACGGTGGTCTTTCCCACGCCTCCCTTACCAGACATTATCATGATCTTACGCCCGATCTTATCGAGGCGTTCCCTTATCCTCTTATCCTGCTCTGCGTATTCATCGATCTCTTTCTCGGCCATATCGAATACCTCTCTAAAGGAATATAGCAATCAAGCGGAAGGAATGGAAGGAGAAAACTACACATCATCTCTACGATAACTACGCCAACATCATGTCGTTTCATGTAGAATCGTCAGCGTAAGGAGTCATGATGATGAGGAAATCACTTCTGATCGTATCAATAGCCATGCTGGCGCTGCTTCCCCTCTCGGCCGAGAGCGGGAAGATATCGGTAACGGGAAGCGCAGAGGTCTCGGTGAGGCCTGACACGGCCACGTTCACCGTCACTGCCACTGCCATAAGAGAGACGACCGACGAGGCAAGGACCGCGGTATCCTCGATGATAAACGAGGCTGCGGACATCCTTGAGACTACATTCGGCGTACCGGCTGACAGCATAAGCACCACATATATATCGGCATATCCGGAATACCGCTGGGAGGATGGCGAGCAGATACTTATAGGCCAGAAGGCCAATGAGTCGATATCCGTGACGATACATGACATAGAGGCCCTAGGAGATATATACACGAAGCTGATGGGCATCAACGGCATAGGGATATCGGACGTAACGCTGGATAAGGAAGACAAGTCAGCAGAGCTTGAGAAGGCCAGAATCGATGCCGTACGCGACGCCAGGACGAAGGCCGAGACGTATGCAGGGGCCGCCGGCGTAAGGATCGGAGACGTGATCTCTATCAGCGACAGCTCCTCCGCGTCGGTATATTATCCGAGGACGAACATAATGTACGCGATGGCCGCTGATGAGTCGGCTTCAGTATCCACGGAATACAGGATAAGCGATATAACGGTCTCAAGCTCGGTATCGATCGTATACGAGCTGCTGAACGACTGACACCTCCTTTTCCCTTCCCCCTGGCGACAGGGGGACCCTTTTTCGGTTAATTCCATTTAACTACTTATAATACATAATATAAGACAATAATGACCATATAGTATTGAGACAGCATCCTGAACCCGTCCAAAAACAACGTCCTCGAACAACTCCGTCTCCTGCATGGAAAAACAGGACATATGCCTAGGAATTCCTGTCACTGCAAAGGATTCAGCTACTCTGGCAGTTGAACCTCATTCCACTTGTCTGCTATATTCGATACTGAAACCAAAATCCAATCAGGAACAGGAGAGATATATGTTGACCTTGTTGACAAATATGCCCAGAGAGGAACTGATAGCCCAGCTCTATGATGGCCTGGTGCTGATGGTGCTTGGCATGGGTACGGTATTCGTATTCCTGGTCATTCTGATCTACGCATCCAAGCTGATGAGCAGGATCTGCATGAACCTCGATAAGAACCACCCGGCCAAGGCAGCCAGCGCACCTCAGGCGAAGACTGCGGCACCAGTCCAGCAGAAGACGGCATCGGCTCCGGCAACGGATGATGCATCGGTCGCGGCGGCTATCGCAGCGGCATGGGACAAATCGAAGAATTAAGGGAGAGTGCTTGAGATGAGCAAGAAGAAAGTCGATTTCATGTGTACGGCGTTCCGCGATGGATTCCAGTCCGTCTATGGAGCCCGCGTATTCACAAAGGATTTCATGCCGGCCGTAGCAGCTGCCAAGGAAGCAGGAATCACGCATTTCGAGGCAGGTGGCGGAGCCAGGTTCCAGTCACTGTATTTCTACACGAACGAGGATGCGTTCGATATGATGGACGAGTTCAGGAAGGTCGCTGGCCCTGATGCCAACCTCCAGACCCTCGCCCGCGGCGTCAATGTCGTAGGCCTTGATTCCCAGCCTAGGGACATCATCAAGCTCCATGCACAGCTTTTCAAGAAGCATGGCATGACCACGATCAGGAACTTCGACGCCCTCAACGATGTCAACAACCTCATCGATAGCGGAAAGGCTATCCACGAGGCCGGACTCAAGCACGAGGTCACGGTAACGATGATGAGCCTTCCAGAGGGAGTCACCGGCGCTCATACCCCTGACTTCTATGAGAGGATCCTCCGCGAGATCCTCGACGCAGGCATCCCCTACGATTCAGTCTGCTTCAAGGACGCTTCAGGCACCTCTACCCCGCACAATGTCTATGAGACGGTCAAGAGGGCAAGGAAGCTCCTCGGACCGAACGTGAAGATCGTATTCCATTCGCATGAGACTGCTGGCGTGTCTGTAAATCAGTACATGGCTGCTCTTGATGCCGGCGCCAATCAGATCGACCTCTCGATGACCCCATGCTCCGGCGGTACCTGCCAGCCCGACATCCTCACGATGTGGCATGCCTTCAGAGGCACCGACTACACCCTCGGAATCGACGTCAACAAGGTCCGCGAGGCTGAAAAGGTATTCGAGAAGTGCATGGAGGACTACTTCCTCCCGCCTGAGGCCACGATGGTCAATCCTGAGATCCCGTTCTTCCCGCTTCCGGGTGGAGCGCTCACTGCTAATACCCAGATGCTCAGGGACAACGGCCTGATGGACAAGTATCCTCAGATCGTAGAGGCCATGGGCGATACCGTCGCGAAGGGCGGCTTCGGCACGTCCGTAACGCCTGTTTCCCAGTTCTACTTCCAGCAGGCCTTCAACAACGTCATGTTCGGACCTTGGAAGAAGTTTGCGGAAGGCTATGGCAAGATGGTCCTCGGCTACTTCGGCAAGACCCCATGCCCGCCTGATCCAGAGGTCGTGAAGGCAGCGGCGGCACAGCTCAAGCTCGAGCCTACGACCGAGAAGGTCGTGGATATCAACGACCGCGATCCCAAGAAGGGCGTCGAGGCCGCGAAGAAGATGCTCGAGGAGGCAAATCTCCCAATCACCGATGAGAACATCTTTATCGCAGCAGCCTGCAAGGAGAAGGGAATCCTCTATCTCACAGGCAAGGCAAAGGTCAATGGCGTAAGGCTCAAGAGCCAGGAGAAGAAGCCAGAGGCTCCTGCAGCAGCAGCTCCGAAGGCATCTTCAGGCGAGTACACCGTCACGGTCAATGGAAAGGCCTATGGCGTCAAGCTCGGTGCTAATGCGGCTGTTGTCAATGGCGTCTCCTATCCTCTTTCGATCACAGAGGGCATCACAGCACCGGCGGCAGCTCCTCAGGCAGCTCCTGTGCAGCAGACCGTCGTGACCGGTTCCGAGAACGTCGTCGCTCCGATGCCGGGCCTCGTGCTTCGCATCCCCGTGACCGTCGGACAGAGCGTCAAGAAGGACGAGATCGTCATGGTCATGGAGGCCATGAAGATGGAGAACGAGATCTACGCTCCTTGCGATGGTGTCATC
>CASFZR010000057.1 GCA_949299185.1 uncultured Spirochaetales bacterium
CGAGGAGGCCTTGGAGCTCATCGCGAGCGGCAGGATAGACATGCCGAGGATCCTGACGAAGGTGATAGGGATAGATGATGCCCCTGAGACGATAAGGGATATCGAGAAGAATCCCGGCGACTATATGAAGGTCGTCGTCAATATGTAAGGCGTAGCCTGAGTGATGGTAGGGCTATGGTGACCGCAAGGAAGCCATAGCCTTCTTATTTCCTTGAGAGTCCTCTTGCCGCGCACCATGCCGTCGCGAACGCCCATGTGAGGCTGAAGCCTCCTGTAGGGCCATCGACATCGATCATGTCGCCTATGATATAGAGACCAGGCACTATCTTCGATTCCATCGTCTGCGGATCGATCTCAGAGCAGGGAACGCCTCCCCTGGTGTTCATCGCCGCTTCCTTGATGGCCTTTCCCCTTGCGCTGAAGCGCGTCATCTGCCTCTCTATCGTATCGAGATCGGAGCGTGAGAGATTGCCGCACTTCTTATCCGCTATGGCTCCTAAGAGCGTCTCTGAGAGGCGAGGAGGTATATCCAGCGCGTTCTTCACCGTCTTGCTGCCGCTCTCCATCCTCAGCCTGTTCCTGTCGATCTCGGCAAAGCTTATGACGATCTCCGGATCATCCAGAAGGAACCTTGAGATATTAAGCGCTGCCGGCCCTGATATCCCCCGCCTCGTCACGATGATCTCTCCTTCCTCATTCCGTTTCCCTATGGTGAGCGTCGCATGCCACGATATCCCCTCGGCCCTTCCTAGCGATGGAGTAAGCGCTATAGGGGCAAGAGCTGGGTAGGGGGTGACGATCGTGTGCCCGAGCTTCCTTACAAGGTCATAGCCGCTGCCATCGGATCCCGTCTGTGGATAGCTCATGCCACCCGTGGCGATCACCACGCGCTGAGCCTCTATGCTCTCCGTTCCTGTCCTTACGATGAAAGCGCTGCCCTGTTTCCCTAGGCTCTCGGCCTTGCCGGAGATGACGCGCGGCTTGGAGGAGAGCAGGGCGGAAAGCACCGCCTCCGCGTTGCCGCTGCGGGGCAGGATCCTGCCATTGTCCTCCTCTGCCGGCTCGATCCCGAGAGATCTCATATGGGAGATTATGTCTTCGGAGCTATGTGAATACAGCACGCGGCGGATGAAGGCCTTATTGCCATTCATCCTCGCTGCCATCTCTTCCGGCGACGCTGCGTTGGTGTAGTTACATCGCCCTCCTCCGGTGAGGAGGAGCTTGCGGCCGCAGATGCCTTCCCTTTCTAGTATCACGGAATTGGGAAGGAAAGAGGCGAGGTACAGCCCTGCTGCCCCGCCTCCTATGATCAGAGTTCCTATCACTCCTTTATCGCCAGATGAAGCTCGTCGAGCTGCTTCTGCTCCACAGGCGACGGTGAATCATCCATCGGGGAGAGCGCCGCGGTGTTCTTCGGGAACGCGATGACCTCCTTGATCGACTCCTTATTCGCGATGATCATGCAGAGCCTGTCGATTCCCGGAGCGATGCCGCCGTGCGGTGGCGGGGAGAAGCGGAACGCATCAAGGAGGAATCCGAACCTCTCTTTCGATACCTCATCTGGGATATTGCAGATGCGGAAGATCCTCTTCTGCAGCTCGACATCGTGGATCCTTATCGAACCTGAGGCAAGCTCATAGCCATTGAGTACGAGATCATACAGGTCTCCCTTCACCGAGCCCGGATCGGACTCCAGCGTATCAAGATACTCTACCTGCGGCATCGAGAACATATGGTGGGCCGCTTCCCAGTGTCCCTCATCCTCGTTGTACTCGAAGAGCGGGAAGTCGATGATCCAGCAGAACTCATAGCCTTCCTTGATGAGTCCGAGGTCAGCTCCAAGGCGTGAGCGTACCGCTCCGAGCGATGTGCAGCACTTCTTCCAGTCGGAGTGGGCGACAAGGAGGATCACATCCCCGTCCTTTGCTCCCGTTGCTTCCAGGACCTCCTGCTCCAGACCCGCGAAGAACTTTGAGACGCCTCCGCTTATGGTGCCGTTCTCCACCTTCATCCAGGCCATTCCATGAGCGCCGTAGATCTTGGCCGCGCTCTCAAGCTCCCCGAGGTACTTCCTGGTGTAGTCATGGCCCTCCGTCTTCGGAGCGACGATGTACTTCACCGCGCCACCGGATGCGAGCGTCTCCGTAAACGCGTTGAATGTCGACTTCGACGCGAAGGATGAGGCATCATGCATCTCGAGGCCGAACCTGAGATCAGGCTTGTCCGAGCCATAGGTGTTCATCGCATCGTGGTATGAGAGCCTTCTGAAATGAGCTGGAAGCGTTACATCCAGTACCTTTCTGAATACCTCGTTGAAGAGATCCTCCATAAGCTCCAGCACATCATCGCGCTTGACGTAGCTCATCTCGATATCGAGCTGGGTGAACTCAAGCTGCCTGTCACCCCTGGGATCCTCATCACGATAGCATCTGGCGATCTGGAAGTACTTGTCGAAGCCTGAGACCATCAGCAGCTGCTTGTAGAGCTGCGGCGACTGTGGCAGCGCGAAGAACTTTCCCGGATATATCCTGGATGGCACGAGGAAGTCCCTTGCGCCCTCAGGCGTGCTTCTGATCAGGGTCGGGGTCTCTATCTCCAGGAAGTCTGTCTTATAGAAGTATTCCCTTATCGCCTTGACGATCTCATGGCGCAGGGCTATGCGCTTCTGCATGCCGCCTGAGCGCAGGTCCAGATATCTGTACTTGAGCCTCAGGTCCTCCCTGGCATTGTTCTCTTCCTCGATCATGAACGGAAGCACGTCGCACTTCGACAGCACATCGATCCTCTCGGCCTTCACCTCGATCTCGCCTGTGGCCATATCCGGATTGATCATGTCATCAGGGCGACGCCTGACGATTCCCTTGACGGCTATGCAGTATTCGAGCTTAAGCTCTCCCGCTGCCTTCTGCAGAGCCTCGGATGCATCATCGTCAACGACTACCTGCGTCATACCATAGCGATCGCGCAGGTTGATGAAATGCAGGGCTCCATGGTTCCTGTCCCTGTGTACCCAGCCATTGAGTACTACCGTCTTGCCTTCATCTGCCGCCCGGAGGCTGCCGCAGGTTGCAGTACGCTGCATGAATGCTTCTTCCATTGCATTCCTCCGGCCAGATTCTATCACCGGGCGGGAAAATAGAAAAGGCAAGGCGAGGCTATTTGAACTTGTCCGTGGGGGGATCTGAGGAACACCTCGCGCATGCCATAAAGATGATATTCATAATATACTCCCGATAACGGGGAATTGTGTACAGAAAAAGTTAATTTTTTGGAAAAATGACAACATAGCCGCAAGCAATTAAGGAATTTCTGAGCAATATGTCATGTAATCAGTAAAGAGAAGGACGCCCTTGCGGGCGCCTCCTCACCTAGGAAGCTCCCGCACGACGAACCTGTTTTCCTGCAGGTATCTTATCGCCTCGACCGCGGCCTTGGCCGCGCTTGTCGTCGTCGTGTATGGAACGTGGTTGCGCACAGCCTCCGTCCTTATGTCATCATCGCTCTTTCGTGAATGGAAGCCCATCGGGGTGTTTATCACGAGATCGGCCTTATGCTCGCGTATATAATCGACGATGTTCGGATGGCCGTCCTGCGTCTTCAGCACGACGTCGCAGAGTATGCCGGCGGCATAGAGATCCCGGGCCGTTCCTTTCGTCGCAAGCACATGGAAGCCCATCTCCTGCAGCGCCTTCGCTATCGGGGCGATCGTCTTCCTGTCCTTGTTGTTGACGCTTATTATCACGCGGCCTGAGGTCGGCAGCCTGTTGGACGCGGCGGCCTGGCTCTTGGCGTAGGCCTCTCCGAACGTGCGGCCGTATCCTACCACCTCGCCCGTGCTGCGCATCTCAGGACCGAGCGCCGGATCGACATGCTGGAAGCGGTCGAATGAGAATACTGCTTCCTTGATGGCCCATCCCATGATGCAGCGGCCCTCTCCGATCCCGCCTTCCTCCTTCACCAGCCCCTGCTCGACGAGGCTCTCTCCAAGCCACACGCGTACGGCGGCCTCCACGAGATCCACTCCGCTTGATTTCGATATGAACGGGACGGTGCGGCTTCCGCGTGGATTGACCTCGATGATATACAGCTTCCCGTCCTTTTCCGCGAACTGTATGTTCATCAGGCCCTGCACGTTGAGATGCCTTGCGAGCTTGAGCGTCCATGCCCTCATCTCGCTGAGTATCTCAGGCTTGCTCTTATATGGAGGGAATACGGCCGCGCTGTCACCGGAATGTATGCCGGCTGCCTCTATGTGCTGGAGTATCCCTCCTATGTAGACGCTTCTTCCATCAGAGACGGCATCGAGGTCGTACTCGAAGGCATCCTCGAGGAACTGATCGACAAGTACCGGTGCCTCTGGGGATATCGTGACCTCGGGCTTCCGGAGGAACTCCTCAAGGCCTGCGTCGTCATATGCGATGAACATGGCCCGTCCTCCGAGTACGAACGATGGCCTGAGAAGCACGGGGAAGCCTATCTCATGGGCCTTATCGCGTATCTCGGACACCGATGCGGCACTCCTGTTCTCCGGCTGCCTGAGACCGAGTTCCTTCACGACCTTCGAGAACAGCCCTCTATCCTCCGTGCGGTCTATGCTCTCCAGCGACGTGCCTACGATATGCGCACCGTTCCTTTCCAGCTCCGCCGCCATGTTCAGCGGCGTCTGGCCCCCGAGCTGGACGACGACATCCTTGGTGCCTTCCTTCTCCATGATCGCCAGTACCGCCTCCGGGGTCAGTGGTTCGATATATAGCCTGTCTGAGGTGTTGTAGTCCGTCGATACGGTCTCCGGATTGCTGTTGATCATTATCGTCTTCCTGCCGTGCTTGCGGAATGCGCGGGAGGAGAGCGTGCAGCAGGTATCGAACTCAAGGCCCTGCCCGATGCGGTTGGGGCCTGAGGCGAGGATTATCACGGCATCCTTGCCAAGTCCCTCTCCCTCATCCTCCTCTCCGAAGGAGGTGTAGCAGTATGGTGTCAGCGCCTCGAACTCTCCCGCGCAGGTATCCACATAGTGCCTGGCTGGCAGGATCGGGGATGGCAGCTCATCCTTGGAAAGCGACCTTATGTACCTGTCCGAGAGTCCGGCCCTCTTTGCCTTCAGATAGAGTTCGTCTGTCAGCCTTCCTGCCTCCAGCTCCCTTTCAAGATCCCTCTGCTCCATTAGGAGCGAAAGGAAGTAGATATCGAACCCCGTGATCCTCGAGAGCTTCTCCAGATCCTCCTCTCCTTCCTTTATCACCGTGTATGCGGCAAGGTAGCGGAGCGGATGGGCGGAGCGCAGGAGGAGGTCCACGTCGTACTTCTTCCTGTCCAGCGCAGAGATGCCCTCGATCTTCTGCTCGGAGGACCTGAACGCCTTGTTTATGGCCTCGAGCGCGGTACGTCCAAGCGCCAGGGCCTCTCCGACCGATCTCATCTGCGTCCCCAGCGCCGCGGCCTCAAGCGGGAACTTCTCCAGCTCGAAGCGCGGTACCTTCACCGCGATGTAGTCGAGGGCGGGTTCGAAGCAGGAGACGGATGCTCCCGTGATCTCGTTCTGCACCTCATCGAGGGTGTATCCCACCGCGAGCTTCGCGCTGATGCGCGCGATCGGGAATCCCGTGGCCTTGCTCGCCAGCGCGGAGGATCGTGACACGCGCGGATTCATCTCTATGACGACCATGCGCTTATGATCCGGGGAAAGGGCGAACTGCACGTTTGATCCACCGCAGTCGACGCCTACAGCCCTGAGTATCTCGATGGAGGCCGTCCTCATCTTCTGATACTCCTCATCGTTTAGCGACTGTATCGGGGCGATGGTAATGCTGTCACCGGTATGGACGCCCATCGGATCTATGTTCTCTATGGAGCAGACGATGATGGCGTTGTCCTTGCTGTCGCGCATGACCTCCATCTCGAACTCCCTCCAGCCGATGAGCGACTCCTCTATAAGCACCTCATGCACGGGGCTTACGCTCAGAGCGTTCTCGACAAGAGGTATGAAATCCTCCTCGCTCTCCGCGATCGATCCTCCCATGCCTCCGAGGGTGAATGACGGACGGATGATCAGTGGAAGGGGGATCTCCTCCTTTATCCGGAGCGCGTCCTCCACGGAGTGAGCGATACCGCTTCTGGCGCTCTCATAGCCCAGTGATGTCATTATATCCTTGAACTTGCCCCTGTCCTCTGCCTTCTCGATGGCTTCTGCGGAGGCTCCGATGACCTTCACGCCATACTTCTCGAGGATGCCCTCCCTTTCCAGCTCCATCGTCAGGTTCAGCGCTGTCTGACCGCCCATCGTGGAGAGTATCGCATCGGGGCCGACCTGATCGAAGATGCGCTCGATGTACTCTTTCTTCAGCGGCTCGAGGAAGATATGGTCAGCAAGCCCAGGAGTCGTCATCACCGTAGCCGGATTCGGATTTATGAGTGATACCTCGTATCCCTCTTCCTTCAGTGCGCGTACCGCCTGATTGCCCGAGTAGTCGAATTCGCAGGCCTGGCCGATGACTATCGGGCCTGATCCTATAACGAGTATGTGGTGTATATCATTCCTTCTCATCTGGCACACTCCATGAAGATATCGAAGATGGCCTCGGCCTCCTCAGGGCCAGGCGCCGCCTCCGGGTGGAACTGGACTGAGCGTACTGTCTCCTCCGTCGAATAGAGTCCTTCGACGGAGCCATCGTTGGCGTTCTCCAGCCAGATGCGGACAGAGGATGGAAGGGATGCTCTGTCAGACATGAAGCCATGGTTCTGCGCTGTGACGAACGTGCGCCCCGTGTCGTTGTCCCGCACCGGATGATTCGAGCCATGATGGCCGAACTTCATCTTCACCGTCCTTCCTCCGAGGGCCATGGTGATGATCTGGTGTCCCAGGCAGATGCCTTCTATCGGGAGTCTTCCTATCAGGGAGCGGGTCATCTCGACCGCGCCCGTAAGGAGCGCCGGATCTCCTGGCCCGTTGGAGAGGAAGAGCGCGTCCGGAGAGAGCGAAAGCACCGTCTTGGCGTCCGCCGTCGGCGGGAGCAATGTCACAGAAGCGCCTCTTTTGTAAAGGCAGGAGATGATTGATCTCTTGATGCCATAATCGACTAGGGCGATGTGCTTCACCGGATGCTCAGGGGCCTTGTCGAATCCTGGACCAAGGTCGGGATCATGTACTGCTTCCTTCACGCTTACCCCGTCTATGAGATCGCGTTCGGTTATCCGCGGGAATGCCTCAAGCGCCGCCTTGGCCTTCTCGCGGTCCTCTGGGTAGAAGAGTATCGCATCCTGCGAGCCATGGTTACGCAGATGCAGTGTCAGGGCCCTTGTGTCGAGATCCTCTATTCCAGGTATGCCCTGCTCCTTCATGAAGGCATCAAGGGAGATGCGTCCTTCGAGGACAGGTCCCCTGTAAAGTCTTCTTATTATAAGGGCGGTGGCCTTTATGCCATCGCTCTCGTTCCTGTCTGCGGAGATGCCGTAGTTTCCGATCATCGGACTCGTGAGCGTCACGATCTGTCCGTTATACGATGGATCGGTGAGTATCTCCTGGTATCCCGGTATGCCCGTATTGAATACCGCCTCTCCAGCCTGGAGCGAGATATCCGCGCCGAACTGGATGCCCGTGAATTCCTTGCCGTCTCTGAGCCTGAGTATTGCCTTTCTCATAATTCCCGCCAAATTGTGGGGATTATACCTGTCATTGATACGATGTTGCAACGACTATCGGCATATGCAACAAAAATACAACAACTATCAAGGGATTGATTCACTCGTTCCGGCGGAATCGCTCATCCCAGTCTTTCTCTTTCTCGTCCATCCTTGATTTTGAATCGCTTTCTGTGAATTTAGCATCCATTATCGGACTATTGTATTTTCTTTCATATCTCTTTCTTGAGCTTCCCTCATCGATGATATCATCCTCGGTCTGCTGAGGAAGTATCAGCGCCAGCAGAAGATATATGAAGAGTCCGGGGAATATGCCGGTGAACAGCACGATCAGCAGCACTATGAAGCGTGTCGCCGATGGAGGCAGGTCCCTCCATTCCGCCAGTCCTGTCACGACTCCGAAGATCTCTCCTCTAGGGGAGCGCGTCCATCGCCTTGTCCTCATCTTCCCACCTCGCTCTTCAATGCCTCTAGTTCCTTCTCTATCTCCTCATCATCGAAGCCGTCGTGACTGGATTTCCTCTCGTGCCTGTCGATCTTCCTTTCCATCTCCTCGAAGCGTCTCTCGCGCTCTCTTCTGGCTCGCTCTCCGCTCATTCTCTCGCTTCGTTCCCTCTCGGAGTTCTCCATCATCAGCCTGAGCCGCTCCTTTGACTCGTCGAGCTTGTCATCCAGCCGGGCTATCTCCTCCTTGGAGCGCTTTACGCTCTCATCCAGCTCCGTAATGAGGGATGACAGGCGCTCTGCCTCCTTCGCGGCCTCGCGTTTCTCCGCAAGAGCCTCCCTTGCCATGTCATCCTTGCCTCTCTCTACGGCCATCCTCGCCCTGTCTGCCCAGCGTCTCTCGCTCTCCGCGCTGTTCTTCTGCTCTCTTTCAAGGGACGTTATGCGCGCCATGTCAGAGGCACAGGAGCTTTTGAGTTCTATCAGCGTGTCTTCCATCTCCTGGATCATGAGGCGCAGCATCTTCTCCGGATCCTCCGCCTTATCCAGCATGGCGTTTATATTCGCGTTTATGATGTCTATGAATCTTGAAAATACGTTCATATACTCTCCTTGCCTATGATTATGCAGGAAGCGTGCCAATGCGTTGATATCCTATGCCGCGATGGTATAATACGCCTATGGACAAGGAAGCTTACAGGGAAGGGATAGGGGAGAGCGACGTATATCTTGATTTCCAGCAGCGCGTGGCAAAGGCCGCCAAGGTCGATCGTCCCGTTATCCTCGTCGGAGAGCGTGGCACGGGAAAGGAGCTTGCGGCACGGCGTCTTCATTTCCTCTCCGGACGCTGGCAGGGCCCTCTTGTCACCGTCAATCTCGCCTCCCTTCCTCCGACGCTAATCGAGTCTGAGCTGTTCGGCTATGAAGCGGGGTCATTCACAGGAGCCTCGAAGGCCAGGAAGGGAAGGTTCGAGGAGGCTGAGGGTGGAACGCTCTTCTTGGATGAGATAGGGCTTGTGCCGCTTGAGGTGCAGGAGAAGATACTCCGTACGGTCGAGTATGGGACGTTCGAGCGTATAGGATCATCCGTCACCCGCAAGGCCGATGTACGTATCATAGCCGCGACCAACGCCGACTTGCCTGCGCTTGCCCGAGAGGGAAGGTTCAAGGAGGACCTGCTGGACCGCCTGTCATTCGAGGTGCTGTTCGTCCCGCCTCTGAGGTGCCGTGGCGGGGATGTGATGCTATTGGCAAACCACTTCGCCGCCCGTATGGCCACCGAGTGCGGCCTTCCGTATGTACCATTCTTCTCCCCTGAGGCCGAGGCGCTCATCAAGGGATATCCCTGGCCAGGGAATGTAAGGGAGCTTAAGAACGCCGTGGAGCGGGCCGTCTATCGCTCTGAGGGGCCAGAGATCCGGGGAATAGAGCCTGATCCATTCAGAAACCCATTCGTAAGCCGTGCTGAAGAATCTTCTGATCAGTATGATCTCGCGAATTATCCTCATATACATGAAGAAATTGATTTAATTTTCCTACGAAAGGCCCTAAGTGAGGCCGGTGGGAGCCAGAAGCGCGCCGCCGAGTTATTAAGGATTACTTACGATCAGTTCAGAGGACTCTATCGGAAGTACCATGAGAGGCTTCTTTCTTGAGCCTTTCAAGTTCCTTCTCGATCTCTTCATCCCTTTCCATATCCTCGAATGATCGGTCTGGTCGGTGGCTGTCCATGTCCGCCATGGCTTCCCATCCCCTGATCCTCTCTTCCATCTCGGCGATCTTCCTTTCCCAGTCCGTGCCCTCCGCCTTCTCTGCCTTTGCCCTGATCTTAGCCCCATCAGCCCTTGCCTTCAGGCTGTCGGACTTATCGAGGAGTTCCTCAAGCTTCTTCTCAGTTCTTTCAAGCGTGGCTTGAAGCGATGCTATGACGTCGGCGAGCGTAGTTGAGAGCTGTTCGTCCTTGTCCGCTTTCCGTTCAAGCTCCCGCCGGACCGCTATCGCCTCGCGTGCAAGGTCATACATTCCCCTTGCCGCGGCAGCCCTGGCCCGTTCCTGCCATCTTGCTATCGCGGCCCTTGCTTCCGTAAGCCGTCCTTCCACCTGGGCCTTCTCGTCCATCTTCTCTTTCAAGGCCTTCCTCATTGATGAGGCGGCATCCTCCAGCTTCCTTATCGAGAGGTCTATCATCTTCCCTGGATCCTCCGCCTTGTCGAGAAGGGTGTTGAGATTCGATGCGATTATATCCTTGATCCTTGTAAATGCGCTCATAAGCAGTCTCCTTATCTATGAGAAGCATTTATCGTGCCAATCGTCCCGGCGGATAGGGTAGTGGCGCCTATAGGTCAGATATGCCAGATATAGAGGCGAATCTGACCTATGATGCTGCGCTATCCCTTAAGCGCCTTCGCGCATATGCCGCGGATCGATGATACCGCATATAAGGGGGCATTGATCAGCCAGCCCTTTCATTGGAGCCTTATATACGTTTTTTTCAACGAATAACGTGAGTACAACGGCCCAGCAGAGCCAGTGCGCCGATTCATGTTGAGCCAGGCACCGAACTATGCTGAGCCACACACCGAATCAGACTGAGCCAGTCAAACAGCAGGATCACGGTCGTTCGAAGTGCGTCTTACGCATATCTTCTCCCTCAAGCCTGATGCAATAGCAATGGGCAAGAATCCTTCCTGAGATGGACTCGCCAAGTGCCTTGTTAGGACAATACTGTGCCCAGGCACATACTTCGGCTTAGAAAAAGAACGCACAGGTCATTGCCGGAGATGAGCAGCATGATCTTTGTGGAAATGCCTATGCCTCTTCCTCGTCTCGTTACCCCTTAATACCTCCTTGCCGTCCATAGACAATAGTATTGATATCATGGAAAATGGCTCACTCTAAATCGGTCTCTGGCTCAATGTAATTCGGTCTGGTGGCTCTCAAGCGTCGTCGTACTCAATAACGTGCAGATGCAGCACTTTTTGCACCGAATAAATGCGTTTATCCTACACTTTTTACGCCGAATAAGCGGTAGCCAGGCAGTTCCGATGATTCATGGCGGCTACCTAGGCAGGAAGTATGATCCCTGATTCCTGCATAGCGTTCCTTCCATCATTGAGAAAGCCCTTGCTCTCCTGTAGAATCCCCTTATATGGATCTTTACATGGTAGCAACCCCTATCGGGAACCTTGAGGATATCACATACAGGGCCGTGCGCGTACTCGGAGAGGTCGATGTGATAGCCTGCGAGGACACGAGGCATACGGCATTGCTTCTTTCCCGGTATCAGATACATAAGAGGCTCATCGCCTGTCATGCGCATAACGAGGAGGAGAGCGCTAAGGGAATACTCGCTCTCCTCGATTCCGGACAGAACGTCGCCTACTGCTCCGATGCCGGGACTCCCGGCGTCTCGGATCCGGGAGCCCGCCTGGTGGAGTATATAAGGCAGGATGGTAAGCATCGCATCATCCCTATCCCTGGAGCTTCCGCGTCGGTATCCCTTGTCTCTGCGGCAGGTAACATCGGCAAGGCCTTTACCTTCGAGGGTTTCCTGTCTCCTAAGCCGGGACGGCGTAAGGAGAGGCTCTCGGAGCTATTCGCGAGAGGTGAGGCGTTCATCGTATATGAGTCCCCGTTCCGCGTGGTGAAGACGCTTGGGGATATCGTCGCCACAGGACCGGCGCGGCTTGTCATCGGGCGAGAGCTTACCAAGGCCCATGAGGAGATCATCGCAGGGCGTGCGGAAGACATCCTCTCGGATCTCTCATCCCGGGAGTCGATAAAGGGCGAGTTCGCGATACTAGTCGTGCCGGAGGAGAGATGATAACCCCTAAGAAGATCAGGACGCTCAAGCCCCGAGTGCAGCTCAGGCGCTCTGCGGATGTGTTCCATGAGGCCGCGGCCGCGGATCCCGGCAGGGAGTACCTTGATGAGGTCATGGCGATAATCCTCGCCTCTGATATCCTCAGCCCTGAGGATAAGGAAAGGATCCGTCGTTTCTATGAGAAGGGAGATAGCCTCTCGTATGAGGATATCCATTACCATCTGCTATCGGCGCTGGGGGATGTGCCGACCGAGTGGGATGCCACCGATGAGGCCGGGAACATAGACTGGAGCCGGCGGTCGATCCTTCCGCACTATCTCTTCCTCGATCATCTCCGCTCGCCATATAACGTCGGCTCGATATTCCGCTCTGCGGAGGCCTTCCAGGTCGCAGGTATCTACATAGCGCCGGGAACGGCATCCCCTGAGCATCCGAGGGCACGTCACACGAGCCGTGGAACCGTGGATGGGGTAGACTGGAAGGAGTGCGAGCTGTCAGCGGTTCCGCTGTCGATTCCCGTCTTCGCCCTGGAGACGGGCGGGGAGGATATCTCTGATTTCCGTTTCCCTGAGCATGGCATCTGCATCATCGGAAGCGAGGAGGATGGGATATCCCCTCAGGCAAGGAGCCTGGCAGAGTCATCATATGGCATCGTCACGATTCCCCAGCATGGGGCCAAGGGATCGATCAACGTCTCCTCCGCTTCCGCGATACTCCTCTATAAGTGGCAGGAGGCCTTCAGGAAGGAGTAGCCTCCTCCGGTGCGGCCGGAATGGCGTATCTCATCCAGCTTGAGTCGAGGCAGAATACGATATCGGTATCGCTCCAGGACCAAGATTCATGTATGGCCTTGAGCATCGCCGTGCGTAGCGCGTCAACCTGATGGAGCATCGTGTCATGCCTGAGTACCACGTATATCATCGAGGAGATCACGCGACCATGCTTTGTAGAATAGATGCTCCAGTCCTTGAAGTCATGATCCTTGCTGAATCCGCTCACGATGGATTCAAGGCGTTCCTGCACCTCTGCCGGCGGTGCGGCGTCCAGGAGGTCCTTCACGGCCTGCCAGAGCTGCTGCACGACTCCCGGAACGAGGAAGATCACGAAGAGAAGGGTGACGACAGGGTCGATGTACATCATCACGCCATCGATTCCGAGGCGCGCCAGCACGGCCATCACAGAGAACGATGCCAGGACAGCCACGCTCAGGAGCGTGTCGTTAAGCCAGCTACGGGCCTCTGTCCGCAGCAGCGGCGAGTTAAGCTCCTTGGCCTTCTTATATAGGAAGGCGCATACGAACGAGCATACGACGGCTGAGAAGCCGGTGAAGAACAGCACGATGCTTGCCTTTACCAGGTACCCTCCGCTGATGATGCTCTTGAGCGCGTTGTATCCGAGCGCCGCGTTCATGGCGAAGAGCGATAGCGTACGTAGCATGATGTAGAATGGTTCGAACGCTGAGTATCCAAAGTGGAAATATTCATCATCCTTGCGTCCAAGAAGGCGGACAACGAATCCCGAAAGAAGGATGAATATACTCTGGATGAATGAGTACATCCCGTCGAAGAGCATCGACGAGGAGTCTGCGATGAGTGCGAGTACGATACCCAGCACGCCGAACAGGAAGCAGATCAGATTGACTGCCTTGATGTAGATTAGTTCCTTTGACTTCATAAGATCATCGAACGGCCGTAGCCGTAGCCTCCGTGGGCTGTCCTCTCAAGAGGCAATGCCCATATTTAGTGTAACAAAGGCGATAATCAACAGCAAGTGGGCATATTTAGTACCATGATTTTAAGCAGGACACGATTAGTGGGGCCCTCAGCCCTTTTCCTGGCTGTATCTGCAGAGATTCCTCAGGCCATCCTCGACACGCCGGTTGAAGCTTCCGGGAGGGAACGATGAGCGCCTGTCGCGCGTTCCGCGGCGTAGTCCCGACAGCAGCTCCATCCCTTCGTCCAGCTCTGATATCGCATAGATGTGGAAGCGCTTTTCCGCCACTGCCTTCTCCACATCCTCGTCGAGTATCAGGGAGGAGACATTCTGTTCCGGTATGATCACGCCCTGCGTCCCCGTGAGCCCTACCGTCGAGCAGGCGTGGAAGAAGCCCTCTATCTTCTCGTTGATACCCCCGACAGGCTGCAGCGCTCCCATCTGGCTCACCGATCCCGTCACCGCGATATCCTGCCTGATGGGTATGTCTCCTATCGCTGACAGAAGGGCGTATAGCTCCGCGAGAGAAGCGCTGTCGCCGTCGACTTCCGCATAGCTCTGCTCGAAGCAGATGCCGGCATAGAGCGATAGGGGAAAGGTCTTTGCATAGCGGTGACGGAGATAGCCTTCGAGTATCAGGAGGCCCTTGTCGTGAATCCCGCCCGAAAGCCCCGCCTCATGCTCTATGTTGACGATACCCTCGCTTCCCGGAGCCACCGCCACGGATATCACGGCAGGAGTGCCGAACGAGGAGGCCCCTCTGTCCATCACGGCAAGCCCGTTGACGATGCCGACCTTCATTCCCTCAAGGGCGATGACCATCTCTCCTGACCTGATCTCGCTGTTTATCTTCTCCTCGGAAAGCGATGCATACCAGTCGCGCCTCGATAGCGCGGCCTTGACATCCCCTCCGTCTATCCTATCCTTGCCTCTGCCTTCAGCCTCATCATTCGCCTCCTCAAGGAGATCTCCCAGAAGCGATAGCTCCGTGGAGAGCTTCGACCTGTCCTCTGCGATCCATGATGAGTGGCGGAGTATCTCGGAGAAGGCGGAATCCTCGATAGGAAGGAAGCCTCGGCCGACTGCTTTCAGGTATCCGACCGTGCCCTCTATGTTCCTCCTGTCCGCATCCATCGTCGAGTCGAACTCCGGCGCGATGCGGAAATAGCGTATGAACTTCCCGTCCTTCTCCATCAGCTTGTCATATGTGTTCTCGTTGCCGATGAGTATTATCTTCGTCATGAGCGGGATCGGCTGCGGCCTGATCGATCCTATCATCTCGCCCTGTACATCCGAGGAGGTGAGCGCCCTGTGCGTCATCTCGATGTATCTCTTGAGCGTCTTCCATAACTCCTCGTCCTCCGCGACCTCCTCCGCGGTCAGGATCAGGAAGCCTCCTGCCGCCGCCTGGTATGATCCGATACGTATCAAGAGGTGGGAGGATCTCTCCTTGTCCGCGAAGCCGAAGAGCGACTTATGGGATGGATGGGCCTCTATAACAGTCGGCCTCTTGTCCATCTTGCCGCTGTCTATGACGATATTAAGGCGGTAGGCATCCTCGTCCGATCCATAGCCCGGGAGCGTCCTGAGGAACGACCTGATACGCTCATCGTTCCATCTTCCTTCCATCGCGCTCTGGCTCAGGCATCCTTGTCCGAAGGCTACGAGGTCATCCTGGAATTCCTCGGCCTGCCCATTTGGAAACAGTAGGACCGCTGGGCGTGATCTGTCTCCGGAGTAGGCATATGCCACATCCTTCAGCCCGGACGTGTCCTTGTCGATCTTGCCGATCTCCTCCATCACTGCCGTGAGACGGCCGGAGCCATCATCCCCGGAGAGGAAGATATTGTATCCTATCCTGTCTGTCCTCAGCCCGAGCGACAGGAGGCCTATGGCCTTTTCCTGCCCTATGATAGCCGTTCCCGGAGGAACATCCTTGAATGAGTAGGAGGAGTAGGAAAGCCTCAGCTCCTCTGGACCAAGTTCCCGTATCATCGCGGAAAAGTGTAAAGAGTGGAATATTTCATGTCAACGAATTATACTCTGCATATGTTCGTCAGCGAGTATGGAAAGGAGCTTTGGACAAGGCTCGATATATCCTCATTTCCCTTTGACAAGTCGCTCAACGGCTTCCAGATAGAGGCTCCGGATAGAGAGCTTGGCAAGGCCGCGTTCGCGGTCGACGCATCCTTCGAGACGATAGACATGGCCATAGAGGAGGGTGCTGATGTCCTAGTAGTGCATCATGGCTTCTTCTGGGGCGATCCGATAGCTATAAGAGGCGCTCATTACAGGAGGGTGAAGAGAGCCATAGACGGAGGGCTGTCGCTCTTCGCTGTCCATCTTCCCTTAGACGCGCATCCTCTTCTGGGAAACAACGCGCAGATAGCGCTCCGCCTGGGAATGACGGCATATGATCCGTTCGCCGAGTTCCATGGTAGGAGCATAGGGTATAAGGGATCGCTTCCGTTCCCGATGACCATCCCCGAGATAGCGAGGCTTCTCTCGTTCACGCCTGAGAGTGGGACGGAGGTGCTGAAGTTCGGCCCGGACATGATCTCCTCCGTGGGTATCGTAAGCGGCGAGGGTGGTGATGATATATACGAGGCAATCGATGAGGGGCTTGATCTCCTGATAACAGGAGTCGCGCCTCATGAGATCTACCATGCGGCTAAGGAGAACGGCATCAACGTCCTTGCCGGCGGGCATTATCAGAGCGAGGTGTTCGGCGTGAAGGCCCTGGAGAGGCTCACGAAGGCCGAATGGGGTATCGATACAGTCTTCATCGAGGCAGGTACCGGGCTTTGAGGAGATACAGGCCTTTCATACTCACGCTTATAGTCATAGCGCTTGATCAGGTCTCCAAGGCCCTGGTTGTCCGCTATATTCCCGAAGGAACGGTCGCTGCGTCGTTCCTCTCTGATTTCCTCTGGATCTGCCATGTGCGCAATGATGCCGTGGCCTTCTCGTTCGGAGCTTCGCTGCCGGATGCTGTGAAGTACGTCGTGTTCGTGCTTCTCCCGATCGCCATCCTCGCGCTCATAGCCGCCTTGATCGTGTCACGGCGCTTCGAGAAGGAGACGACGCCTTTCCAGAGGTGGTGCCTTGCGGGAATCCTCGGAGGTGGGATTGGCAACATGATCGACCGCCTCTTCCGCTCTCTCCGGGTCGTGGACTGGATCTCCACGAATAACTATGGATGGTTCGGGATGGAACGCTTCCCGACTTATAATATCGCTGATGCTGCTGTCGTCCTCTCCGTGATAGCCTTGCTGGTCTCGCTCGCGGTAGGGGAGATAAGAAGGAAGGATAAAGGTGTCTAAGAAGACTAATTCCCTGCTGTTCATGCTCGTTGCCACGCTGGTTAACCTAGTGCTGCTTCTGCTTTTCCTGATAATAGGCTTCGTGATCATGGGGCTCATACTCTCCAGCGTTCCTTCTGCTGAGAGCTTCATGCCGCTCATGCTCATCCTCGTGTTCGGCCTGTCGGTCTTCGGATCGTTCTTCATCTATTCGCGCCTTATCAAATGGGCGACCGTCAGGTTCAGCCTGGAGGAGAAGCTCGATCCTCTGTTCACGTCCAAGAGGAATGTCAGGCGAAGGGATGACTGAGTGCGTGCCGTACCGCTTGAGAGGCTAGAGGATACATATTGGTACTCATTCAACGATGAGCCTATTGCTACGGTGAGTGCCTATCCTTATCCCCGGCTAGGATCTCCAGCGTTCCTGCTCCCGGATGAGTCTCCTGACTCGCTCTGGCATCTCTTCGCGGAGACCGTGACGGGAATCGACCATTTCACATCCACATCCGGGCTGGAATGGAAGCGTGAGGACTCGGTGGTCCTCTTCGGCCGTTCTCCCTCTATATATCGAGAAGGAAGCGTCTACTATCTTCTCTATGAGACGGAGAGGAAAGGCCGCCATATACGCTCATGCCCATCTTCAATAATGCTTTCAAGCTCCACGGATCTCTCCTCTTGGTCGGATCCTATACTCCTGCTTGAGGCCACTGACGTGCAGTATTCATCGTATCGCGGGGGTGATGAGCGTCTGTACAGGCCACAGCTGGTGCAGTGGCAGGGACGCTACAGGCTCTATTTCGGAGCGGGAGAGTCGAGGCTTTATGACGCCATGCCATCATCGATCGCCTATCTCTCCTATGCAGATGGCCATGATATAGAAGGCCCATATGAGCCGCTTCCCCAGCCTATACTCGAGCCTGATCCGTCATCGATGTATCGCAGCCTCGCCGTGGGCAGCGTGAGGATCGTGCCTTGCTCAGATGGCCTTGGCGCCGTTGACTGCTCATTGTTCTATGATTCCGAGCATAATGCGGTACGTTCCGCGATGATCCTTATGCGGAGCTTGGATGGAGAGAACTGGGAGGATACCATGATGATGCAGCTCTCCCCTCTGGATGGGTGGGCCTCGCATATCATCTCCTCCTGTGACATACGATACAAGGAGAACGAGGGTACCTGGTACTGCTACTATGCGGCATCCGGGCCGCTTCCAGGATTCCCGGTGACGATCCACAGGGAGGCTTTGGGGCTTCTTCTAGGGAAGGAGAGAAGATGATAGACCTTCATTCAGATACGATATCCAGATTCCTCAGGGAGAAGCCTGAGGCGAACCTTATCGATAATCCCTTCAGCATAAGCCGCGGTCGGTTGGAGAAGGGTGGCATCGGGGCCCAGTGCATGGCGCTCTTCGTCTATAACGACGGTAGGATCAATCCTTGGGAGAAGCTTAACATCCTTCATGACCGCTTCCTCTCGGAGCTGTCGCTCTCAGGTATTCCTCAGCTCAGGGATATAGGTGAATACGATGGTACGCTCAAGGCGATCCTCACTACGGAGGAAGGCGCCTCGATAGAGGGCCGGCTGGAGAGGCTGGAGACGCTCAAGGAGTGGGGCGTCCTGATCTTCGGCCTCGTGTGGAACTTCGAGAACGAGCTTTGCTATCCGAATTCCAGGGATAAGGAGATCATGCGGCAACGTCTGAAGGATAAGGGCTTCGATGCGATAGCCGAGTGCGAGAGGCTTGGTATCGCGATAGACGTATCGCATCTGAACGATGGCGGCTTCTGGGATGTGGTTAAGGCCTCGCGTAAGCCGTTCATGGCGACTCATTCCAACGCACGCGCCATAACGGATGTGCCAAGGAATCTTACCGATGAGATGATTCATGCCCTTGCCGATAAAGGCGGGGTGATGGGGCTCAATCTCTGCCCTGCCTTCCTCTATGATATCCCAGAAGGAACCAAGGAGGAGGATGCAGAGAGCCGCATAGAGGATATGGTCCGTCATGTTGAGCATATCTATAAGGTGGGGGGAGAGGATGTCCTTGCCATCGGCTCTGACTTCGATGGCATCTACGGCAAGCTTGAGATTCTATCCCCTGATTGCTTCCACCTTCTCTTCGAGGCGCTTGAGAGGAGGGGGATGTCCCTATCTGTCATAGATAAGATGAAGGAGAAGAACGCGCTCAGGGTGCTTCACGAGACCTCTGTCAGTTGATTATTCTCCATCTTTGGAGGATTATCGGAATAGATACATAGGAGGTTCCCATGAAAAGAAGGCTCATGGTTCTGGCAGCGATGCTGCTTATCGTCTCCACCGCGCTCTTCGCCGTGGATTTCAAGGCCGTGATCGGGCAGGATACGTCCGCTGGTCTGCAATTCAGCAAATCAAGTCCGAGAGGAGACGTCCAGACGAAATTCCTCTTCAACGTCGATGCTGAGCTCGATATGGACTTCAAGAATGGCCATGGAATGCTCGTGGAGGTCAATCCGTTCAGCGAGGGATCGTCGGTTGAGTTCGGCCTTGGTGTCGGCTATGCCTATCAGGACTGGCTCAGCAGCAGCACCAGCATGATCCTTGGCGTCGGTCCTAAGTTCACCTTCGGAAACGCTGGTGTCGGCTTCGAGATCTTCGCGACGATCGATTTCGACTTCCATGTCTCGTCCTCTATGTTCGTGCGTGTTGGAACAGGTGTGCGCTTCGATATGGGTGAGTTCGGCAATGACAACTTCGGCAAGACCTTCGATATCACGGTGCCTCTTCCGCACCTGGGAATCGGCTGGGAGTTCTAAGCTGATGCATAAGGCCTTATCCGAGAGGGTAGGGCCTTCTTAATGACGGTATGCGCTATTCGGAATCAGACATGGAATATGAGGAAGGGAAGGATAAGGAGGATGATGGCTTCACGAAGGTTATCCTCCGCCTGTCCCTTACGTTCGTTGCAGTTGCCGCGGTGCTGATCGTATTGCTGGTTCTTAGGTAATCAGAACATCATATGCCTAGTTGCTCCATCATCCGGAACATATCCGTTACAGGCGAGCAATCACAGGAATGAAGCTCATAGCCACGATCTATCGCTCTTTTCTCAAGAGCCCTTGCATTGCTGATTGCCGTCGGAAGCCTGTCTCTTAGATGATGATAAATACCTTCCATCGACTTGTTATATGATGCGATGAACCTATCCATGTCATTCACAAGCTCCTTGAGATATATTGTCTCTGTCTTATTATGGCCTTCTGCTGCAAAGAGGATGAGCCGATTAAGACGTCTGCTTCTGCTATTCCGTTCTTTACGCATCAGATGCACTCCTAGATTATGTTCGGAACCGCGCCGAAGCGGCCTGCGAGATACGCCTTTCTTATATCCTCCCTTGTCCTTGCTGAGAATTCATCGAGGGAATATAGCTCTGATATGCCCGTATCATTATTCTTCTCTACGAAGAATATCTGATCGCGACGCATGACGTTTGTCGAGAGAAGCTCTGTCGTATGGGATGTCATGATCAGCTGCGCCCCGTGAGGATTCGTATCTGGATTGTTGAATAAGCCGACGATGTAGAGGAGCAGGGCAGGGTGCATGCTTGAATCAAGCTCATCTACGCAGAATACATAGCCGTTATCCAGGGCCTTCTTTATCTGCGGGCTCATGAAAAACAGGTTCTGCGTACCTTTTGATTCATTTTGCATAGGAAGATAATACGTAGAGATGTTTCCATCTCCTTCCTTTATGTCATGCCGTGACATCACTGCATATTCCTTTGAAAGGAACGGGACTCCCATTGATATTACCGGAGGAGCCGCAACCTTCTTTGATCTTATCGCATAATCCGAGATATTTATGTCTGCTTCTTTCAGGAGCTTCTGCGTGAACGACCTTAATTCACCATCCTTGTCGGCTTCATACAGTGAAAGCGATTGTATCATCGGATTATCAGAATCAAAGACATCGATGCATGTGCTGAACCATATATATGGCTCCTTCGTCGACCTTGCGTTCCAGCTTGTAGCCGTAGCCAGAAAGAGCTTGTTAGGGGTATTCCTCTCTGTCAGTGGCTCAAGCTCATTCTTCACTCCGGTATTGGAGAAGGAATATTTATGGTTTTCCCTTCGGAATATCTCAGATGGCTTCTGAGAATAATAAGCTGTGAGATATTCCTGCGTTATCCTTTCTTTCGTGCAGGAGAATCCATAGATATATCTGTTCCCATTTGTCAGGAAATCAAACTCGAATGATGTTTCCGCCGCCTTATCATGGGAGAACATGAATTGATCGATGAAGGGGATCTTGTCATTGATCTGCCTCATGTCAGAGGTCCTGATGATCATTATCGCGGAGGCTATTGCCCTTATGATATTCGTCTTTCCTGCAGCATTTGCTCCGAATATCGCAGCCGATTTGAGCAGTTCCATTCTTTCTGTGTTGATGATATTGTCCGGAAGCTCTTTCCCCGAGGAAGCCTTCATGGAGAATACCGCAGGATTACGGAATGATCTGAAATTACTCATACTGAACTGGATAAGCATACTTTAAGAATAAGTAGGAATAATCGTGTAATCAACTATTATTTTCCGTATTTTCGGCAAAATCTGCCAAAAAGTAGGAAAATAATGCGGAAATCATGGATTATTTTCCGGATTTTCGGATGGAGATTATCTTTTCAGTATAAGAGAGGCTACCCTTGCTTATTACGTTAGGGCAGCCTCATGCTGTTTGTTGGATCAATTCATGTTTCCAATTGCCTTATATCTGTTTCCTGAAACGTCGTTGCAGTTATCGATGGTAATCTTAGCTACTGGATATCCTGCACCAGCAAGGAATCCAATGGATGCATCGGCATTATCTGTTGTCATGGTAGCATTGCTTGTACATTCGGAGATGGAAATATTATTGCTAAGAGCTTCGATTGATCCCGTTAGACCTCCGATAAACTTTGTTTTAGAGCCTCCGGATATATTCAGACTTCCTATTTCACAGCTGCTGAACGTGACGTCACCGGTAGTGGACAGTATATACCCTACTAATCCTCCGATGGTGTATAGGTCGGGGCCGGTCATCGAAATCTCTCCATTTTCAAAGCTGCAGTTATCAAAGGTAACCGAAGGGACAGTCATATATGCAATAATACCTCCTAACAATAAATCCCATAACATGGGGTCATAAACGATATAATCGATGGGACTGAGGACGACATATTACCTAAGCCAAGAGCTTCTATAGGAGTCTG
>CASFZR010000058.1 GCA_949299185.1 uncultured Spirochaetales bacterium
GAGGCTTCCACACCGAACTCTGCTCCAATGACGACAGAACAGCCCGTATGCTATATCGTCATCTTCTTTTTATCAACGCTGTGCAGATAGGAGTTTTTACTTTTAATTAAGAAAAATGATGATTCCATTTGAATTATGCTACTATGCTGATGTAATGTTCTTTTGTTAGAGGTGTGTGATGAACGAGACGACCATATATGATATCGCGAAGAAGGCAGGGGTTTCCGCATCAACGGTGTCTCGGGTCATAAACAACTATCAATATGTGCGTAAGGATACGCGTGAGAAGATACAGAAGCTCCTTGATGAGAGCAACTATATACCTAATGCGGCAGCCCGTAGCCTAGTAACGCAGTCATCACGCATGGTAGGGGTCCTTATCGCGGACCTGCGTACCACTCATCACACCGATGGCGTCTACTTCATCGAGCAGGAATTCTCCCGCAATGGCTATGCCTGCCTTATATACAATACCGGTGCTGATCCCGAGCGTCAGGCCTCATACATAGCACTGCTGTCTAAGAAGAATATCGATGCTCTTGTGATGATGGGTTCTGTCTACCAGAATGAGGCCGTCGAGGAGGCGATACGCACCTACATTCCCTCTATTCCCGTGGCAATCTGCAATGGATATATCGAGGGAGATAATATCTACAGCATCAAGTCTGATGAGAAGAACGGAGTGGCTGAGTGCGTGAAGCTCCTTTCCGATAAGGGCCACAGGAGGATCGCGTTCATCTCCAACCATATGACGCCGAGCAATATCGAGAAGGTCGAGGGATTCGAGGAAGGCTTTGCCCAGCATGTAGCTGGCGGCGAGAAATACGTGATCGAGGCCGGAGACTCGATCGAGGATATCTCCGTGGCAACGGAGAGGCTCCTGGAGGAGCATCCTGATGTGAGCGCCATCATGTATTCCGAGGACTATGTAGCCATGATCGGCATGCACGCGCTGGTCAGGATAGGAAAGCGTATCCCTGAGGATATAGCGGTGGTAGGAATAAACAACTCGCGCTTCGGGGAGATAAGCAATCCTTCCCTGACGACCCTTGATAACATGCTTTATGACACGTCTATCATAGCTGCGAAGAACATCATCCGCGTCTTTGCCGGAGAGACGGTGGCGAATAGGATACTCATATCGACGAAGATCATCGAGAGGGATTCGACAGCTCGGGAGTGACCTTACTGCAATGGTTTGAGCAATTGTATTCGCTCAATATGATTGGGGATTGCCGTCAAGCACTTTTGTGGTGGATCGGCAAACAGATTTGCGGTATATCGTTATAGCCAACCTGGTCTTGAGATTATATCATCTACGTATGAAGCACTGTGTGATGTTTGATTTCGATGGCGTCATCGTCGATAGCGAGCGCTATGCCCTGGAACTGCTGATGAGGATGCTCTCTTCCGAGTTCTCCCTTGATATCACGGAAGAGGATGCCATGCATGTGATCGGCTACAATACAGCAAGGACGATCGGGTATATCAACGAGAGGTATGGGACAGCGATCGATGTCGATGATTTCGTCTCCCGCTATCCTAAGTATGATAACTTCTATATGGATTATCCAGGGATAAGGCCGATAGATCATGCCATGGAGTGTATCGGAAGGCTGCCGTCCCTTGGTTACAAGGTCGGTCTTGTCTCATCCACGCGGTCGCTTCATATCCTCTATGCCTTGGATAGGCTTCGCATGGTACGTCTCTTCGATTTCATCATCACCGGCGATATGGTCTCCAGAAGCAAGCCTGCTCCTGATCCTTATCTGAAGGGGATTGCCTTCTCAGGCTGTCAGGCAGATGAGTGCATCGTGGTAGAGGATTCTCCTGCGGGCGTGAAGGCCGCTAAGGATGCTGGCATCTTCACCATAGGATTCAAGGCCGCAAGCATCAGGCTGGATACATCCCTTGCCGACATCGAGATAGGTTCATATAAGGAGCTTGAAGGGTACCTTGAAGGGCTGGCACGGTAGTCTCATCGTTCTCATCCTGATAATCGCGGCCGTTATCTGGGCCGTATACAGGATTCATAGGTATACCCTTGCCAAGGGGCTGAGGCTGTTGGCACTCATCTTGATACCACCTTGGCTTGTGCCTCTTCCGCTTATCCGTATAGGCAATCGTCTACTACGGAGGCTTCCGCTTCCCAGGCCATTGGATGGCATGACGCTAAGGAGAATCTCATTTCCTGCATCAGACGGTCACTCGATAGAACTTATCGCATATCGTCCGGATGTGGAGGCTACTCTGCCATGCCTCCTGTACCTTCATGGCGGTGGATTCATGTTCGAGGCGGCTCCTTATCTCTATAGGAACATGAGATCATATGCCTCTGCCGCGGGATGCATGGTCATCTCCGTATCCTACCGTACATCTGATCTCTCTCCTTTCCCTGCACAGTTCCAGGATGCCTGTGAGGCACTCCTGTTCATCCATGATAACGCCCAGGCCCTTGGGATAGACAGGGATCGTATCGCGGTTGGAGGCGATAGCGCCGGTGGATGCCTTGCCGCGGCTCTTGCCCTCTGGGATCGCGATGAGGGAAGGGTAGGTATTATCCTCCAGATGCTTGTATATCCCGTACTGGATTCAACGCTTTCTACCGATTCTGCCAGGCTGATGAAGGATTCACCGCTCTGGAATTCCCGTCTCAGCCACCGTATGTGGGAGATATACCTCCGCTCTGGGTTACAAGGCATGGATGCGTGCTATGCATCTCCATCAGCCGCTTCTGACCTTACTGGCCTTCCTCCGGCTTATATCGAGGTATGTGAGCATGATTCTCTTCGCGACGAGGGCCTCGATTACGCATCACGGCTGGAAGAGGCAGGCGTGAGGACCATGGCCGTCATTGAGGAAGGCGCCTGCCATGGCTTCGACTTCTTCTCCAATGCGGCTATCTCCCGCAAGGCAATCATCAGGCGATCTGATATATTACGCAGGATGTTGACTAATGATCGGAATTAGTTATATTTCATAACCGATATGGATAGTACCCTCAATGATATGCTCCAAGGCATGAGATCGCTCAGGAGGCTGCATGAGAAGATGGAAGGCGAGATCGCGTCAGCATATGGACTGACGCGTAGCGAGTGCGCCATCCTCGCGTTCCTGAGCAACAATCCCGGTCATGATACCATCAGCGATATCACCGCGGGACGGCACATGAAGAAGGGCAATGTCTCTGCCGTTGCCGCCGCCCTTGAGGCTAAGGGACTCTTGGAAAGGCGGGTGGATGGCGAGGATAGGAGGGTGATGCACTTAAGTCCCTCAGCCTCTGCATCTCCCATAGTGGCCGCGCTCTCCGCCATGCTGCGTGAGTTCAGTTCTGCCGTGCTGGCGGGGCTATCGGATGCAGAGCGTGAGAGGCTCGGAGGATATATGAAGGTACTTGATGCAAATGCCAGGAGGCTTCTATGAATGATGACAAGGAATTCCTGGGGCGTGATCCTCTAGGAAGGCTTCTCTTCCGCCTCGCGCTCCCGACTGTAGCCGCGCAGCTTATCAACATGCTCTATAATATCGTGGACAGGATCTACATAGGGCATATGCCAGGTGATGGGGCACTCGCACTTACAGGAGTGGGGGTCTGCCTTCCAATAATCCTCGTCGTCTCGGCCTTCGCCGCCCTTGTCGGAGCCGGTGGTGCGCCACGTGCCACGATCTTCATGGGAAAGAAGGAGTACGACAAGGCCGAGAAGACGCTAGGCAACTGCTTCACGCTTCAGATCATGATATCGGTGATCCTCACGGCTATCCTTCTCTTATGGAACGAGGAGCTGCTGCTGATGTTCGGAGCCAGCGAGAACACCATTGGCTATGCCACCGCCTATATGGATATCTATGCCCTCGGTACGATCTTCGTGCAGATAACGCTGGGAATGAACTACTTTATAACCGCGCAGGGATTCGCCAAGACGGGGATGCTCTCGGTTGCCATAGGCGCGGTAGCCAACATAGTACTCGATCCTATCTTCATATTCACCTTCGGCCTGGGAGTGCGTGGCGCGGCCCTTGCCACGATCATATCGCAGGGACTCTCTACGGCATGGGTCCTCTCATTCCTCTTCGGCCGCCGCACGTTCCTGCGTATCAAGGCTAAGGCGATGAGGCTCGAGAAGAGCATTGCCGTTCCGGCTGTCAGCCTTGGAGTCGCCACCTTCATCATGCAGGCGAGCGAGTCGGTCATCAACATCTGCTACAACTCCTCGCTTCTTCGCTATGGCGGGGATATCGCAGTGGGAGCCATGACGATACTCTCATCTGTGATGCAGTTCACGATGCTGCCGCTCCAGGGATTGGGACAGGGAGCCCAGCCGATACTCAGCTATAACTTCGGAGCAGGGAACAAGGAGCGCGTGAAAGGCGCTTATTTCCTTCTCCTCCGCGTCAATCTCATATACTCATTCATACTCTGGGCACTCGTGATGCTCTTCCCATCGTTCTTCGTCAGGATGTTCACGTCCGATGAGGCGCTTGCATCCTTCTCCGCAGGAGCGCTGCGTGTGTATATGGCGGTTTCCGTGCTGATGGGGATACAGATGGCCTGCCAGATGACATTCACGTCGCTGGGTAATGCTAGGAGCAGCTCGCTGGTCGCTATCATGCGCAAGTTCATCCTCCTGATACCCCTTATGTATCTCCTGCCGCATATCTTCACGGGTAATCAGACGATGGCCGTGTTCCTGGCTGAGCCGGTTGCCGATACGCTATCGGTGATCTTCTCGGCAACGCTCTTCTTCTTTGAGTTCCGCAAGGCATTGAAGAGGCTCTGAGCGCTATTGCCCACTCCTTCCTATATGTTTATCATCCGGGAAGGAATGGTTCAGTATGACGCTTGATATGCTTTCTGTAGGAGAATCCTGCCGGGTTCTCTCCGTTGGTGGCGATAAGGCCCTGAGGCGGCATTTTCTCGATATGGGAATAACCCCAGGGACGATAATCACGCTGATAAAGGTCGCTCCGATGGGCGATCCCATTGAGATATTCGTCCGTGGCTATGAGCTTACGATAAGGAAGGAGGATGCCGCGCGCATCGGGATCGAGAAGAGCGCGGCTCCTAAGCCCGATGCCGTGAATGAATGGCATAGGCTTGCCGATCATCCTCATATCGGAGAGAAGGGCGAGCATAAGCCTTCGGAGAAGCCGCTTATCCCTGAGGACGTGCCTATCGTGTTCGCCCTCGCGGGAAACCAGAACTGCGGTAAGACGACGCTGTTCAACCAGCTGACAGGATCGAATCAGCATGTAGGCAACTTCCCAGGCGTCACCGTCGATAGCAAGAGCGGTATCATACGCGGCCATGATAATGTCTCTGTCGTTGATACTCCGGGCATATACTCACTCTCACCATTCACTAATGAGGAGATCGTCACCCGGGATTTCATTCTCAAGGGGCATCCAGATGGCATCATAAACATCGTCGACGCCACGAATATCGAGCGCAATCTCTACCTTACGCTGCAGCTCATCGAGCTGGGGCTCCCTATAGTCATAGCGCTGAACATGATGGACGAGGTACGTGAGAATGGCGGGACTATCGACGTGAACGCCCTTGAGCTTGAGCTTGGCGTGCCTGTCGTTCCTATATCCGCAGCGAAGAATGAGGGCGTTGAGGAGCTTATAGATCATGCGATCCATGTCGCGCGCTTCAAGGAAGGCCCCAGCCGTCCTGACTTCTGCCAGGATGAGGGGACGATTGCGGAGACCGCGGTCCACAGATCGCTCCATGCCGTCATGCATCTGATCGAGGACCACGCTAGGCGCGCATCGCTTCCCATACGCTTTGCCGCCTCGAAGGTGCTTGAAGGCGATGAGCCTGTGCTGAAGGCGCTTGACCTCGATGAGAACGAGAAGGAGACGCTCGGTCATATCCTGCTGCAGCTTGAGCGTGAGAGCGGGACGGATGCCGATGCGGCCCTCTCAGATTCACGCTACAGGTTCATCGAAGGGATCTGTCAGGAGTGCGTGGTAAGGCCCCATGAATCCAAGGAACGGCTCAGGAGCCTCTCTCTGGACAAGGTCCTGACCGGTAAGTACACGGCGATTCCAGCGTTCATACTGATCATGGCTGCCGTGTTCTATCTCACCTTCGGACCTGTAGGTACTGGGCTTTCCGACCTGCTATCGCTTGGCATCGATGTGCTGACAGAGACCGTTGATGGCGCGCTTGTCTCATTCGGCCTCAATCCTGTCGTCAGGTCATTGGTCATAGATGGCATATTCGCCGGAGTCGGCAGCGTCCTATCGTTCCTTCCGATCATCGTCGTGCTTTTCTTCTTCCTCTCCATCCTTGAGGATACCGGCTATATGGCCAGGGTGTCCTTCGTGATGGATAAGCTCCTGAGGAAGATAGGGCTCTCCGGACGTAGCTTCGTACCTATGCTTATCGGCTTCGGCTGCTCTGTTCCTGCGATCATGTCCACGCGCACGCTCTCATCTGACCGCGACAGGAAGATGACCATACTCCTTGTGCCGTTCATGTCATGCTCGGCGAAGCTGCCGATCTACGCCCTCTTCACGTATGCCTTCTTCCCGCGTTATCGCGCGCTTGTCATGATAGCCATATACCTCATGGGAATCGTGTTCGGCATCATCTTCGCGCTTATCCTGAAGAACACCGGCTTCAAGGGCAATCCCGTGCCATTCGTGCTGGAGCTGCCGAACTACAGGATGCCTAGCGCGAGGAATGTCGTGCAGCTGATCTGGGATAAGACCAAGGATTTCGTCGTGAGGGCCTTCACGATCATATTCCTTGCATCGATCGTCATCTGGTTCCTGCAGAGCTTCGATAGCAGGCTCAACACCGTCACTGACAGCGCAGATAGCCTTCTGGCGGCGATCGGTTCGTTCATCGCTCCTATTTTCAGCCCGCTTGGCTTCGGGGACTGGAGGATATCCACGGCGCTGATCACCGGCTTCATGGCGAAGGAGAGCGTGGTAAGCACGCTTACCGTGCTTTTCAGCGACCCTCTATCGTCGCTCTCGCTCATCTTCACGCCGGCCACCGCGTTCGTGTTCCTCACGTTCACGCTGCTCTATACGCCTTGCGTAGCCGCCATTGCCACGGTGAGGAGGGAGCTGGGTCGGCGCTGGAGCTTCGCGGTTGTCGTCCTGCAGTGCGTCGTCGCCTGGATCGCCGCGGCGCTGGTGAGGCTGATTCTCATCATGCTACAGCTTGCGTGAAATCATCTTTCATTCCATACTCTTCTAGATGGACACCACCAAGGAGATATTCGCGGAGGCTCTCAGGCGACTGAAGCTCCGCGATCCAAATGCAAGGATCACAGTAAAGAAGATCGCTGAGGAGGCGGGGTTCGACCGCCATACATTCTATTACCATTTCTCCAGCATCGATGATCTGATTTCCTGGATCATGGATAGCAAGCTTATTTCCATACTCGATGCCTCTGGCGTCGCCTGGGAGAATACCATCCATTCGATCATATCATTCTTCTCTGATGATTCCTGGATAGAGATAGCCCAGCGCGGCTCGGATGAGACGTACCGCATGATGATCGAGAAGATAACCCCGCTCCTTATCTCTGACATAAAGGCGAAGTGCATGGCTGAGGGCATCAGGCTCTCCGATGATGACATCAATCTGATAGCGTCCTCTGCCACATGGGGAATCGCGGGAGCGTTCAACCGCTGCCTTGAGATGAACGCCTCGAAGAGGGGAGAGCTGATGGCTGACCAGCTTGTCCTCGTGATCAGGCATTATATCGATGATGCCGTAGCCGTGTTCTCAGGAAAGACCAAGGAAGATTAAGCAAGATGCCGCCCGTTGGATGAGCGGCATCAGTCTTATGATCAGGCGGCCTCAGCGGGCGTTAATGGCCTGATCTTCCGCTTATAGACATTGATGAAGAAGAGTATCGAGAGCAGGAGACCTGCAGCCTCTGCGATCGTGAACGCGAACCACACATCAGCAAGTACTCCCAGAGAGGCCAGGAAGGCCGCCGAAGGCAGCAGGAAGATGATCTGCCTGACGATCGACACGATCATCGCGGCATAGCCTACGCCCGTGGCCTGGAATACCGAAGTCAGGCTTATCGCTATCGCGGCTGGGATGAAGCAGATGGAGATGATCCTCAGCGCAGGCCTTCCGATCTCCAGCATCGCCTCGCCGGCGTTGAAGAACGAGAGCAGGAGGTCCGGGAAGATCTGGAAGAAGAGGAATCCGAGTATCATGATGGATACTGCGATCGTTCCTCCTACCTTGAGCGCCTTCAGCATCCTGTCCTTCTTCCTTGCTCCATAGTTATAGGCGATGATAGGGATCATTCCAGCCTGAAGGCCGAAGACGGGCATGAAGACGAAGGACTGGAGCTTGAAGTACACGCCGAGTACCGATACCGCCGTCGTGCTGAATGTGATCAGGATCGAGTTGAGGGCGCTCACCATCACCGTGCTTACGCTCTGCATGATGATCGATGGCACGCCGACCACGTATATCTCCTTGATGATCCTTCCCGATGGCCTTATGCCGCGGAAATGCAGTGTCACATACCTGTTCTTCTTAAGGAAATACAGGGCGCTTATCATGCTCACCACCTGTCCGATGACGGTTGCGATCGCAGCGCCGTACACATCAAGGCCGAAGACGAAGATGAAGACAGGGTCGAGTATTATGTTCGTTATGGCCCCGAGGCTCTGCGTGATCATCGGATGGATGCTATCCCCGGTCGCCTGCATGATCCTTTCCGCCGTTATGTCGATGAAGACCGCGAATGAGAGTATAAGGCAGATCTTCGCATAGCCCGTGGAGAGCCTGAGAAGCTCAGGATCCTCCGTGAAGAGTGAGAGGAAGGGACCGGTTCCGAATATGCCGAAGAGCGCGAAGGCAAGCCATGTGAGGAGCGAGAGGAATATACCATTGGCAGCGGTCTTCTCCGCCTCCTTCCGGTTTCCCTCCCCGAGCTTGCGTGCCAGGAATGAATTGACACCGACCGCCGTACCTACGGCGAACGCGATCATGAGGTTCTGCAGCGGGAAGGCGAGCGATACCGCGGTCAGCGATACCTCCGATACCCTTGAGACGAATATGCTGTCCACGATGTTGTAGAGCGCCTGTATGAGCATCGAAAGCATCAGTGGCAGTGATATCTTGATGATAAGCTTCGGGATAGGCTCGTATCCCATGATGTTCTCTTTGATTTCTGAAGCCATAGGGACAATGATGTCGAAATAAAATCATAATTGCAACACTGTCTGGCGAAACTCGTCAGGCACCTGTTTGCCATTCAGCCCCATTCCCAATAGAATCCACTGTGGAGGACGCATTATGGTAGTATGCAAGTTCGGCGGCAGCAGCGTCGCGGATGCCAGCCAGATCAGGAAGGTCAAGTCGATCCTTGAGAGCGATGAGAGACGCAGCGTCATAGTCGTATCGGCTCCTGGAAAGAGGAATAAGGAGGATGATAAGATCACCGACCTCCTTTACCGCTGCAATGATATGGTCCGGAGCGGACAGTCCTGCCGTCCCGTCTTCAATGTGATAGCCAAGCGCTTCTCGGAGATAGCCCACGCATTAGGCGTGGATGAGAAGGAGCTTGCCTTGAAGCTCGATGACATAAGATACCAGATAGACGCAGGCCGTGGCGCGGATTACGCCGCATCACGCGGAGAGTATCTTTCGGCATATATAATCAGCATGTTCCTGGGCTGGGAGTTCATCGATGCCGCGGATGTCATCGTCATCAACTCTGATTCCACGGTCAATGATGAGACCTATGAGAGGCTCTCGACGCGTCTGGAGAGCGGTAGGCGGTATGTCATTCCCGGCTTCTATGGCGTGAGCGAGCAGGGAGTGGTCAAGACATTCACGCGCGGTGGCTCTGATATCACGGGAGCGATCGTCTCAAGGGCGCTCGCGGCAGAGCTATATGAGAACTGGACGGATGTCTCAGGCGTTGCCGCCGCGGATCCGAGGATCGTTGAGAACGCGGCTTCGGTTCCTGAGCTTTCATACGATGAGGTGAGGGAGCTTTCGGATGTGGGCGCATCGGTATTCCACGAGGAGGCCATAGCCCCGATTTACCATCTCGGCATACCTATAAACATCCGCAATACCAACAGCCCCGATGCTCCGGGAACGATGATCGTCCCTCGCGCGAAGAGGGGAGGGCTTGCCGGCGTGTCGGTAAAGGGCGGTCTTTCCAGGCTCAGCCTCCGCCGCCTCATGCTCTTCAAGAGGTCAGGGATGCGCCATGCCCTCCTGACGATGCTCCATATCTTCGGCATCAGGCCCTGCTATTCGCTCTTCGGCATCGACTCGATCGTCTGGTACTTCGAGAGCAGGATGGCAAGCGAGTCTGTCTGCCGCTCGATGTGCGACCGTCTGAAGAGCGAGTTCTCCCTTGATGAGATCTCCGTCGATGCAGGATATGCGGTGATGGGCATAGTGGGAAGCCCCGATTCCCTTGCGAAGGGCTGCATGGACGCCGTGGCCGCGCTTTCCAAGGAAGGCATCGAGGTGGTCTCGGTGAACCTCGGATCATCTGAGATATCCGCGCTGATCGGAATACGCGAGAAGGATGCCAAGGCCGCTCTTAAGGCCGTGTACGTAAGCCTCTTCAACTGATGATCAATAAATCGTGATGTAAATCATGACCACCGGCCCAGCCGGTGGTTTGTCCAAGCCCTATAAGGGCCTGATACCGGCAAGCGCTGATACGCGCCCTGAAACCGGCTGCCAGTCGCA
>CASFZR010000059.1 GCA_949299185.1 uncultured Spirochaetales bacterium
TACGCCCCGATATCAGAGCCGCAGATGCCCACCGAATGAACCTTCAGCAGCGCCATCCCCTTCTTCCATTCCGGCTTCGCGATATCCTCAAGCACCACAGCATATGGCTTGTTCAGCTTTATTGACTTCATAGCTTACAGATCTTCTCCCAAACTTCATCTACTACAGGAATCCCATTCTCAAGGTTATCCTTCCTAGTATTCCACTCAATCTCGCCAGGATAGAATATCGTACCTCCGTCAGTGGCGGGAATCGATGACTTTATATCTGCCACGATCGCATCAACGATAGAGTCGGTATGAGACGGATCATCCATCTTCCCGGGATCAATGGCGATCATTACCTGTGTCAGGCCTACCTCATCCCCGAATGTACCGATCTTCTCAACCGAGTTACCATCGGAAAGAACGGTAGCAATGACATCAAGAAGGATCGAGAGTCCGCTACCCTTCCAATACCCCATCGGAAGCACGCGCCAGCTCTTCTCTATTTCCGCAGGATCAGTCGTGAGGTTTCCTTTAGTATCGTATCCTCCATATACAGGAAGCTGGGCGCCCTTAAGCTTGTACTCCTCGATCTTCCCATAGGAGAACTGGGAAACGGCACAATCGACGACGACATGAGCCCCGTTGCTCCGAGGAACCGCGAAGACTATCGGATTATTACCGATCTTCTTGTCCTTTCCACCCCAGGCCGGCATATTAGGCTGTGTATTGGACCAGCAGATACCGATCTTACCGCGTCCTGCGGCCTGCCAGCCATAACTGCCTCCTCGCATCCAGTGGTTATTATTACCTAGTGCAACAACGCCTATGCCGTACTTCTCCGCCAGATCACAGGCCCTGTCCATGGCAAGCCGGGCATTAAGCGGTCCGAATCCCCTGTGGCCATCCCAGCGCTCGAAACCGTTGAAGCTCTTTACTACCGTAGCCTTATTCTCTGGCCTAATAGTCCCATGATCCAGATAAGATACAACACGGGGGAATCTATTGACGCCATGGGAATATATGCCATCAAGACTGTTATCCGTAAAGACAGCTGCCGCAGCTGCCGCTTCTTCCTTATTGAAGCCGCGGGATTCGAGTACTCGCTCGAACTCCCTCTTCATGTCCTCATATCTAATACGCATGATGTCTCTCCTTCTCCTTAAACCAGATAATTCCGGGATGGATCACCTCTCCACTCGCCTACAAGTGGGGGATTGGTGATAGTGAACCAATCCGTCATAAGCCGGAAATGGGCCTTCGCTACCCTCAGATCCTCTAATGCCTGCTCCTCATCCCAGTACTCTGGAACAAGAGCCATGAAGTCCTTTATCACGCCGGCATATTCAGGAGAGCAGCCCAGATCGTTCTTCTCATCCGGATCGGACTCAAGATCGAAAAGCTGCGGATCGGCATAACCGGCATGCTTGATGAACTTATACCTGCCTTTCCTGAGCATCATACTGGGATTATCGCCTTTGATATCGCTGCATAACGATGCGACTACCCTATCCTTATCGGCTTCCTTGCCGTAAAGGATCGGAAGGATATCCTCTCCATCGTATACAGGGAGATCCGGGGCCTCCGCATAATCAAGCAGCGTAGGAGCAAGATCGAGCAGGGATGTTACTTCCTTGATCCTTCGGCCATTTTCTATGCCTTTGCCCATAAAGACAGCAGGAACACGGGCAGCACCTTCGTAGAAGTTCGTCTTCCAGAAAAGACCATGCTCTCCGATATTATCACCATGATCAGAGGTATAGATGAATAGCGTGTCCTCAAGGCCGATCGTTTCCTCGATCTTCTCAAGGATCTCTCCGATATACCCATCCATCAGCTCCACCATCGCATAATAGGCAGCCCTGATGCGCTTCACATCCTCCGGCCTGACTTCCTCCATCTTCCGGTTGCGATACCATCCCTGTATCGCAGGATGCATCTTCGCCTTCTCATCCTCCCCGAAGAACGGGAGGTCAGGGAGTATGTCGTAGTAATAATCATAAAGCTCTTTTGGAGCTATATATGGACAATGCGGCCCATAGAACCCGACAGTGAGGAACAGAGGCCTGTCATCGTTTCTATTCTCAAGGAACTCACAGGCAGCATCCGTAACAGCCCTATCATAATCAAGGACAGCGGAATTACCCGCACCGGATTTCCTTATCGACGTCAGGTTCTGGCCGGACGAGCGGCGGAAATCCCCGTAGATCTCAGTCTCGTTATCCCCACCGACGAAGCATGGCGTGATATCCCCGACAAGGTGCTTCTCATACCCATGCCACTGATCCCAGCCGACGAAATGCATACGTCCAGCTAGGACAGTCTCATAACCTCCCACAGTCAATGCATTGACGAACGTGGCATTGCACGAAGGAAGCGCCTGCATGTTGTTGTAAACCCCTGTCTTCGTGGCATAGCATCCACTCAGAAGCCCAGACCTGCTAGGTACGCAGAGAGGTGCGGAACAATAGCAGTTATCAAGACAGGTCCCTTTTGAATAGATCCTATCAAGATTCGGGGTACGGACGAACTTATCGCCCGCAGCACCCATTATCAGCGGATTATGCTGATCCGACAGGATATAGACTATGTTCTTCTTATTACTCATCATGCACGTCCTGTTCGATATTCGATTCCTGCTGGATCTTCCTGCTTCTGTTGAGGGATCTGACATTAGCCCAGATCAGATACACGGTAAGAAGAAGGATAACGATACACAGAGGCCTCGTAAGCACATACACGAAGAGGTTTGTTCCTGTCGCGTTCACTATGGTCATCGTCCTTACATAGTTGCTCTCGATGATGCTTCCGAGTATCAATCCAAGGACTATAGGCGTATTAGGTATCTCAAGCTTAGAGAAGATGACACCTATCACGCCAAGGATAATCGCAACGACAACATCGTTCATCGAGTTATTGACGCTATATGCACCAATAAGCGAGAAGAGGATGACGCTCGGTATGATGTACTTCATCTTGATCTTCAGGATCGATGAGAACACAGGGATACCAAGCACGCCGATCAGCACCATGAAGAGCGTCGCCACGAACATACCGATTATGAACGTGTAGACGATATCCGCATGATCGGTGAAGAGGCTCTGCCCTGGAGCGAGGCCATGGATTGTCAGGGCTCCGAACATGATGGCCGAGGTTGCGGAACCGGGAATTCCAAGCGCAAGCATTGGAACCAGGGAACCACCAACGGCTGCGTTATTCGCGCTTTCAGGAGCGATAACACCTGCAGGATTGCCCTTACCGAAGGTACCGGTCTTGTCCCTGCCCTTAGCCTCTCCATAGGCAAGGAACGATGCGATAGCTCCACCGGTTCCTGGAAGGATACCGATAAACGTTCCGATTGCCGTGGATTTAAGCAACAGTCCAAGATACTTAGTGAAGGTACTCTTGACCATCGCTCCGAATGTAACAGCCTTCATTACGATCTTAGAGCTGCTCGCCTGAGGCTGAAGCTGCTTCATTCCCTGCTTTACCATCTCTGTGATAGCAAACAGCCCTATGACGGCAGGGATTAGGTCAATGCCACCACGGAGTGAGCGGATTCCAAAGGTGAACCTCATCCTTCCCGTGACATCATCCACGCCGATCATGGCAAGGAAGAGGCCGAAACATGCTGCGATAAGTCCCTTGGCGACGTTCTTTCCAGTGAGGCTTCCAACGATCGTCAGACCGCAGATAGCCAGAAGGAACATCTCTGGAGGACCGAACTTGACTGCAACGCTTGCAAGCACAGGGGCGAAGAACAGAAGCACTATAAGCCCTACGAATCCACCGAATCCAGATGCGATGATTGAGTAATAAAGAGCATTCTTACCCTCACCCCTCAGCGCCATCGGATGGCCCTCGGCAGCCGTACAGGCAGATTCCGCCGTCCCTGGGCAGTTTATGAGAATGCCGGATATAGATCCGCCATATGACGACCCCATATAGATACCACCGAGGAACAGAAGTCCCTGAGCCGGTCCCATCGTATACGTGAAGGGCAGCATGACGGCTATTCCTATGCCGCCATTCATCCCGGGGATTGCCCCCAGGATGATACCGATCAGCGCACCGAGGAAACTGACTATGATGGTATTTATGCTGAATATGTTAGCAAATACGGTTGCAATCAGTTCCACTTCAATCTCCTTGATCAGACTCCGGCGTAATACGCCTCCCTCATCGCGAAATCAGACTCGAGGAACGCATCAAGCTCTTCGCCGGTGCGGAGGTTAGGAACCTCAGCCTGAGCCCTTACCATTTCAGCAATCGGCCCTTCAAAGCCTTCGGTAATCGCGGCAACGAGCTTATCTACGATCGCCTGATCTATGCCCTTCGGACCTACGATCATGCGGACAGCCGGATTGCTGACATCATAGCCCTGCTCTACGAAGGTCGGAACCTCAGGGAAGGTATCAAGCCTATCCTCAAGAAGCAGGCCAAGGACCGTGAGATTATTCTCATTAGCCTGCTGGATGAACTTCGCAGAGAGGATACCAGCCTCGATATGCCCACCGAGAAGATCAGCAAGGACCTTATTTCCACCATCATAAGTAACGCCTGTGACTTCGACCCCGAGAGCATCGGAAAGAAGCGTCAGCGACATCTCCTGGATCGGAGAAGGCATACCGACGGTTATCGCACCAGGATTTGCCTTCGCATAATCGACAAAGGAAGCAAGATCCGCAAACTGAGAGCCCTTCTTGAGAACAAGGACATCACCTGTGGTGTTGATACCCGCGATATAAGTGAAATCATTAACGGTAAATTCCGTATCATAGTCACCATATGCGAAGCTAGCGACATCAGTATTGCTGAAACAGCCGATAGTATAGCCATCAGGAGTTGCCGCATAGATATCCTCCATCGCAATAAGACCGCCGGCACTTCCGTTATTGATCACAACGAAAGGCTTTCCCATGATCTGCTCAAGAGGATTCGTGACCGCTCTTGCGATAGCATCGGTTCCACCGCCAGCTGCAGCGATGACGATACATGTAACTTCCTTCGAAGGATACTGCGAAGGATCCTCCGACTCGGCTGCTCCGCCTGCGAAGATCATCTGCGAGGCCATGAGGACAATAGCGAGCAACGCTACGATTCTTGTTGACAGCTTTCTTGACATCTTTATCTCCTTTTTTGCTTAAATGAGCGACAACATACCGCTAGGGCATCTGATCCTCAGGCCATATGTGAAGATCACATAAGAAATGGCAATGAGAATTACACTGAATATGAGGGCATGAAGAATGTTCTTCTTATCGTGCCCTGATATAAGAACATAGATAAGGAAAACCTCTATGAATGAAGAAACATAGAACCCGATGACATTCGCCAGGAGCGGATTGATTACCAGAAGTACGATGAACAATATCTCAGGAAGGGTGAATCTTTCAAAGGCCCCACCGTACTTCTTTCTTAAAGACTGTGCTATGACAATAACACTGAATACCAGCATCAGCGTAAAGACCGCATATGGATAGGCGCTTGATGCTTTGCTGGTTACCAACAACATTGCTACAGAGAAGGCTATTCCAAGCAATCCCGATATGAAATTCTTTCCCGTAAGGATACTCTTGCTAAGGCTCACCTAGTCCTCCTTTTTCAGTTACATGGTAAATCATTTTTCTCTTATTTCAAGAAAAACTTTAAATATTTTTCTTTTATTGAGAAAAATTTTTCTTAATAATATTTGCATGTATCAGGAAAGTCGTTCATGATAAGATAAAATAGAGGTAGAAATGGGGAAAAAAATTACTCTACAGGATATAGCGAAGATAGCAGGCGTATCATCTGCGACTGTCCATAAGGCATTGAATAACTCAAGCGGGGTAAGCCCTGCGAAAAGAGCGGAGATACAGGAAATTGCTCTATCCCTGAACTATATACCCGCATCTAGGAATGAAAACGTGAAGAAGCTTCTCGTTGTCCTCTTCCCTGCCCCTCTCGATACCGATCAGTGCTTCTACCAGTTCATATGGAAGGGAATAGAGAAAAGAGAGGATGAGCTGTTTGGCTCCTCGCTCTCCTTTGTCAATGTAACATTCGACGGAACCACATCCGACCAGCTCAGGAAGCTTGATCAGATATACGCAGTATACGGAAGCTCAATCTCTGCCCTGCTTACGATAATCTGGAATGAGGACCAATACATCGATACCCTGCAGAAATTCCTGGATATGGGCACAAAGATCTATACGATATCTACATACGCGCCGAAATGCGGAACCTGTGGAACGATAATGACCAACCCATATAAGGTAGGACGGCTCGCCGCTGAATACCTAGGAACGATCCTCGATGGATTCTGCCGCATCCTACTGGTAGGGACCCGAAGGGATGTCCTCAACCATGCGAATGTAGTAAGGGGATTCTTCGATCAGATGAGTTCAACGGATCCTCGCATACAGATCCTTGAGATCTATGAATCAAAGAAATATCCTGAGCAGCTGGAGCAGGCCCTTGAGGATATGCTCACGAAGTTCAGCGATATAAAAGGAATCTATGCCGATAACGCAAGATCAACTGCGCAGGTGATAAACGTTCTCAGACGTCATCGCCCAACATGCGAAGAAGAACGGATATTCGTAATCGGAAGCGAGCTTTTCGAACAATCAGTAAAGGCGTTGGAGGATGGTATCATAGACGCGATCATAGACCAAGATGCCGTACAGCTTGCCTATGACGCGATCTCAATGACATTCAATGATCTCATGCTTGGACTCTCTCCTGAGAAGATCACTTACCTATATTGTTCCCTATACCTCGCCAACAACGTTCCTGATATAAAATACGACGAGGATGAGCAGAAACACACGAAGCTCATAAACAACCAGTTCATGATCGATGCCAAGAAAGCAGGGGTAGATATAAGCTGATGGCGGAGCCATGCCCCGCCATCACAATGAATCATATGGTTACAGTAAAGGAGATCGTCTTTTCTGCCCTATCAGTAGAATTGCGATATATCGCATATTCCAGATATTCGTCCTCGCTGAACTGAACCTCGTTCCTTCCAGTCTCTGTTATATCATCATAAGAAGGTATTACCTGCTGTGATGATCCTTGCTTATAGGAATGGGAAGCAATGATACGTAGTTGCTCATTCTCATCAAAGCTTTCCACATTCACCTTCGCGGACTTTATCGGAGTACCATCAGTTAATTTGAAAACCATCGGATAGATCTCGCTATCAGCCGGTATCGTAACGGAAATCTTATTTTCCTTAGCTGCTTCTACAGTAATCGGCTCGGCTTCCGTATCTTCAGTCTCCCAGTTCCTGACAGAAGCCTCGATCGTAACGCCGCTAGGAGCATATTCGAGATCAAAGATTATCGGCTCGTTTTCATATCCCGCGATATTCGGCTCAAGATTCATCAACATCTTATTTCCTTCAATCTTGATAGGATAGAAATAAAGGTGCCGCTCTCCAGTACTTGCATACCTTGCTCCCACATCATTATTGAATCCAGAGCTACCATAATGAACATCTTGAGAGTACTCAAGCTCAACGATCCGTCTATCTGCTGATGGTGCAAACATATAAATATCAGGGGCTGTAAGGTATATGGCCTCAGTACCTATCGTATCTGGATTAGTGAGATAAAGAGTCAGGACGAAATCAGTCTCAGCAGAGGTAACTTCCATATACATATATACATAAATAGTCTCTTCACCCTGAAAATCAAGAAGAGAACCCTGCTTATCACCAATCAGGTCGTTACCATAGGCATCGATTACCCCAAAATTCGTTGAAGCATGGGCAGAACCTCCCCCTGAAAGGACATTAAGGAAGGCAATATGATCCTTATCCTGTACCCCGCTCATATCAACAGCAAAAAACTTCTCATAGATTTCATGAGTGATATCACCTATCTTCCTGGTGAAGATTGGCTCATCTTCACCCTGCTGTATAACGATACTACCGGCATCAGCTTCAGTGAAAGATATCGTTGATTCAGCAACCTTGCCTACTCTGAAGGCATCACCTGCCGTAAGATTCATATCCTCGACACAGAAAGTGAAATCTGTCTGATCCTTAGGAACCGTGAAGATATAGGTTCCACCGGAAAGGCTATTCAGATTCGAGGATGATCTTGATGCACGCTTTGGAAGAGGTGCGGAAAAGGCCTTTGATGCAGGCTGCGCATCATTCTTCTCTGGATAGAGCGTGTACATCTTTCCGCTTTCCAGATTAGTCAGCTTGATGACAGAGACGTTATCAGCAATGGGGATAGGTTCAGACACAACGGTCTGCGTAGGGGCAGCACTACCCTCACCGGTCGATATTTCTTCACTGATATCTATTTCCTTATCAGGCTCAGGCTGCGCTTCTTCTCCGCCGGAGGGACTTCCGCCCCCACCTCCACCACCACCTGCAGCAGCTGCTTCAACGGTTACCGTGCATGTGGCCTTAACCGTAGTGTTCGATACGCTCGTGACTGTTATCGTGTATTCACCTGCCGCGGCTGTACTGCTGACTGTCACGACTCCAGCCTCCACGGTTATGGATTCGCTGTCGCTTGTCCATAGGAGGGATTTATCGGTAGCGTCCTCGGGGCTGACGGTAGCATTAAGCGTTGCAGTCTCCCCTGCCTTCAGCGTTATCTCGGTGCTATCGAGGGTTATGCTCTCTACCGCTACATCGGGCTTATCAGCACTGCCTGAGCAGGAGAACAGGAATACCAACGCCATGATGATGAATATGCTTGGGATCGTCCTTCTCAACATTATTGTCCTCTTTTCATATCTTTATATTGCTAAACGGTTTAGTCAACATCTTTGGTAACGGTTTCAACGCATTGTCCCAAAACTCCTCAGATTTCAAGGGAAATTAACAAAATGATAAAAGAAAGTTAATGAAACATGCAGATTCCCATGCGAGAATGACGCCGACACTGAAAAAGGAGCAATACAATGACTCGAAGAACGAAAGCGAACGTAGCCATCGCCTTACTCCTGATGGCTCTCACACTGGTAGGATGCAATCCATCCACAGGAGGACCGGGCTCTGCCGATGAGCCTCAGGTCGCGATAATGAAGGCGGTAAGCCAGGCAATGGCATCCGTGAACACCACCTCGCCGGAATCCAACCATGTCACGCAGGATGGTAACACCTATAATGTGACGAGCTTCACCGCCGATGATGGATCGAGGATCGACGGATCGTTCACCACAGACGCAAGCGGCGCGATCATCGACGCGAACCTGAAGTTCTATTACGCGGATGGAACAGAGGGACCGACATTCATCCTTAAGACGGAGGATAACGGCACAAGCGCTACGATCGGAGGAGAGAGCGTGAATCCCGCGACCCTGCCCCAGCCGATGACACGCGACCAGGGCCGCGCGTTCGGTGCGTTCATAATGGGATATGAAGAGGCGCTTGAGGACGTTGAGGAAACCCTTGATGAAATCCTTGATGATGACTATTACAGGTCAGAGGGAAAGCATACGATAAGGGAGAACAGATGGGGTATCACAGGCTCTGTCACGGTGGCTCCCGAGGACAGGTGGGATGATGATATGAAGATCGTGGCGGCGGACGTCTCCTTCCCAGCCCTTCCCATCGAGGACAAGCGTGGCGCGAGCGTCAGCGGCAGCTACAGCTTCACAAGCCGCGGTGATGATATCGAGGCAGATATCAACATAACGATAGAGGACTACTGGGAAGAGGATGATGGAGTCACCGTGAACCTTGAGAACGTGCGTATCGTCGCGTCCATCGCCGAAGGTGAGCGAAGGGATGATGACTACTTCTCATTCGATGGATCGATAAGCGGCAGCTTCTCCACGGGACGCGATGCGGCCGGCAGCCACAGCATAGAGTTCAGCGGCAGTATCGACGCGATGGAAGACCATTACTTCCGCTTCCCCGAATACTCGCTGAAGATCGACGGCGAAAGCGTGGCGATAGGACGCCAGGCAAGGACCGGAAGGAACTGACAGGAGGCCGCTTCGGCGGCCTTCTCCTATTTATCATGGAAATACCCTATAATGCAGGTGGATGAAGAGGACGATTCACACACTGCTAATACTGTTCCTCTCGGCATCGCAACTATCAGCGGCCGCGATGCTTCCCGGTTATGACTTCACCTTCTTCAAGACGATCAACGACTCTCTCATGATCAATGATGACAAGCGCTTCGGCATCGACTACACGGGCTATGGCTTCATAGGCAGTGAGATGAGTACGGGAATATACCTCCGCATCGGGCTCCAGGCGCCGTTTTCCAGCCTCGCGTCCCTCTTCGATGATAAGGATAAGACTGATAATGTGCTGCTGTCCGATGAGATGAAGGAGCCGGATGAGATCAGGACGATGCTCGAGACATCATTCGCGGCATCGCTCTCGATAGGCCCGGCATTCCGCCATTACATAGGAGACGCCGTGATGTGCTACCTTGGCCTAGGGTTCTCCACCAAGGCGGACTACGACAACATACAGCAGAGAAGCAACGAGGTATCGACGGAGCTTTCGCTACGCTTCAGCATAGACATGGACCTGGGATTCAGGATCGACATAACCGATCGCACCACGCTTCGCATAGGGCTGCACATCCTGCCGCTCCTTGCAGAGGTGGAGATCGTTTCCACCCGATTCACGTTCGAGGACGGAAGCAGCATCGACCTTACCGACGCGTATATCGTACCAAACATAT
>CASFZR010000060.1 GCA_949299185.1 uncultured Spirochaetales bacterium
AGTTGCACTCTTACGATATCACAGGAGGCTTTGTTTAAAGGGTTGAACCCCGTTTTCCCGCACCACAAGCCCAGCTTGTGGATTTCTTTCATGTGTTAAATTCCATAGTATTACTACTACAGTATTATAATTATATTTAAATACACGTATATAATAATGATAATATCTGAATAATCATATGATATATGATTACTCCCTTGAAAGGGCCTCCATAGGTTCCAGCCTCGCTGCCTTTGCCGCAGGATACCAGCCGAAGAAGACGCCGATGATCAGGGAGAATCCCAGGGAGATGATGACAGCACCCGATGAGATATGCAGGCTCCACCCCGCTATATTCACCGCAGCGAAGCTCAGGGCCGTACCAAGCGCCAGGCCGATGAGTCCTCCGGAGAGGGAGAGCGTCACCGATTCGACAAGGAACTGGGAGCGTATCATCCGCGGAGTAGCGCCTAGGGCCTTGCGTATCCCTATCTCTCCCGTACGCTCCACGACAGAGACGAGCATGATGTTCATGATTCCGATGCCGCCCACCACCAGCGATATCGCAGCAATGGCGGCAAGGAAGGCGGAGAACGTGGACATGACGCTATCTGACATCTCCTTTATCGTCGCAGGGCTGAATATGCGGTAATAATCCTCTCCAGCGATCTCATCGAGGTATCCCTCGATATCATCGGCAACCGCCGTCGCATCATAACCTTCCGCGACCTTCACAACATACGTGCCGACCTGATCGGTGCGCATGAAGCGCTGGACGTAGGTGTTATAAGGCATGAATAGCGTCGTGTTGTATGACGTGCCTAGTGATTCATCACGCTCAGCAAGCACGCCGATGACAAGGAAGGACTTTGACTGACGGCGGAAGACCGAGAGGTAATTGCCGACAGGATCCTCGCCGGGGAAAAGCTCATCGGCAAGCTCCGGGCCGATCACGCACACCTGACGGCGGTTTATATTGTCGATGGCACCGAAGAACTCCCCGTCCATCAGCTCAAGGGCATTTGACGCGAAGTAACCAGAGGTGACGCCCTGTATCTGCACCCCTTCCTCGATCTCCTGCCGATTGCGCACGTTGGCAATAGAGGAGACTGTAGGCAGGACCTCCCTGATTCCCTCTATCTCATCCATCAGGTCATACGCGAACTCCTCAGTGAAGATCATCGTCTCCCTCGCCGTCCCTCGCGGCATGACGTTCACTGTATCGAGCCCGCCGATCTCGAATGACTCGCTGATGCTCTCGGAGACGCTTCGTCCGAGGTTGAGGATAGCGACTACAGAGGCCACGCCGATCATTATGCCCAGCAGCGAGAGGAAGGTACGAAGCTTGTTGCCCGCCATGGATGAGAAGGCCATGCGGATATTCTCAGAGAGCATCATCATCCACCCTCCCGTCCTTTATGCGGATCATGCTGCCGCACTCCGAGGCAAGCCCCTGGTCATGGGTCACGAAGACGATGGTACGGCCTTCCTCATGAAGCGCATGGAAGAGATCCATCACCTCATGTCCCGTTACAGAGTCAAGCGCGCCTGTAGGCTCATCGGCAAGGAGGATCGCCGGATCGTTTATCAGGGCACGAGCAATGGCAACCCTCTGCTTCTGTCCCCCGGAAAGCTCCGAGGGCCTATGATGCATCCTGTCCCCGAGTCCCACGCGCTCAAGCATGGCCGCAGCCCTTTCCTTCCGCTCCCTCATAGGGACTCCTGCATAGAGGAGCGGGAGAGCCGCATTATCGAGGGCAGAGAGCTTTGGAAGGAGCGAGAAATGCTGGAATACGAAGCCGATCTTGCGGTTACGGAGGTAGGCAAGCTCCTCCTCCGTCATGCCTGATGTATCCTCCCCATCTATCAGTATGCGGCCTGAGGTAGGCACGTCGAGGCAGCCTATAAGCGCCATGAGCGTGGACTTGCCGGAGCCTGACGGACCTATGATCGCCGTGAAAGTCCTCCCCTCGATGGAAAGCGAGATATGGTCAAGCGCACGTACCACCGCATCTCCCATCACATAAAGGCGGCTCACGTCCTCAAGCGCGATGGCGACGCTCATCTAGGACCTCCGGGCAGCGGTCCAGGGAAGGACGCCGACGAGGAGCCATATACGAGGGTATCTCCCTCGGCTATATCCCCGGAGAGTACCTCTGCAAGCCCCTCACCGAGATATGATGTACGTATCTCCACGGTCTCGATAGATCCATCAGCACGCCGTACGTCAACGGTCTCAAGCCCTCCTCGGCCGCGCGTTATGGCGTTCTGAGGGACAAGCAGCATCTCTACCTCGCCCTCATCCTCCAGCGTTCCCTCGAAGGTGAAGCCCGGCATGATGCGCTCAGGAGGAGAGTCTATCAGAAGCTCCACGTCCACCACGCCTATGCCCTGATCGGTATAGCGGCCGAGCATCGGTATATACGAGACATAGGCCATCACGGTCTCATCAGGGCATGACTCGAAGACAAGCTCAGCCTTCTGCCCCAGCGATACATACTGCATATCGATCTCATCGACCTCTACCGTTGCCTTCAGCCTAGAACGGTCAACGACCGTTATGACCTCATCACCGCCCTCGAAATAATCGCCCTCATCGACATCCACCGAGGCGACCTCGCCATCGAACGGCGCCACGATATTCGCATACTCAAGGGAGTTCTCCGCGCTCCTCTCCCTGAGGCGCAGAAGCTCGAGATCGCGCAGGGAGCCATTAAGCTCCGCCTCCTCGATCTGATCACGTATCTCCTGAAGGGAGGCAAGCTGGGCGGTATTGTCTATCGAGGCTAGCAGCTGCCCCTTCGTGATATGATCTCCCTCCTCGACATAGACGCCGGTAACGGCACCTGTGGACCTGAAGCGCATCGTCTGGCTATCGTATGGCTCGACATAGCCAGAGATATCGATGACCTGGGTATAGGTATTGGAGATGACGGTAGCCTCCCTGGGGCCTGATGCGGCAACAGGCTCAGGAGATGAGCGCAGCGCGAACACCGCAAGCCCCGCGGCAATCAACGCAAGAAGGATGGCGATAGCGAGCGCACGCCTCCTTCTCCTCCGCCTCTCTGTATTTCTCTTCTTCATCAAAAGGCCCTCTTCATCCATCATGTTCTCCTATAAGAGCAGTGCCTCAGCCTCGGCCTGAAGGCTAAGGCCCTCAAGCAGGAGGATATCCTCATCCATCCTCAGCAGGGATAGGGAAAGCATCTGGTCGTGAAGCTCCTCATCGGAGATCATACCCCGCTCATGCTTGATCGCGGCCATCTGGGCAAGCGCATCCTCATAGCCTATCTGTGCCCTCGTCTCAGCCTCCTCCCGTTCCCATGAGAGGATACGGCGCCAAAGGGCGCTGGATTCCTCGCTGAAGGCGCGCCTCGCGTCCCTAGCCTCATTCTCACGGATAAGCGCGGTATTGCGCAGCGAACGCAGCGTGATCTCATCGCTTCTGGACGATCCGTTCCTCCAAGATCCGGAGAACGTCAGCGCCGGCGTGAACGTATGATCGCTGGCGAAGCTTCCGCCTCCCGATGCTGTCAGTGACCAGTTGTCACCCTCCCAGCCGAGCCTGCCCGTGAGGCTCGCGACCTCGGATACGCCATCGGGATAGGAGTAGATACCCTTCCTTATATCCGTGACTGCAGAGACATCCGCGCCTGCAATAAGCTTCCGCGGATCCTGCCTGGACTCCTCGATAAGCACCTCCTCCCCGGCTATCGCAGCCTGGATATCAGCGGAGCGGAGAGTCGAGGATGATGCAGGGTCAAGGGAGGGGAATGATGGATAAGGAATGGAATCCACGCCAGACCACTCCTCTCCTACCATCGCGGCGTATCTCATACCAAGCTCATTACTCTCCTCATCGAGTATCCTCAGAGAATCCTCATAGCGCCTCACGGAAAGCTCCAGCTCCATATATGCGATGGACTCCTCCGACACGATGCCGAGCGAAAGGGCATCAGAGAGTTCCTTCTCCGCGTCCCGTAGGCTCTCCTCAGCCTCAAGGCGGTTCCTCTCATTGGTAAGAAGCTCTATCATCAGGGATATCACGCTACGGCGCACGGCGATTACATCTGAGGAATAATCATGCTCGACGGAGATCCGCAGGGCCTGAAGCTGCAGATCCTCGAGGATATCAGTATCACGCCCCCAGTCGAATGTATGGCTTATCGAGGCGCCTGGCCTCAGCGTGGCGCCTTCGGAGTCATACCGGAAGCCGAACGGGAGCGATGCGGTTATCGTAGTATCATCATCTGGCAGCGTCATGGAGAGGGAGAGGTCATCCACTCCGAAGATCCTCATCTCATCCTCAAGCGGAGAGACAGAGGCCGTGATGGAGATATCATACTCATCATCAAGCTCCGCCTCGGCAATCGACAGGAGCCCTGCCTGATGGGAAAGCTCAGCCGCCCTGGCATCGGGGCTCACAGATAAGGCCGCGCTGATGATAGAATCGTAAGAAGCGGCATGAAGCGGCCCGGCAAGGACAATGATAAGCAGCAGAAGGACCATCGACATACATAAGATGATACCTTCCAGCCCACGGCGATGGAAGGGCCTGATTCCCGATTAAGGCGAACACGTATCTCCACACGGCCATCATCGGGACCAGGCATCAGCCTCAGTTGACGAATATCGGAGAGGACCACGCTACCTGGTCATCGCGAAGCTCCACCCTGAGATAGTACCAATCGGAAGAGAGCGAGGCATCGTCGGTGAACTCCAGATCCACGTCACGTCCCTCTGGAACGATGGAATAGACCGCAGAGCCGTTCCTGATCAGCTCTATCTCCCTGATATCCCCAGGGGAAAGTACGGCAGCCTTGAATACACGCTCTCCGCTCCAGATGACCTCATCGCCCATGAAGGCCTTTCCCATGCGCAGCGAGAGCAGTATCCTCGCACCGGTCGTTGCATAGGTACGTCTGTTCCAGATGGCGCTCCATACCTCCTGGCTGGTGTTCTCCCTGACGAAGGCGCCGAGTATCCCACCCTCCTTGCCATGCTCCATCTGATGGGAATCCGAACCGGCAACGAAGCCTATCCTGTAGCCTCTCCTGAGCGCATCCTGCGCGCACTTATGCGGGAACTTCGCGATATTCTTCGTATATCTGGATGAAGCCTCCGTCCTCTCATAGTCAGCATGGCGCGAGAAGATCTCCACGGCCCTCTGCACATCGCTGGAGTAATCCCAGTCGGTAGCAGCCGAGACATGGCCCCAGTCCGCCGCCGGATGATGGGGGATGCACAATCCGCCATCCTTCCTTATCGAGGCATAGAGCCTGTCAGGATCAAGGCCCTCCTCTGTCGTGCATTGGTAGAGCCCGCCCTTGGATGAGGGGTAATAGACATTCTTGTGCCCGAAGTCATGGCTGTACTCATTGCTCGTCCACTCGAACGCAAGAAGCACCGAGAAATCCTCTTCCTCATTGAAGATGTTTCTCGTAGCGCGGTTCCACTCCCACTCCGCCTCCGTGGCCTCGTCAGGATAGCAGTCATGGTCGGTAAGGGCGCAGAAATCCATCCGTGAATCGACCATAGCATAATGATAGTACTGATCAAGCTCCCCCATCCCGTCTGACATGTTGCTCTGCCCGTGGATATCCCCGAAGAGAAGCTCTCCAGATATCCCGTGACGACGGAGCCATTCCGCCTTAGCATCTTCAGGAACACCGGCAAGGGACTTCTCCCCTGGGATCGGAAGCGTGAAGCGGTCCAGCTCGTTCACCATCGCGGAATCGTCCCTCGAATCCATCTCCGCAAGCGATGTGATGCCATAGACGATCACGGCATGACGGTCCATATGGCCGTTCTTATTCGTCCATTGCCACGCATAGCGGACACTGCCATCCCTTCCGATGATCGCCTTCGGCCTTATGCCGCCGCATCCATCATCATAGCTCAGGAGCGCAGGGCTTCCCCAGCTTCCGTCTGCCTTCCTTATGCTTGCAAGCATGTTCCTGCCGACCGTATAGCAGAAGACCGTGTCGCCAGAAGGCCCTGCGGCTGCGGCCACGTTGTTATACCATCCCCTGTTCTCAACGACCACCTTATGATCCGACAGCGTCAGCGTGCCGTTATCAACATGGCAATCGACAGCATCATAGCCGTAATAGGATGAGCTGTCGTTCTCATACCAGCAGATGACGAAGAGCCCCTGAGACGGAGAGACGACGACAGGATGGGCACAGCGCCTGCCATTCACGTCTATTCGGACTTCCTTAGACCAGATGCCAGAGGATAATGCCCTTGCGTATATCCCATAGGAGCGGCCATCGAAGGCATCATAGGCAATCAGGATATTCCCGTGCCCATCATCCGCGGCCGAGGGCCTGTAGCACTTGGAGGAGAGGCTCACGGTCTCAGGGCGGAAGCCATCCTTCCTCATGGCCATGCGTACCTCGCTCCGTCCGGGACCCTGCCGATTGTATAGCACCGCGATATCACCGGAGAGCGACGCGAGCGAGACGTAGAAGAGCGCATCTCCTTCCTCGACCACGGCTGCATCACCGAGCCTGCCGGAGGCATACGGACGTACGACGATCCTCCAGCGGCCGCAGAGGAACTCAGACCAGGTGATCCATACCGTGTCCCCGATACCAAGAGCCGCAGGGCGTAGGCCCAGTCCCTCTCCCGATACCTGCATTGCCTCCGACACGGGGCTTCCATCCTTGAACGCCATGAGCATTATCCTGTCACCGCGTCCGTTCCTGGACTCCTCCCACACCACGATATCATAAGCGCCATCCGTAGCTATCGCAGGATACTGGTTATTGACCGAGAAGCGGTCCCCTATCTCATATGACTTCATATACAGCCTCCCAACGCTCCAATGATGTGGTACTATCACCAGAAGGAGAAGTGCCACATGGCACTCCTGAGGGAGGATCGGATGATCGGCATAGAGGAAGTGATAAGCTCATTCCCCGAGCATATAAAGGCAGGACTCAGGTCCGTATCCTTCGATAAGGGCGACACGATAATCCGCAAGGGCGACGAGGTGAAGTCCGCCTATATATTCACGAGCGGGACCTACGATGTGATAGAGGACGACTATATGGAAAAGCGCTTCATGATCTCAAAGGAGAGCGAAGGGCCATTCGTATCGCTGATGGACATATACTCCGGCCATGAGACGCAGTGCGTGACGCTCATAGCATCAGAGCGATGCATAGGATACAGCCTTCCGCGGAGGCTCTGCCTTGACCTGCTCGATTCCCCATGCCTGTTCCAGCCCTTCCTCATCAGGCACTGGGCCTCGATGTTCTACGCCACTACCGTGAACATGAGCCGCTACCCTATCTACAAGACAAGGCAGAAGCTCCTCTCGCTGCTTGAGGAAAGCAGCGGTAGGCTCACGATCACGAGGAATGACCTCGCCGCCCTCCTCGGATGCTCGAGGCGTACCCTCTTCCGCGTGCTGAAGGCACTCAAGGAGGAAGGCATCATCACGACATCAGGGAGCGTGATCAAGGCCGGATGAGGCTATAGGAGGCTTTTCTTGCCTTTCCCTCATCCCTAGAAAGGACCCCGCTTGCTATCAGGGCATTGATGTCACGTACGGCAGTAGCATGGGAGCATCGGCATATCCTTGCCCATTTCTCCGCAGTGAGCTTTCCATCAAAACCATCTATGAGCATCCCTATGATCCTATGTTGGCGCTCATTGAGATCAAGACCCCGTAAGCCATCCCATATCCTCGTCCTAGCAAGGACATCGATAAAGGACTTCTCTGAGTACTCGATAGCTTCCATATAGGTACGAAGGAACCATTCAAGGTGAACTACTCCATCTTAGCCTGGGCTAGAAGATGGAGCTTCCGGCTTCGACGCAGAACGCTTCCATGCCTCATACGAGACATCGAAGCCTGACATCCGCTCCACCGGAGTACGCTTCTGTTCCGGAAGCGTGCAGGCTATCTCATGCTCGCCTGCAAGAAGCAGTGTCTTTGCAGCTTTCACATCACGGTCCTCCGTATACCCGCACGCAGGGCATATGAATACCCTGTCAGAGAGCGTGATGCCTTCATGCATGTGCCCGCATACGGGGCACATCCTCGTCGACGGGAAGAACCGGTCTATCACCAGAACGTTCGGATTGGATTGGAGCTTTCTCTTAAGTGTTCCCAGCGCAGATGCCTGCACCTCCTTCCCAAAGAGCCCCTTGTGCCAGCCCTTGATGTTCTCGTCCTGCATGACGACGAGCTTCCTTCCCGTGACGATATCATGATATGCCTGATTGGCCTTTGCCTTCCTCTTATTGGAAAGCTTCTCATACTCCCTCTGAATAAGATGTTTCGTGTCATACCAGCCCCTGGAGCCCTTCATCTGTCTTGCAAGCTTCCTCTGAAGCCCCTTGAGGCGCTCCTGTTCTCGGACCGATATGTCGAACTTCTCTCCTTCCGAGGTAGTTATAGTCGTCTTTATGCCGAAATCAAGGCCGATGTCTGGCTTCTTCTCCATTCCCTCATTGCTTTCACGCTTCGGGATGTAGCATGTCAGCATGAGGTATATACCTGAAGGCTTCTTCACGAGCTTGGCATTCGCGAACTCGGCATCCAAGGGAATCTGCTCCATGCCGTAGGTGCGTATCGGCCTCCTTATCCCCGCGATATGCACCGTGTTCCTGTATTTCCCATGCTTGTTGCCATATGCCCCGAAGCATATCCAGTGCGTATCTCCGTATTGGTTGAGATCTATCGAGTCATAGGAAGACCGGAACTTCAGCTTCCCGTTCTTCTTCCCTGCCTTCTCCCTCCTTGCGGCCATGGCCTTCATATCCTGCTTCAGGGATGAGTATACGGACTGGATGAACTTCGCTGGCATCGTGAGTTCCCTTTCTAACGCATTGCCGTCCTTGTCGAGGGAAGTGATGTCTCTGGTTCCTGTATCGAATGAATGGAAGGACTCTACACCAAGAGAAAGAAGATGATTGCAAAGCCAGCGGCATTCCACGAAGATGAGATGCAGCTTATTGATTTCGGTCTTGTTCAGGCACTTTAGGTCAAGCTTTAATTCTACAGTGAGAGGGCGCATCGAGGCATGGCGGAGACGAGTGGCTTTGCCCTTCTCCCTTATCCTTTCATTCTTCATGATGCGCTCTTCGTCTGTCATATCATGAATATAGGACGGATTTAAGATTTGCAGTCACCGATTCAGCGCAATTCATCACCATCTTTCCCAATGCTTAGAAGAAGATGGTGTCCTCTTGTCGCTTTATTGATAGAGGCGAAGGGCACTCTCAAGGCAGGGAAGCGTATCCAGGAGGATCTCCTCATAGCCTATCTCTTCCGCATCGCTTAGGATCCTCTCCAGGAGCAGCGAGGAAAGGCCGCGGCCACGGAAGCGGGGACGCACATAGAGCCTCTTGAGTTCCGCGCGTCTTGAGTCTAGGCGGCGGAGGGCTATGCAGGCAGCGGCCTCCCCTTCCTCATAGAGGACGTAGAGCCTTCCGTCAGGCCTGCCGTACTTCGCCTCAAGATCATCTAGTTCCTCATCGTAGTGCTGGATATCAAGATAGATGCGGAATCCCGGATCCAAGGACACAAGCATATCCGTATACTCGGAGAACAGGGCGCGTACATCATCCTTATGGATGAGGCCCTCCTCTATCGTCATAGCAGCTCCTCGTAATGCTCTATGCCGAGGGAGAGTATGCGGTGTATATGATCGTCAGAGAGGCGGTATATCGTACTCCTCCCGTCCTTGCGGTACTTCACCAGGCGTGAGGACCGTAGGACCTTCAGCTGCTGTGATATCGCGCTCTGGCTCATCGAAAGCTCCTCGGCTATCGCGCCGACGCCCATCTCTCCCCTGCTGTCCAGGAGGATCAGGAGCCTCAGCCGGGTAGGATCCCCGAACACCTTGAAGAAATCAGAGAGATCAACGATCTCCTCCTCGCTCATCATCATCTCGTCCATATAAGCAAAGATAATAAATGCGATGCGCTTTGCATAGCTTTCCGTTGGTGCTAATCTTTGCCCATGGATAAGAGAGCTGGTTTCATAGGACTGGGAGTCATGGGAGCATCCATGTCGAAGAGGCTGATGGATGCCGGGTACAGCCTGTACATATACAACAGGACGCGGAGCAAGGGCGATGAGCTGGTAGCTCGCGGAGCCATCTGGTGTTCCAGCCCTGAGGAAGTGGCAAGGAACGCCGACCTCGTCTTCACCATCGTGGGCTTCCCCAAGGACGTGGAGGAGGTATACCTCGGAGAGCATGGCATCGAAAAGGGCGTCAGCGGCACCTCCATCCTCGTAGATATGACTACCACCAAGCCATCGCTTGACATAGCCATAGCAGAGCGCCTTGCCGCGAAGGGAGCGAGGATGGCTGACGCACCCGTCTCAGGAGGGGACAAGGGCGCTAGGGAGGGCACGCTCTCCATCATGGTAGGCTGCAGCGACGACGTCTTCGAGGAGATCCTCCCGGCGCTCTCTGTGATGGGAAGGAACATCAGCCATATGGGCGGCATCGGATCGGGCCAGCACACCAAGATGGCCAATCAGATAGTGATCGCAGGAACGATGGCGGGAGTCTCGGAGGCCCTCGTGTATGG
>CASFZR010000061.1 GCA_949299185.1 uncultured Spirochaetales bacterium
TGACGCTCTTTCTGATGTGGAGAAGGAGAAGGCTGAGGATGTGCCGAATCATCTCAAGGATCCAAGCCGGGACAGCAATGGATTCGGACATGGCGAAGGATACCTCTATCCGCACTCCTATCGTGATCACTGGGTCGGACAGCAGTATCTTCCGACTGGGCTGCAGGGAAAGATCTACTACCGTCCGTCGGGCATGGGCTATGAGAAGACGATAAGGGACGGCGTGCTTGAGCGGAGGGAGGCCCAGCTTGAGGCGGTGACGGAGGATCTCTATCAGGAGAACCTCACGTTCTCTCCGGGGGACAAGGCCAGGGCCAGATGGGTGGAGCGTGCCATGTCGGGACGCTCCGAGAACCTTCTCGCGCTTTCAAAGAAGCTGTACGCAGGGCTCTCGATGCCACGATACGAGAACGCGCTGGTGCTGAACGCGTCGCATGGGCTTCTGCTCTGGCCGGTGATGAAGCTCAACCCTGAAGGACTCTCCATCGCCGTGGTGAGGACGCGTGAGCAGAAGGAGATCATCGAGCATTTCTCCGCGGAGCTTGAGGATCTGATGAGGCCGGAGATCATCGTAGCCTCTCCGCGCGATGCCCTGCTGTCGCTTGAGGATGGCCTCCGACTCGGCATCGTCTCTGGCCGCAATGTCATATCGCGCCTGATGACCTATGGCGTGGAAATCCTCACCCTTATCTCCTCAAGGCTTGAGAATGATGGCCGCATAGCGCTCCTTGAGGCGATACCATCGCTCTCCGCGCGTCTTTCGGACTTCGCTTCTCCTGACCTTCAGGGTGTGCTGAAGGAGGCCGAGGCCGCGATCTATTCTGCCGATAACCCCCTCACGTCATGGGGGAAGGCCGAGCTGGAGGAGACTGTCCGCAGGATCTTCCCATCAGCTGTCATAGAGTATGTCGAGGATAATGAGGAGAGGATGCTCTCGCAGCAGGCCCTCTCATCGTTCTACCGCAACAGCTACGCCTCATCAGGTATCGATGAGGCACGGTTCATCGCTGAGTTCGAGAATAGGAAGGTCCGCTGGAGCAATACCGTCGCCGTGATACGTTCCGGCTTCTAGTCATCGGTTCTGATGCAGCATGATATTATCCTGGCCCATGACGCGGAAGGCCATGTCTATGATCAGGGAGGCGAGCTTCTCGGAAGGGCAGGCAAAGCCGCTGTCTATCCAGTTGCGCACCAGGCCGATGGCTCCTGTGATGCAGAAGATGTAGCATAGCCGTGAAAGCTCCTCATCCTCTATCGCGAGGAAGTCATCATACTTGTCCATCACGGCGCGCATCAGCGTCTCTCCGAATGAGCTGTCCACGCCGTCACGCATCAGTACCTCGACGACGGAGGAATTGTTGCGGATGTAGTCAAGCAGCAGCGTGAATGAGGCGATTATATCCTTCGGCTCGTCGGAGACTATCGCAGGAAGCTGGTCGAGCATATCCTTCTCCATCTCATCCACGAGGTCCCTGGGGCATGAGTAGTGGACGTAGAACGTGCTTCTGTTCACCCCTGCCTTATCACAGATGCCCTTCACCGTGATACGCTCGAAAGGCTGTGTCTTCAATAGCTCCGTGAGGGCGCTCTTGAGCTGCTCCCGCGTCTTCTGCACTCTCTTGTTCATAATCTCCTGCTTTTACCAAAGAATTTAAGCCATGGCAATCGTGCAGTCAATGAAGAGGCTGTGTAGTTTAGGTGATGTCAGCGGCAGCGGTACATGATCACGCTCGCGTTGCCCGTCGTCGGTACCTTCTTCATCTCATAGCGGTCAGGGAAGGCGCGGAGCAGGTCGGAGAGCTTCGCGAATCCGTAGGCGTAGGTGTTGAACTCAGGCTTGACCCTCTTGATGTACGTTCCCGCCGCGCTCACGTTTATGAAGTCGTCATCATCGCTGTACTTCTCATATGCTATGCGCAGCAGGGTGTGGATCTCATCCATGGCGCTCTTCGCCTCATCCTCCTTCTCCTGCGTTCCATGCTCGGCTGCGGGTGCCGCGCTCTCCTTCTTACCCTTCGCGCTCTTCTTGGCCGGCTTCTCCTTCTTCCTTGGCTCCGATGACTGTATGTACTCAAGGTATATGAAATCATCGCAGGCATTGCGGAAGGCCTCCGGCGTCTTCTTCTCGCCGACGCCTATCACGTAGATGCCGTCCTCCCTGAGGCGCACGGCAAGCGGGGTGAAGTCGCTGTCGCTCGATACCAGCACCACCGCGTCATAGCGTCCTGTGTGCAGAAGGTCCATCGCGTCGATGACCATCGCTATGTCGGTGGTGTTCTTCCCCGCGACGTAGTCGAACTGCTGCTCCGCCTTTATCGCGAGCCTCTTTATCTCCTCCTCCCACTTCGAGAGGATCTGCTTCTTCCAGTTGCCATATGCCTTCTTCACGATGATGCGGCCGTATGTGGATATCTCATGGAGCATCCCCTCAAGCTTTGACAGCTGGGTGTTGTCCGCGTCGATAAGCACGACCATGCTCTGGAAATCCTTGAAAGCTGAATCGTTCATATCATCATATTACCAGTTTCCATCCCAGAGGTGAATCGGTATGAAAGAGGCATTGTCATGCTCTCTTGCAACCCCTCCTATGCACATTCGTAGCCTATGTCTATGCGGTAAATAGATATAAGTCTTGATAAAATTAGTAAGCGTAAGGCAACCTAAGTTATTGACTGCAAACTTTAGTTAGTATAGACTAACCACGATGGCGAGGCCATCGGAGGAAGGATGATGCCGCTGAATATGATAGGAACCGGAAAGAGCGCGATGGTAAGGAGGGTCAGCGGAAATGAGGATATCCGCAGATACCTCGGCGCGCTGGGATTCGTGCAGGGGGCAAGGGTCACGCTCCTTACCCAGATCGGGGGAAGCGTGATCGTGAGCGTATGCGACTCACGCGTGGCGATAAACAAGGACATGGCGGCTCACATTCTCGTGTGAGCCTTATTCGATAGGAGAGTTGTGATGACACTAGGAGAAGCAAAGGTCGGAAGCACCGTCGTGGTGCAGAGGATCGAGGGAGAGAGCGCGTACAAGCGGCGCATCATGGACATGGGGATCACGAAAGGAACGGAGCTTTACATCCGTAAGGTCGCCCCTCTCGGCGATCCTGTTGAGATAACGGTACGTGGCTATGAGCTTTCGGTCAGGAAGAACGACGCGTCGTGTGTGATCGTAGGATGAGGGGAGGGATCGTATGAATATAAGGATAGCGCTTGCCGGAAACCCGAACTGCGGCAAGACGACGATGTTCAATGCCCTTACCGGGGCTAATCAGTATGTCGGCAACTGGCCGGGGGTGACTGTCGAGAAGAAGGAAGGCAGGGTCAGGGGAAGGAAGGGCGATGAGATCACCGTGACCGATCTTCCCGGCATCTACTCGCTCTCTCCATATACCCTTGAGGAGGTCGTCAGCCGCAACTATCTTCTTCAGGATGAGCCTGACGTGATCATAGACCTTGTGGATGCGACGAACATAGAGCGTAATCTCTATCTCACGACGCAGCTCCTGGAGACCGGTATTCCCGTGGTCATCGCCCTCAACATGGCCGATCTTGTCGAGAAGAGGGGGCTCAGGATCGACACGAAGAGGCTCTCGATGGTACTCGGATGCCCGGTGGTAGAGACCTCCGCGCTGAAGAAGACCGGGCTTGATGCGCTTATCGATACGGCTGTCAAGGTCGCGTCGGAGAAAGAGGCGAGGCTTCCGGGAGAGATCTTCGGCGCGGATATCGAGAGCGCGATCGCCAAGGCCAAGGAGCTTCTTCCGTCCTCTATCGGAAGCGACAGGCGCCGCTGGTACGCCATCAAGGTGCTTGAGAACGACGAGCGTGTCATGGCCTCCCTCCCTGCGGAGATGGCTGCAGGGGCCACTGCCCTCAGGAAGGAGATAGAGGAGAGCCATGATGATGATATGGAGTCGATCATCACCGATGGCCGCTATAAGTACATCCAGAAGATCGTCTCCACGACGGTGAGGAAGGGAAGGTCGGAGATGAGCGTCTCTGACAGGATCGATATGGTCGTTACCAACCGTATCCTCGGAATCCCCATCTTCATCCTTGTGATGTTCATCGTCTACTACGTCTCCGTGACGACGGTGGGAACCTGGGTCACGGACTGGACGAATGATACCTTCGGCGGCTGGGTCGCAGACCTTTTTTCCGCGGGCCTCGGTGCCATAGGCGCTGGTGATACCGTGACCAGCCTCGTGGTCGATGGAATCGTGGGAGGGCTTGTCGCCGTGCTGGGCTTCGTGCCGCAGATGGCGATCCTCTTCCTCTTCCTCTCGATCCTTGAGGACTGTGGCTATATGGTACGTATCGCATTCGTCATGGATAGGGTATTCAGGCACTTCGGGCTTTCGGGAAAGAGCTTCATCCCTCTCCTGATCTCCTCTGGATGCGGTATCCCTGGTATCATGGCATCACGCACGATCGAACAGGACAATGACCGCCGCCTCACGATCATGACGGCGACCTTCATCCCCTGCGGCGCCAAGCTTCCGGTAATCGCCCTGATGGGCGGCGTCATAGCCGGTGCGTCCTTCGATTACGTCTCATCTGCCTGGGTCGCGCCTTCGCTTTACTTCATCGGCATAGCGGCGGTGCTTGTCTCGGCGATCATGCTGAAGAAGACAAGGCCGTTCAGCGGCAAGCCTGCTCCGTTCGTCATGGAGCTTCCCGCTTACCATATCCCATCGGCCAAGACGGTGCTTCTCCATGTGTGGGAGCGCCTCAAGGGCTTCATCATCAAGGCCGGCACGATACTCTTCCTCGCCTGCGTGGTGATGTGGTTCCTCTCGGGCTTCGGCTTTGCCGATGGCGGATTCGGCCTTGTCGAGGATAGCTCAGACAGCCTGCTTGCCATGATCGGCGGTGCTATCGCTCCGATCTTCGCTCCGCTTGGCTTCGGTGAGTGGCAGCCTGTAGCAGCTTCGCTTTCCGGCTTTACCGCCAAGGAGGCGATCGTCTCGACGATGGGAGTGCTGGCCAATGTCGCGGGAGACACGGAGGATGCCGTCACCGTCGCTGCCGGGGTGTCTGCATGGTTCCCGACGGCGATCGCGGCCTTCAGCTTCCTTCTGTTCAACCTTCTTGACTCCCCGTGCCTTGCGGCTATCGCGACGATGGCGCAGCAGCTGCAGTCGAGAAAGTGGTTCTGGTTCGCGATCATCTTCCAGAATGTCTTTGCTTACGCTGTCAGCCTGATGGTGTACCAGATCGGGCTTCTGGTGATGGGTGGCGGCTTCGGGTTCTGGACGGTCGTTGCCCTGGCGCTTCTGGCGGTGATGCTCTTCATGCTCTTCCGTCCGGATCCGTATAAGGATCAGAGGGTGTTCTCGAAGAGGTCTGTTCAGGCCGCAAGCGTCTGATTAGAGTATAGGGGAGGGTGGAGACACCCTCTTCTAAGGAGGATCGATGGCTGATTTGATCGTTATCCTGCTGATTGCCGCATATGCCGCCTTCGTCATCATACGGATGAGGCGTGACAAGAAGAACGGCAAGGGCTGCACAGGCTGCTGCTCTTCATCCTGCGCCGGATGCACGGGCTGCTCCGCGGAGAATATCGAGAGGATGATCAGGAAGGCTAAGGAGGATAGATGATGGGACAGGGTGGAAGCTCGATGTTCTATCTCGTGGCCATCTTCCTTGCCGTATATGCAGTCGGTATGTGCGTGTACCTTGCATACGGCAAGCTGAAGGAGGCGATCGGCAGGAGGCGGGATAGCCGCTTCGGAGGAAGGAAGGATGGTTGATTTCATCATCGTGCTGATAGTCGCGGTTCTCCTTCTCTTCGCCCTGCGTTCAAGCCTGAGACGCTTCAGCGGCAGGAGTACATGCTGTGGGGATGTCAGGACCGGGCGGAGCGGGGAGAAGCACCTCGATGGTCCAGTGATAGGCTCTATGAGGGTAAGGATCTCCGGAATGGAGTGCGAGAACTGCGCGAATCGGGTCAAGGGTGCCATAGACGCGATCGATGGCGCGCTTGCAAGCGTGGACCATAAGACAGGATACGCCACCGTCAGCTACGACAGGGCGATAGATGAGGCCTCTGTCAGGGATGCCGTGAGGCGTGCTGGCTATAAGGTCGAATCCATCAGCTGATGGATGCTTTTGAGAGCATGGGCCTGCCGTTGCTTGGCAGGCCCTTTCCAATCAGCCGGTGATCTCGCTGAGGAATGACTGTATGGCTTCCGCGTTCGCCGTCTCTGACGGGAGTGGATCGGCCTTGGTCGCGTAGACCGCGAGCGCGTACTGGCAGAGCATTGCCGCCTCCTGCGCGTCTGAGAACTCTCCGAGCGGCACGGCGGAGTAGAACGGCGTGGTATTCCTTCCATCCCTTCCTTCGTAGTACTTCATCTTCTCTGTGGGTACGGTCTCCTCTGCGTACTTCGCCTGCATCTTATCAAGCTCCTTGGCCCTCTTGGATGCGCTCCAGTCCCTGTCATAGAGCTGGTGGGCAAGCTCGAGGTAGTTGGTGAGGTTGAGCCTGTTCACGTTGTCCTGGGTGTCGATGCAGCGTCTGATGTAGCTTATCGCGGTGTCATCATCGCCGAATGAGATCGGTGCGCCAGGCAGCTGGTCGTACAGGAGGGATATGACATACCAGGCATCTGACATGTCAGCGTTAAACTCGTTCTGCACCTTCTCGATGAGGGAGCGCATCGGCTTGGCCTTGGAAAGGCTGTTGAGCGGCCCGTTGACCTGTCCGATCCTGCCGATCGCCGAGGCCTTCCAGTGATATGCGTTAGGTGTCTCCTCGATCGCGATGGACTGGTCGGCGTAGGCCTCGCTCTCCTCGTATCCGGCGATACGGGCATCCTTATCGCCCTTGTCGATGCCATCCGTTATATAAAGGGTCGTGCGTGAGAGCCTCCAGAGTATCGCGGCCCTCTCGCTGTCGCTCTCCGCGCTCTCCAGTGCAGAGAGGAGGTAATCCCTGTCCTCCTCGAACGCCTCCTCGTGATAGAAGAGGTCATCGCTCTTCTGGGCATCAAAGGCCGCGAAGGCTGTGGCGGCGGCCAGCAGCATGAGAAGGGTTATCGCTATCTTCCTCATTTCATTCTCCTATGTGTATTTTCCATACACTACCATGAAAGGCGGGAAATGACAGCCGGGCCGGAGCGTACATTCATCACGTTATCCTCTCTGCCTCGTGGTATAATAACAAAAGGAGGCTGGAATGAGCCGGAATAAGCGTCGTATCCTCATCGCGGCATTGGCTGCCTCGATCATGATCTCATCTTCCTATGCGTCGTCACTGGAGTTCTCCCTCAGTCCCGCGGTCCCCGCAGGCTCGTATATCACCGATGGGGGTGATGTGACGTATGTGGATATCTCGAAGCATGTCTCGCAGGGATTCATCGTCTCCGTGGGCGGCTTTGCCGATATATATCCTTGGCTCTCTGTCGGCGGGGTGTCGTATATCGACACGCGCTCCCTGCTGGATAATCCTGGCGCGTTCCTTACCGTTCCTGTCATGGCGGCCCTGCGCTTCTCCTATCCCGGTGAGCGCTTCGATATTCCTCTGACGCTGATGGCTGGCTTCCATGCGCAGACCGCAGGAGAGGACGTACGCCTCGGTCCTGCGTTCGCCGCGTCGCTCGGCCTCGGGCTGCAGGTAGCGGAGGGGCTCTACCTTGATGTCTCTGCCTGGCTTTCGCTCCTTATGCAGCTCGGTACAGGCGGACGCGTATCATACCAGCTGGTGGTGCGTCCGGTCGCGATCGGCCTCAGGGCCATGTTCTAGGAGGCCATGATGAAGTATCTGCTGATAGCAATCCTCATGATCATCTCATCCTGCTCCCTCTCCCTCGTCGATGGTACATCCCTCGATGGCTTCATTGAGAACACCTACGAGGATCCGGGGCCGGTAGTAGAGTCCATCCGCGTCGATGGATCGGATTGGGAGCTGCATTACAGCGTGACCGGATACAGGATAGAGGGCGTGCGCGTGATCGGCACGCTCAGCGATGGCGGCGGGGAGGTAGATGTCACGGGGGACGTGACCTTCGTCTCTTCCGATAACGGTACCGTGACGATCTCCTATGGCGACTGCACCGCGACCCTCACGATAGAGCATGGAGGACCGCTTGAGATACATATCGATCCAGAGACGATCTACTATGATTTCTTCATGCCTGACGAGTTCCCCGGATCAGGGGAGGCCTTCGTCGGCTGGAAGGATGCTGCTGGCGATGGCACGTCGGCGCTTCCGTTCCCTGTCGTCAACAGCAGCCGTACCGACGAGCTGGTTATCACACCTTGCTACCTTCCTCTTTCCGACGTGTTTGAGATGGATGGCTCGGTGATAAGCGCTACGAAGGGCACGCTTTATGAGTTCTACGGCATCCCTTCATCCGTTACCGAGATCGGCGCTGGAGCCTTCAGGAACAACTCCACCGTGAAGGCCATCGCCTTCGAGAAAGGCGCTCAGGTAAAGAGTATCGATAGCGACAGCTTCTATTTCTCCTCGCTGGAGTATATCGAGATACCGTCATCGGTGGAGACGATTGCCGAAAGGGCCTTTGATGGAGCGACGGCATTGAAGTCGGTGATCTTCGAGGAGGGTTCTAATCTCCGTACGATAGGACATGACGCGTTCTCGGCGCTGACGATGAAGGAGTTTACCATACCTCGCAGCGTGAGGGAGATAGGGCGCAGCGCGTTCGGCCTGGATGTCTATCTTGAGCGCGTGATCTTCGAGGAGGGAACGGAGATCGAGAGCATAGATCCCTATGCCTTCGATAATGATTTCTCGCTTCAGACGATCGAGTTCCTCTCACCAACGTCCCCTCGGGTCCCTGATGGCGCGGAGAGTGCCTGGGGCGCTCCATTCTCGCCGCGCGTGATCTGGGACGGGAAGGTCGTGTGATGCGGCAATTCCATATAATGGAGGATGTTAGCAAAAAGATAGGAAAAATCTCCATACTCAGTTGACAAACGATTCGTTTTCTGAGATATTCCTATGAGGTTGCATGAAACCACGCTTTCCGGAATGGAGGGAGTAGTTCAGTGGTAGAGCGGCAGATTGTGGATCTGCTTGTCGCGGGTTCGAGCCCCGTCTCCCTCCCGACTACCCTCCCAGAGGGGAACAAGCGCTCTTAGCTCAAAGGATAGAGCGTCGGACTTCGAATCCGCAGGTTGTAGGTTCGAGTCCTACAGGGCGCGAGAAATTGGGCCGCTAGCTCAGCTGGTAGAGCAGCAGACTCTTAATCTGCGGGTCAAAGGTTCGATCCCTTTGCGGCTCATACACCGCGAGAGTGGTGAAACTGGTATACACGCTAGTCTTAGGAACTAGTACCTCGGTGTGCGGGTTCGAGTCCCGCCTCTCGCACGAAACCTAGACTGGAAACCAGTCATGCGGGAATAGCTCAGTGGTAGAGCTCCACCTTGCCAAGGTGGATGTCGCGGGTTCAAGTCCCGTTTCCCGCTCTTAAAGCCTAGTTGATATCCTTATGGAGTCAGCTAGGCTTTTCTATTTCCGCTGCTTGTTAAGATGTAGCGAAGGGTAGTGAGTCGGAATCCAGAAAAGACTACCAGGTCAGCAGGATCAAGGAACTTGCCAGCAAATATTTCATTGACAGATATTTAGGGGGAGGGGGTACAATATTCATGCATTAAATGGAGTGATACGTTATGAAGAAGCTGATCCTATTCCTATCGATAGCCTTAATGGTCTTCGCATTCATCTCCTGTGATGGTAATACAAAGCAACCACCCGGAGAGACTCCATCAGAGACTCCGACAGAAACTCCATCAGGTACTCCGGGAATGACAACCCATACTGTCACCTTCCTGGTCGATGGTAAGGAATATGCTAAGAATACTGTCGGAAACGGTAATACCGTTGCAATGCCAGCAGATCCCCGGAAGGAAGGTTCGACATTCACAGGCTGGCTTTTAGATGGCAAGCCATTTGCATTCGATACGCCGATCACCGGAGATATCACATTAAACGCCTGCTGGAATAAGGTGATCGTTACATTCAGGATTGCCGACGCCTTATATGAGGCAGGAGATATAGAATTAGCTGCAAGGAGCATTATCGTGCATCCTGGATATAAGCAACCTGCTTCAGGTATCCTGACTCTCACTGGAAATCCTGCTGATGTCATCTACTTCTCTGATGAGGATGGTACGATATTAGCTCCAGGAACCTTTACTATTACAGAGAACACGACACTGACTATTACGGATTTTAAGACCGAGGAAAACAAGACTACCTTTTATATAAGTACATTTGACGGTCTTAAGGCTTGGGCAGATTCTTTATCTGATTGGAGGTCTCTCAACAATTGTTTTCTTTTATCAGATATCATCATGCCAGATTGTGGTACATTTGATGGGAAGGGACACACGATAAGCGGGTTAATCATAAAAAATGATTCTCTATATTACGGTTTCTTCTACTCAAACGAAGGAACTATAAAGAATATAAACTTCAAGGATGTAGTCATTTCCTCTGACAGCTATTGTGGAACGATTACGGGTTATAAT
>CASFZR010000062.1 GCA_949299185.1 uncultured Spirochaetales bacterium
TAGTACTCCCTTATCCTCATTGCGAACTCATCACGGGAAGAGTACTCATCCGTATGGGCCTCGTAGTACTCGTCTATCCCTTCCCCGAAGTACTCCAGCAGCTCATCGTCCGTGTAGCCGAAGGCCGGGGCGAAGCGCGGATCCATCGATAGGTCCACCAGGTTGTTCATCTTCGAGAAGATCGAGAGGTTCGAGAGCTTGGTCACCCCGGTGATGAAGAGGAAGCGCACCAGGCCCCCGCAGTTCTTTATCGTGGAGTAGAACTCGTTGAAGACCCTCCTCATATCCCCGACGTACGGCGTGTCCATCGAGTCCACGAGAGGGGCGTCGAACTCGTCTATGATGATCACCGCCCTCCCTGATCTGCTCCAGCATATATGCAGGAGACCCCTCGCTTATCACCATTCCGAGTTCCGTGGCTGTCGACATGAGCCGGCCGGTGAAGGATTGTATGAACCACTCATATCTTGATGTCGATAGCAGTGCGAAGTTGAGGTGTATCACGGGGAACCTCTCGAATGAGTAGTCCGTCCTCTCCGCTATGTAGAGCCCCCTGAAGAGGTTCCTCCTCCCGTCGAAGAGCGCGTGGAGCGTCGAGCAGAAGAGCGACTTGCCGTACCGCCTCGGGCGAGAGATGAAATAGAACCTCCGCCCGGCGCTGACGGAACGAGGAGCTGGTCGTGTTTATCTCTCTCATATCATCGGCATTATAGCACATGGGCGTATCTCTCCTTTTCCCTATATACGCCCTGACCCCTCTTTTCTGCCAACTTCACGTCTTGTTTTCACTATTGATATGTCATCTGGCCTGCTTTCGGGCTATTATCCAGATATGCAGATCGAGATATTCATATTTATGATACTTGCGCTTTCGGCCGTATCGGCTGCTCTCTTGGCGCTCCTTGTCGCACGTAGCGGCAAGGATAAGGATATCGAGGCTTATCTCCTGAGGCTATCGCAGGAGATGCAGGACAGGCAGTCAGCAGCGCTTGATTCATTCCGTTCTTCGATCGAACAGCGTATGCAGGCGCTTGAGAAGTCCATATCTGATATCTCCTCCTCCCAGAGGAACCAGATGGCGCTCTTCTTCAAGGAGAACCGCGATCTCAACGACAAGCTTGATAAGAGGCAGAAGGAGGGTACGGATTCCATCTCCGCTATCCTGTCGGAGATACGCCGTGAGAACACCAGGACGATGGAGACGGTGCTGAAGGAGACTGCGGGGCTTACCGAAGAGGTAAGGAAGGGGATGGACCGTATCCGTACCGAGAACACCGCTCAGCTCGATAAGATGCGCCTTACGGTGGATGAGAAGCTTCAGAGTACGCTGGAGAACAGGATATCAAAATCATTCGAGCAGGTTACCAAGAATCTTGAGGCGCTCTATCGCAGCATAGGCGAGATGGATAAGCTTGCCGGGGATATCTCATCGCTGAATAAGATGTTCTCCAACGTGAAGGTGAGGGGAACCTGGGGAGAGGTCCAGGCGGAGAATATCCTCTCTGATCTCATGACCCCATCGCAGTATGTCAGGAACTACTCACCGAAGAGGGGAGGCTCGGTCGTTGAGTTCGCGATACGCCTTCCCGGGCGTGATAGCGATGGAGAGGTCTATCTTCCTATTGATTCGAAGTTCCCCAAGGAGGACTTCGTCCGTTATTCAGAGGCGGTATCCGAAGGCGATGAGGCTCGTATACAGCAGGCGCTGAAGGACCTGCGCGCACGCGTCCTCGCTGAGGCCCGCGATATAAGGGATAAGTATATCGTGCCGCCGAAGACCACCGACTTCGCCATCCTCTTCGTTCCTACGGAGAGCCTGTATGCCGAGCTTCTGCGCATCGATGGATTCGCAGAGACGCTGCAGGATGACTATAGGGTGCTTCTTACCGGACCGACGAACTTCGCCGCCCTCATAAACTCCCTCCAGATCGGATTCAAGACGCTTCAGGTCGAGAAGAACACGAAGCGCATATGGCAGCTATTCAAGGACCTGAAGACGCAGTTCTTCCGCTTCGGCGAGGATCTAGAGAAGACCCAGAGCGCGATAGACCGTGCATCCGACAGGATCAGCGATGCCGTGAAGCGCAACTCCATGATAACGGGCAAGCTGGAGCGCATAGAGCTTCCGGAGGACATCGAGAAGGGGCCCCAGCTTGATGCCAGTTATTCAGATAGCACAGTACTAGTTGAATAAATATGCAATAACATTGACTATTAGTGCATATTTATCTAATATTTACTGCATAAAGGAGGTTCAGTATGACTCTCAAGGGAAGAAGCTTCCTCTCGCTTAAGGACTATACCAAGGATGAGATACTCTATCTTATAGATCTTGCCGCCGAGCTTAAGGCAAAGAAGGAGGGCGGGCCTATAGCGAGCCGCGTGGAGGGAAGGCTGCTGGAAGGAAAGAATATCGTCCTCCTCTTCGATAAGACCTCCACCCGCACGCGCTGCTCCTTCGAGGTCGCATGCTATGATGAAGGGGCGCATGTGACCTACCTTACCAACTCCCAGATGGGCAAGAAGGAGTCCCTAGAGGATACCGCGAAGGTCCTTGGACGGCTCTATGATGGCATAGAGTACAGGGGATTCGCCCATAGCATAGTCGAGGACCTTGCCGCCTATTCAGGCGTCCCTGTCTGGAACGGCCTTACCGATGATGATCATCCCACGCAGGTCCTCGCTGATTTCCTCACTGCCCGCGAGCATCTGGGAAAGCCTCTTTCTGAGATGAAGCTGGCCTATGTAGGCGATGGGCGCAACAACGTGGCCAACGCGCTGATGATCGGGGCTGCCAAGGTCGGCATGGATTATGCTGTCGCGGCCCCTCAGTCATTGTTCCCTGCTCCCTCTCTCGTCGCGGAGTGCAAGGCATGGGCGGAGGAGAACGGCTCCTCGATAACCGTCACCTCGGATCCGAAGGAAGCCGTGAGCGGCGCGGATATCATCTATACCGATATCTGGTGTTCCATGGGGGAGGAGGATAAGATGGCAGAGCGCATAGAGCTGCTCAAGCCGTATCAGGTGACGATGGATCTGCTGCGTTCCACAGGGAAGAAGACGCTATTCGAGCATTGCCTGCCTTCATTCCACGATCTCAATACGACAACCGCTAAGGCCGTTAAGGAGAAGTTCGGGCTGAGCGAGATGGAGGTTACCGATGAGGTCTTCAGAAGCCCCGCATCGGTGGTCTTTGATGAGGCTGAGAACAGGATGCACACGATAAAGGCCGTGATGGTGGCGACGCTCTCAGATACCCTCGGCTGATTCCCTTCTCATATACAGCAATGGATAGGGATTCCCTTCCTCATCGGTTTCGGTACGCATGTACGTCCTGAATCCCATATGCTCATAGAAGCCTATTGCCTGTGGGTTCTGCTCATTGACGGTAACCTCATCCACTGGGTATTCCGCCAGGGCTGCCATAAGCAGTTCCTTCCCGGTCCCCTGTCCTCGTTCCTCTGGGGATACGAAGAGCATCTCTATCTTCTCGCCGATGCCTATGAAGGCTATCGGCTGGGAAGAGGCGTACGCCACCAGAAGGTGAGGGACCGATCTGATGGCTTCCGGCACATAGCGTCGTATCATGGCTATCTCATCCGCGGAGAGGAAGAGGTGGGTGGCCTTCACCGAGGCCTGCCATATTTCCACGAGAGCCTCTATCAGCCTGTCGTCTCGATTCTCTATCTCGATTATGTCTATCATCGGTGTCCCAGTAGCCTGACGGCATCGCTTCTGTCGCATCCACTGAACCTGCTGAGGATATGATCGATCAGCGCCTCATAGGCATCCTCCGGCAGATAACGGTCGATATCGTCCTCGAAGTCCGGGCCGAAGAACGTGTCGGCAAGTGCGTATCGCGCCAGTCCCCAGCCATAGTTCCTGCCATCCTTCGACCGCTTGTAGTCGAATCCTGATATCACGGCGAAGGTCTGCATCTGCAGCCCTGCCACGGCCTTGTCGAATGTCGAGCGCGATAGCTTCGTCTGGAGACGCAGGTATGTGGATACCTCGCTATCTGTCTCTTCCAGCTTCTCATACACAGTCCGTTCCGAGCGTGTTGCGTGGCCATCACCGGAGAAGCCTTCATAGTCATAGCCATCACGCCGGTATGCGGCGAGCAGCGTGAAGAACTCCCGCGATACGAAGGCCGGACGGGAGTGGAAGAACCGTCCGTACGCGCCGCCGGTCATCGATATGACATCATCCTTCCATTCCCAGACGCCTTCGCCCTTGGGAGGAAACCATACCTTCGGGGATGAAAGCTCCTCGACGGAGAAGCCTGGTATGGAAGAGGAGAAGAATGGCAGGAAGCCGTACTTCTCCACGATCGCCGCCATGTCATCCTTGCCCTTTATGATCATTCCTTGTATCCGAAGTTGGGTATTCCCTTCCATCTCTTCCTCAGCGCATGCGCAACCATCTTCGGCCGCCTTTCCCTAGTGAAGAGTCCCTTCCTGTTGCCGTCGGCCCGCATCGGTCCCTGGATTGTGCCGAAATCGGCGAAGTTCCATGGATGCTCTCCGATCATGAAGCTGCGCTTGTCGAATTCAGCGTTGATGCGCTCATAGTAGAGTACCTGGAACTCCTCGCTGAACATCTCCGGTACCGTCAGATGATAGCCTGGAAGCGTGTCCGCACCGTACTCCGTGAGGATTACGGGCTTGCCCTGCTTCTGCCAGAAGTCAAGCTCCTCATTGAGGGCGTAGCAGGCGGCATCGAGGTCTCCTGAGAGGTTGTACCAGCCATAGTAGCGGTTGATGCATACCACATCCATCCTGCGCGTGACGAGGTCCTTCGTGTAGTCATTCTGGCAGCATACGAAGGTCACCGGACGGCCTGCGGGATCGAGCGGCTTCGTGAACTCATAGAGCGAGTACCAGTACTCGTTGGCCGATTCGGGGAAGCTTACGGTATCGGGTTCATTGCCCATCGACCACATCACGACCGATGGATGGTTCTTATCCCTGTCGATCAGGTCGCGTATGACGCTCTCATGATGCTCCCTGATGCTGAATGTCTTATAGGGATCCTCCAATGACCCTCCGATTCCGACCGCAGGCGTCTCATCGATTATGACGATACCCTCTCTGTCGCATAGCGAGTACATCTCCTCCGCATATGGGTAGTGCGAGGTCCGGAAGGAGTTTGCGTTGATCCAGTGTATCAGGCTTATGTCCTTCTCATCGAGCGCGAGGTCGAAGCCTCGCCCATGCACGAATGAGTCCTCATGCTTGCCGAAGCCCTTGAAGTAGAAGGGCTCTCCGTTTATGAGGAACCTCTCTCCCTTTACCTCTACCGTCCTGATGCCGAAGTCCAGAGCGTAGATGTCATCGCCATGGGTGACTTCCGCGGTATATAGGTACGGTGTTCCGGGATAGGGCCACCAGAGCCTGGCGTCCTTGATGATGAGGCGTCCCTCGCTTCCCTTTCCGGATGCCACGGTCTTCCCGTTCCTGTCCTTGATCGTGATGGCATCATCGCCCTTTCCGACGCTCTCGATCCTGTAATCCACTGTTCCATCGCTTCCATCGATGCCGGGGACGATCGTTATGTCGCTTATGTATGAGGGCGGGGTGGTGTAGACCCTTACGTTCCTGTTGATGCCCGCGTAGTTGAAGAAGTCGAAGTTCGGCAGGTTCTGCGGCCGTCTCCAGAGCTTTGCCTTCTCTACGCTGGGGACTCCTGCGTTGTCAGAGCCGAAGAAGGCCGTACCGCCTTCGTTGCCGACCGGGAGGGTGGAGTGATTGACCTTGTTATCCACGGCGACTATCAGCTCCGCCTCCGTTCCTGGCTCGACGATCTCCGTTATGTCCAGCTCGAATGGAAGGAAGCCCCCATTGTGTTCCTTCACGAGCTTTCCGTTGATGTATACCTTCGCCTGATGCGTCACCGCGTCGAAGCGCAGTACCGTCCTCTGTCCCTTTATGAAGGACGGCAGCGTGAAGGTGCGGCGATAATAGGCCCAGCCGTAATGGCTCCTGTATTCCGGATTCTCCTTCATGTCATTGTATGAGGCCGGTACGGGCATCAGCTCTGAGCCTGCGAAGAACGATGTGTCGGCATAGCCCTCTGCATGGCTGCCGTCATCGAGCCTGAATGACCATATGCCATTGAGGTCTATGATGAGACGCTTCTGGTTTGATACTGGATAAAGCATACAAGAATGATAACCTAACGGAAGCAAACATCAAGTAGGCGATACGGTTATGGCTTCTTATCATGATGCGCTCCCAGGCGGAATCGAACCGTCATCCTTCCCTCCGGAGGGGAATGCACTATCCATTATGCTATGGGAGCGATAACACTAATCTACAGAGGTTGGGCCTTCTGTGCAAGCTATATTAAGATTCGGATCGCGCAGTAGACGAGGGAGAGGGCGAGTATCGTCCGTATCGCCTTGGCATGGCTGCTGAACAGCCTTGATATCACGACGCCGCCTATGGCCCATACGAGGCCACAGAGGAAGCAGATGAGGGGAATCAGGGCCGAAATGGCCGCCTTCGTTCCGCTTCCTGCTTCCATTGGCAGTATGTACGAGGAGATTGCGGTGATGGCGAGTAGGTAGACCTTGACGTTTATCAGCTGCAGGAGCATCCCCTCGACGAATCCCGCGCTCTTCTGCTCTCCGGTTATCGGGCCGCTGTGGTACGTCTTCCAGGCAAGGTACAGGATATAAGCGGCTCCGGCCCACATCAGGAAAGGCTGTATCTGGGGCAGCAATGATGAGAGCAGAGAGACTGCCGCGTATGATATCGCGGTCACGGCGCTGATACCTATCAGCATCCCCACGTTCAGCCATATTCCCTTCCTCAGTCCGACGGCGGAGGCGTTCGCCATCGAGAGTATCGTGTTAGGGCCTGGGGTTACCGCCATGGCGATCATATAGAGTATCAGGCTTCCTGTTTGCATATTAAACGCTTTTTCACCATTTCATCCATTTTGGCTTTGTCTTTTTTCCTCTGGTTGCTATTATACTCTAGAGTATAGCCTATGCCGAAGAAGATAGATCATGAGGAGAGGAAGGAGAAGATCCTGCGAACCGCCTTGGATGTATTCTCCAAGGAAGGCTATCATGACTCGAACCTCTCCCTTATAGCTGAGGAGACCGGGATATCCCGTCCGACCATATACCAGTATTTCCATGACAAGGATGAGATCTACTACTATGCCGTGAAGCTTGTCACCGGCCGTCTCTTCGCGAAGTACTCAGCCATAGCCTGGGCCGAGGAGGGCGGTGATGAGATAGATAGGATGCGTGCCATCCTCTTCGACATCATAGGCGAGGCGGTTAAGAACGAGGGGGCCTTGATGAACCTCATGACCGTGATGCTCGATGCGAAGAAGGACGGCGTGGACTTCGCCGATGTCATCCACCATCGTACGGCGAAGCTCTCGATACTCTTCCGCCGCCTGGTGCGGCAGGGGATAACCAATGGCACCATAGGCTCTGTCGATATCTCCACCACGGCCGATTCCATCTTCGATATCGCCGAATCGATCTGCTTCCAGGTCGCTTTCTTCCGTTCCTTCGACAGGGAGGGTGCTGAGATCATGGCCGCGAGGTACCTTGAGAGCCTTCGCCGCTCTTAACGATTCATCCTCTCATTATTATATTCAGTCTGTGCGGTTCATTGCTTTTCGGAGGTGATGAATATGAATTATGACAAGTTCACGCTCAAGCTGCAGGGAGCGATTGAGGAAGCGGTACAGAAGGCCTCTTCCATGCAGCATTCGGAGGTGACTCCGGCCCATATAATGATAGCCCTTACCGAGCAGAAGGATGGCGTGCTGAGGCCGCTCTTCGAAAAGCTCGGCGTGAGCCCCGATGCCGTCATATCCTCGATGGAGGGAATACTCAGCAAGCTGCCGAAGATGTATGGCGATGTGCAGCAGTCGTTCTCACGCTCTGCCGCGAGGATCCTTGGCGCCTGCGATAAGGTCGCGGCGGAATTCAAGGATGAGTATATCTCAGCAGAGCATTTCCTCCTGTCCCTCCTTGATGATGAGTGTCCGGAGAAGGATGCCCTCATAGGATTGGGCGTGTCCCGGAACGAGGTGATGAAGGCGCTGCAGGCGATACGCGGCAACCAGAGGATAACCAGCCAGGATCCGGAGTCTGGATACCAGGCCCTCGATAAGTACTGCAAGGACCTTACCAGGCTTGCCCGTGAGGATAAGCTCGATCCTGTCATCGGCAGGGATGAGGAGATAAGGCGTGTCATGCAGGTGCTATGCCGCAGGACGAAGAACAACCCTGTCCTTATCGGAGAGCCAGGTGTCGGCAAGACCGCCATAGTCGAGGGACTTGCTGAGCGTATCGCGAAGGGTGATGTGCCTGAGTCCCTTGCTGATAAGAGGCTCCTTTCCCTTGATCTTGGGTCTCTGATAGCAGGCGCCAAGTTCCGCGGTGAGTTCGAGGAGAGGCTGAAGGGAGTAATAAACGAGGTAACGAAGAGCGAGGGGAAGATCATCCTCTTCATCGATGAGCTCCATACGATAGTAGGAGCGGGAGCCGCTGAAGGATCCACGGATGCCTCCAATCTGATCAAGCCGGCACTGGCCCGTGGTGAGCTTCATGCCATAGGCGCCACAACGCTTGATGAGTACAGGAAGTACATCGAGTCCGATAAGGCCCTGGAAAGGAGATTCCAGCCTGTCTATACGAAGGAACCTTCCGTAGAGGACACCATCTCCATACTCAGGGGACTCCAGCCTAAGTATGAGCTTCACCATGGCGTGAGGATCAAGGATGAGGCGCTTGTCGCCGCTGCCGTGCTTTCCGACAGGTATCTGACAAACCGCTTCCTTCCCGATAAGGCTATCGACCTGGTCGATGAGGCGGCGTCTCAGATCAAGATGGAGATCGAGAGCCAGCCCGCGGAACTTGATAACCTCCACAGGAAGATGCTTCAGCTCTCCATAGAGAAGCAGGCGCTCTCCCGTGAGGAGGACAATGGCTCCAAGGAGAGGCTTGAGAAGATCAATGAGGAGCTTGCGGAGATGCAGACGAGGTATGACGCGCTGCATCTTGAGTGGCAGAACGAGAGGGAGGCGATACTCCATCTGAGGGAAGGCAAGGCAGAGCTTGAGAAGCTCAACACCGAGGAGCAGAACGCCGAGCGCAAGGGCGATCTCGCCACTGCCGCCATGATAAAGCATGGAAAGCTCCCGGAGCTTCAGAAGAAGATCAAGGAGGCTGAGGATAAGGTCAACTCCTTCCAGCATGATGGCAGAAGGCTCCTGAGGGAGGAGGTCAGCGAGGATGATATCGCGAAGGTAGTCTCCGCGTGGACAGGCATCCCCGTGGCTAAGATGATGGGCTCTGAGACCGAGAAGTACCTGAATATCGAGAAGACGCTTTCCGAGAGCGTTGTCGGTCAGGATAAGGCCATCAGTGCAGTTGCCAATGCGATCCGCAGGAACAAGGCGGGCATAGGCGATGAGCATAGGCCTCTTGGTTCGTTCCTGTTTGCCGGCCCGACAGGAGTCGGAAAGACGCTTCTTGCCAAGCAGCTCGCGGCGTTCCTCTTCGATGATGAGAAGGCCCTTACCAGGATCGATATGTCGGAGTACATGGAGAAGTTCTCGGTATCTAGGCTTATCGGAGCGCCTCCAGGGTATGTGGGATACGATCAGGGAGGCCAGCTCACCGAGGTCGTCAGGAGGCGTCCGTACTCAGTCGTGCTGTTCGATGAGATAGAGAAGGCGCACCCGGATGTCTTCAACATCCTCCTGCAGGTACTCGATGACGGGCGCCTGACGGATGGACAGGGCAGGGTGGTCGATTTCTCCAACACGATCATCATCATGACCTCCAACCTTGGCTCTGAGGCGATACTCTCTGATCCGGAGCATGCCCAGGAGAACGTGATGAACGTCATCAGGCATACATTCAAGCCTGAGTTCATCAACCGTATAGATGAGATCGTGGTATTCAATCCTCTGGGGCAGGCGGAGATCAGGAAGATCGTCGCCATACAGCTTGGGACGCTGGCACGCCGTGTCGCGAAGCGTGGCTACCAGATGGAGTGGACAGGAGACGTCGAGGAGTATATCGCAAAGGCTGGATTCGATCCTGTCTATGGCGCGCGTCCGATCAGGCGCTTCATCCAGGACGAGGTCGAGAACGAGCTTTCCAGGATGCTTCTTTCCGGTACCCTTGATAGCTCTAAGCCGATCAAGGTGTCCATGGCTGGCGGCAAGGTCGTCGTCGGACAGTGATGAGAAGAGAAGGGAGGGGCCCATATGGCTTCTCCCTTTCTTCCTGAAAGGAGGTAAGGGCTGAGCATCAGCATAGCGGCGGAGCTTGGAAGAAGGGAGGCACGGTCTCCTCAGCCTTTAGCCCTGGTTACTATCTCCTGATAGCGCTGCGGGGTATCTGCATCCAGCACGGAGCCTATGCTGCCATTGTATGCCGCCACGTCGTAAAGCGAGAGATACTCCTTCAG
>CASFZR010000063.1 GCA_949299185.1 uncultured Spirochaetales bacterium
ACGAATCGCCGGTGAGGATACTGGATGTGCTGAACGCGGAAGGAAGGCCGTCGTCCAATTGCTTCATGGTATTCAGGAGAGGCTCCTCGTATATTGCACAGGAGAGGCGCACGCATGTCCTCATCTCCTACAAGGCATCCATAGGGCGCTCTTCCGGAGAGCTTCTCGACGAATACAGGCGCATGGGATTCCCTGGATACGTGATGACGGACGGGCTCTCCGGATACAATACGATAGAGAAGCACTGCACATGCTGGGTGCATGCGGCAAGGCCATTCAAGAAGATGCTCAAGGACAGCAGGAAGAACGGGGATGCGCAGAGGATCTGCATCGGGATTTCCAGGCTGTTCAGCATAGATGAGGAGCTGAGGAAGAAGCTCGAAGGCGGGATCATCGGAGAGGATGGATTCCTTGCGGAGCGGAGGAAGAAGAGCCTGAAGATAATGGAAGGGATCTTCGCGTTCTGCGCTTCCCTCAGCCTCAGGTACACGCCGCAGAGCCAGATGGGGAAAGCGCTGGCATACATAATATAGAGGCAGGATACGCTCAGGAACTATCTTGAGGCGGTTGAGGCCACGCCTTCGAACAATGAATCCGAGCGATGTGCCAAGGCATTCGCCACAGGCAGGAAGAACTGGCTGTTCTCCAAGGCCGTAGACGGTGCCGATGCTTCCGCATTCTTCTATTCCATCATAGAGAGCGCGAAGGCGAATGGGCTCGATCCTCTCCTCTACACCGAGCTCATCTGCACGGAAGGGCCGTACTGCACGACGGAGGAGGAGATGGAGAGGCTCCTTCCCTGGAATGCGGATCTGTCCGCGATGATGGAAGAATGCAGGAAAAGGAATGCCGCAGCTCCCGATAAGGACAGGAAAGAGCCTTATATGCTCACCGGCCTCAGGCGCTGACACTAGCAGATCCTCACGAAGGCGATGGCATCGCCTGCGGATTTCATCCTCTTTCCGGCGGATGGATCGTCCTGGGGTGAATATTCATAGCGACGGTCCCATTCGGGATTGTATCTCGGGTCGCGGTACATGTCCCTCATCGTGTAATACGGAATACCGATCTCTCCCGCATAACAGCGGAGGCTTATTCCTTCTGTTTTCCTGCGTTCTATGAACGTAAGCATGATCTCCGATTTCTCATCCGGGGTGTATCGTCTCTGTTTCATCGCAATTTTCCTACTGCAGATATTGCACACCAGACCGAGAGACTTATTAAGGCACTGCTATTTTACGCTTACGAAGGAAAAACAGGCGGCTGTGCGGCGATTCCTTGGCGGTTTCCTCAGGACACTCGTCCAGATATCATTATTCACCCTTGCATCGTAATATGATAGACTACCCGACATGGAAAAGAAGGACGAAAGGACATCGCTCATACTCCATGGGCATTTCTACCAGCCGCCGAGGGAGAACCCGTTTACCGGGATAATCCCCAAGCACGCGTCAGCCGCCCCTTACATCGACTGGAACGAGCGGATCTGGCACGACTGCTACTCGGCCAACGCGCACTCACGCTATCTCTCTCCGGATGGACGCATCATCTCGATAACCAACAACTTCTCATATATCTCCTACAACTTCGGCCCCACCCTCCTGTCTTGGATGGAGGAAAAGCATCCCGACACGATCGAGATGCTCATCGAGGCCGACAAGGAGAGCATCACGCGCCTCGGCCACGGCAACGCGATGGCGCAGAGCTTCAACCACACGATCCTCCCGCTGGACAAGGTCCCTGACGCGCGTCTCCAGATCGAATGGGGCGCGATGGACTTCGAGCGGAGGTTCGGACGCAAGGCAGAGGGCATGTGGCTTCCGGAGGCCGGCATCAACAAGGATGTGATACAGCTTCTCTCAGACGAGGGCATAAGGTTCGTCGTGCTGTCCCCATGGCAGTGCAAGGCGGTCGAGACGGAGGACGGGACGATGACGCTCCTGCAGGGAAAGCCGGCCCCGTACTGGCAGCCCTACATCCTCACAGGCTCCAACGGAGGCGAGATCGCGGCGTTCTTCTACCATCCGGGACTTGCGGAGTCCATCTCCTTCGGCCATATGCTCCGCTCTGCCGACAATCTCTATGCGACGCTCAAGTCGATAAAGGACACGGAGAAGAAGGGCCTGATCCACACGGCGACCGATGGGGAGATCTATGGCCACCATGAGCCATACGGCGACATGGCGCTCGCAGCGCTTATACGCAAGGTCGCGGAACGCGATGACTTCACGCTGGACAACTATGGCTCATACCTCGCCTCACACCCTGCCACGCTCCACGCGGAGCTTCATGCAGGCGAGGCCGGTAAGGGTACCTCATGGTCCTGCTCTCACGGAGTCTCCAGATGGTACAAGGACTGCGGGTGCACGACCGGAGGGGAAGCCGGCTGGAACCAGGCCTGGAGGACGCCTCTCAGGACGGGACTGCAGCACCTGGGAGAGAAGCTTGACCTCATATTCCAGGAGGAGGTTGCCAGGATATTCGGCAAGGATCTCGATCCATACGAGCTGCTGAGGCAGGCCGGACGCGAGTTCTGCGGTGAGCTGTCGATGAGATCATTCATCGATGGGCTGCACAAGACGCGGCACTTCGCCTCGACCTATGACGTTGAGCTGGCGCATCTTCTCTCAGGAATGAAGAACAAGCACTTCTCCTTCACCAGCTGCGGCTTCTTCTTCTCGGAGCTTTCCGGGATAGAGCCGCGGCAGAACATCAAGTACGCGCTCTATGCCATACGCATGTTCCAGCCCTACTACCAAGGAGACCTACTCTACCCGTTCCTCTCCGATCTGAGGAAGGCCAAGAGCAACATCAAGACGATGGGCGACGGCATGAACATCGCCCAGGAGGAGATGAAGGGACTCTCAGGTGAGGCAGAGGCCGTGCTTTACTTCTACACCAACAGGCTTCTGGCGACAGAGGAGGACTACACCGACACATACGGCCGCTTCGTGCTGTCCAGGATCGGCAACGAGGACTCCGAGAACTTCTTTGCGGATATCATAGATACCGTGAACCTGGAGCTGTTCCGCTTCCGCATCCTCTCGTCCTCATCTATAGACTATGGCATAAACCTCTATCTCTCGGAGAGCGATGGTAACGACAATCCGCTCAGCCGCACGAGGATAACCAACCAGGACATACCCGACAGGATGCTTGTCGATATCTACGGATGGATCGACAGGTCGATGAACCGCATGACCTTCACCGAGCTTTCCGCCCTCGCCCGCGACATGAGGCACTTCTCGATGCTGGTAAAGAATTCCAGGTACGTGCCTCTGGAGACGAACGTGATGGAGAACCTGGGGCTGACGCTGAAGATCATCAAGTCGCTCTTCACCGTGTATGTGGATGTCACGCCGCAGGAGCGCAAGGAGATACTCGGCAACATGATCGACTTCGTGCGCAAGTGCGGCCGCGATACCGATATCCAGTCGATAAACGGCATCCTCTCCGATCATGCCGCGTACCTTGCCTCGGAAGTGGCCAAGGAAGGGCTGACCAAGGTCAATGCCGAATCGATCATCGAGCTTCTCACGCTCGCTCGCGCCCATGGCTTCGAGCCAGAGACGGCGGCGCTGCAGAACGCAGTCTATCCATACTACAGCGGAGCGAACAAGGTCACGATAGCGGAAAGCCTTGCCCGCGATGCGTTCCTCTCACTGAACTTCCAGTAAGGAGGCCGCATGTTCCAGGGATATATCGCTCGTCTCCCCTGAGAGGAGGCGGGCGATTTCCTTCACCCGCTCATCTCCCTCTATCTCCCTTATATGCGATATGGTCCTTCCCCCCTTCTCCTCCTTGTAGACGAGGAAATGACGGGAGGCCTTCACCGCGAGCTGCGGCAGATGGGTTATCGCGATGACCTGACGCGAGGCAGAGAGTCCCTTCAGCTCATCCGCGACCGCGGAGGCCACTTTGCCGCCTATCCCTGCATCGATCTCATCGAAGAGCAGCGTCCCTATATCCCCACCGCCGCTTATCGAGGACTTGAGGGCAAGCATGATGCGCGAAAGCTCTCCGCCAGAGGCGCTGTTCTGGATCGGGGAAAGGCGCTCTCCCTTATTGGGGGCTATCATGAATGAGACATCATCGATGCCATCTGGGCCTATCTCGCCGCCACGCTCGACGCGGATCGTGAATACCGCGCTCTCCATGCCAAGCCTCCTCAGGCGCTCCTCGACGCTTCTCTCAAGCTTCTTCGCACCTCTCTTACGGCTCTCGCTGAGCCCTATAGCCTCCGTCATCACAGCCTGACGCGCCTTATCGAGCCTTGCTCTGGCATCGGCAAGGAGCGCCTCGCCGTCATCGGAGACCCTGAGCCTCTCCCTGTACTCCTCTCGCCGCCTGATCGCCTCCTCTACCGTGCCGCCATAGCGCTTCTTCACGCGCTGTATCACCGAGAGCCTTGCGTTGGCGCTCTCAAGGTCCTCCTCGGAGAAGTCAATATCGGCAAGATGGTCACGGAGCGTCAGGATTATATCGGAACACTCTATGTCGATGTTCTCCATGCGCTCCGAGAGATCCGAGAGCGATGAATCCTTCTTCTCGGCCTTGCGGAGCGTGGAGAGGGAGTCAGAGAGCGATGAGGATGCCGCGCGAAGCTCATCCATCACCGAGGATATGGAAGCGCGGAGGAACTCAGATGAATCCATTACCCTTATCCTCTCCCTAAGCTCTTCCTCCTCGCCTTCCCTCAGCTCGGCGCCCTCAAGCTCCGAGAGGGCGAAGCGCATGTAGTCGGCCTGCTCCGCACCCTTGTGGATCATCTCCTCAATCTCGGAAACCTTCTCCTCCGCCTCACCCATCTCCTGATAGAGCTGATGATAGGCGCAGAGGGAGTTCCCAGATGCTCCATCCAGAAGCTCACGCATCACGCCGGGACGCATCAGCGACTGCTGCGCGTGCTGGGAGGATACATCCACGAGCATCTCGCCCAGCTCACGCCCCTCAACACGCGTGATGGGAGAACCGTTGACGGTATAGGAAGAACGCCCGGAGGCCCTGATGATACGCCTGATGAGCAGCTCCCCATCCTCTATCTCCACGCCCTTCTCATCGAGCCAGGCAAGAACCGAAGGAGAGACTACACGGAAGAGACCGGTCACCTCGGCGCTGTCGAAGCCGCGCCTTATCGCCTCCCTGTCGGCCTTGGCGCCCAGAAGGAGGGAGATCGCGCCGAGCATTATCGTCTTGCCGGAACCCGTCTCTCCGGTAAGGACCGAGAAGCCGTCAGAGAATGAGATATCCAGAGAGTCTATCAGGACATAGTTATGGACAACGAGGCGTTCAAGCATGGAGCGCTCCCGACCAGTGGAGCTTATCGCGGATGATCTCCGTGAAGTTCCTCTCAAGCGAGCGGATGAGAAGCGCGCGGCTACGGCTCTTCTCGACCATTATCCTGTCCCCCTCCTCCAGCGGGAAGTCCAGCTGTCCGTCGGCTGTCAGCACGATATCAGTGCGCTGGCCGGGAACGACCTCGAGGGTAACGACGCGGCCGGAGGTGACGAGGGGCCTGTTGGAGAGCGTGAACGGGCATATCGGCGTAATGATCACAGCGGACATATCAGAATCGAGGATAGGACCGCCTGCGGCCAGGGAGTAGCCTGTACTGCCTGTGGGGGTGGCGACGATCATGCCATCGCCGCGGAACGTGCCAAGCGGGGTATTATCGAGGGAAAGGCCTAGGGATACGACCTTCGCGATTCCCGATGAGGAGATGACGGCCTCATTGAGCGCGGCGGCGTGCCAGACACGGCGGCCTGAGCGCATCACCGTTATGCGGAGCATCAGGCGGCGTGAGATATTGTCTCCCTTCGTGATGTAATGTTCCAGCGCGTCCTGCCACTCATCTATCGATATCTCCGTGATATACCCAAAGGTACCCATGTTCACGGGAAGTATGGGAATACCAAGCTCGTGGACGGCGCGCGCGGCATAAAGCACAGTGCCATCGCCGCCAAGCGTGATCACGAGGTCCGTATCCACGGGAACATGCATGGAATCATCGAATGACTCCGTGTTGATGATAGTCGCCCGGAGTCCCTTCCCGCTGAGGGATCCCGCGATCCTTTCCGCCTCTTCCGCGGAGCTTCTCTTGGAGCCATTGGCTATGATAAGCACGTTTCTGACCATCTCTCTCATCCCTTGAGCTATATCTTACCATCGCGAGGCGGCAAAGGCGAACCCTATCTCAGTTGATATGGCTGATGACACGCTGTATCGTCTCCATGTCGACCTTTGACAGGAAGGGATAGAGCGGGAACGATATTGCGCGCGTTATGAACGCGATGGCGTTCGGGAACCTGTCGTACTTATCCTGATAGCGGTATCCCACCGATCCGGAGAATGTCCTGCGGCATGAGACGGAGTACTTCTTGGAGAACTCTATCGCGTCATCGGGGCGGGCGTTGACGATGACCGAGAAGCCGAAGCCGTTTGAGTTGAAGAGCGGGGACGAGGAACCGAAGAGCTTGGTGTCGCTCTTACGCTGCGCCTGGAGATAGGTCTGGTAGATGCTCCTCCTTCTCTCTAGGAGCGTGTCTATCTTCGAGAGCTGCACGATGCCGAGCGCCGCGTTCATGTCAGGAAGGTCCACATACGGAGACCCTAGGTCTGCATACTTGCGTAGCCTCTCTATCAGCTCCTGCTCCTTCGAGACAGCGACAGAACCGCCTCCCGTGGAGATCATGCCATCCTCCTCAAGCGCCGCTATCACTATATCGCCGCACATGCCGGCCCAGACGAACTCCTCATCGCCTTCCTCTCCCTCGGCCTTCTCATCGCCGTACGTGGAGCCAAGTGACTCCGTTATATCCTCTATGATAGGAAGCCCTACGGCCTTGATGTTCTCAAGAGAGCGGGGAATCTGGCACACAGGCTCGAAGTAGAGGATCGCCTTCACCCCATCCTTCAGCTCCTTCGCCGCAGCCTCCGCATCCATCAGGCCGTACTCGTCGGTATCGACGATCACAGGATGGATTCCCAGACGCCGCATAGCCTCGAGGTATATCCTGGGGGAAAGGACCGAGATGATGACGCTCTCACCCTCAGCGACCCCTATGGCCACGAGGGCTGCCATGATGACATCAAGATACGAGCGGAGCGCTATGCCATCCTTGTGTCCGATGAAGGCGGAGAAGAGACGGAGAAACTCCTTCTTGCGCTCTCCCGGTCCGATCTTCTCATCGACCATCGTCTGCAGGACAGCATCCATGTCCTTCCTGTATAAAGCGGGTTTCTGGAATCTGATAAGTGCCATGACGCCATTCTAGCAGAAAAGAGGAAAAAGATGACCAGCCTACCGGCTGGCCAACAACGGAAACCAAATGAAAGCTTCTGAGGGAGGATTTCTACATCTATTATAAGCCGAAAACAAGGGAAAATGACGAGACATTTTTCCGTAAAATGTCCTTTCCAGATAGGTTACACCCAAAGTGTGACAAAATAATAACTTATAATACAAATAATAGTAAGAAATGTGGAATTTTCATGAAGCGTTTTCGACTGATAGTGCTTTGCTATTCCACCTATATCTAAACAAATGGAAATGATTGAAAGACGGAAAAGATATGATTTCACCCCCTTCTAAGGATTCACGGCAGGAAGATTGCGCCTTATAATCATTCCCATGAACAGAAGAAAGATATCTATCTCTCGGCAGGTCACTGGAGGGGGGTATTGGTATTACTTCTCCTCCTGTTCGCCTGCTCCGGTAACGGACCAGTAACTCATACTGTCACACTAGACCTCGACGGAGGAAGGCTTCCTGAAGGCTATGAGGAGACGATCATAGTCGCTGACGGAGAGTTGCTTACCGACCTCCCTACACCAAGGAAAGGATCATCATCACTTTATGGCTACTCATTCAGAGGATGGTATACCGATGAGGCGAGAACAAAGGAATTCAATGAGGATTCCCCTATCACATCAGACCTAACGCTATACGCAAAATGGTCACGCTATTACGTAGATACCGCCAAGTCCTACACCGTAACGTTCGACCTTAACTATCCAGAGAATATATCAGGGCTGACTGCTTCCTCTGTAGAGGCCCAGAAAGTCGATGAAGGCGGAAAGGCCACAGAGCCTACAGATCCAACGCTTACATATAAAACATTCGAATTCTCATTTGATGGCTGGTACAAAGATGCGGAATGTTCGACATCCTTTGACTTTGATAACACAGTAATCACCGAAGATACGACAGTATATGCCAAGTGGACTCCTTTCATGGCATACGATGAAGCTAGCCTTCTTGAGTGGAAAACAGCGCTTGAAACAGACCCTTCAATCAACTGCGCTATCATTGCAGATATAGAACTGACAAATGGATGGGACCCCATATCAAACTTCTCTGGAACACTGGATGGCAACAATTACACAATAAGCAAACTTGATGATACATTTATCTATGCGAATCAAGGTACGATAAGAAACGCAGGATTCAATGTTGTAATAACTATTAGTGATGCAGTAAGCACAGTTCAGCTTGGAGCTATTGCTCCCATCAATTACAATCAAATTATCAATTGCCAAGTTAGCGGAACTATTACTGTTACTGCTGATGAACCTACCATACAGATTGGAGGCATTTCTGCCATTAATTCTAAGGAAATCATTGCCTGCCATTCTGATGTCACGATCAATGCAACCTCAACGAGTGACGGAGGTTCAGTTACCATCGGTGGAATCACAAGTGTTAACATGGAAGGTAAGATTGCAGCATCGTACTTCACTGGCAGCATTGAAGGAACAGCAAGCATGGTCGGCGTTGGGGGTATAGCTATGCAGAATGCTGGAACAATATCAGCATGCTATTCCACAGGAGAGCTTCCGGCTTCTGCCAATATGATTGGAGGTATAGCCGGCGTGAGTACAGCTGGTAGCGTGACTACTTCATATTGGTCTGGAGATACAGCAAATGGGGTCGGACAGGGTGATGGTTCTGGTGCTACGCAGGTTGATAGCTCATGGGAAGAACCTATGAGTGAAATGAACACAGCATTGTCTGGTAACAGCATAGCTTATGAATATGTATCTGGATCGGGTGATGTTCCATTGGTAATCCAGCCAACAGCCTGATTCTACCTACCTTACCTTACGGGCCGGGCAACCGGCCCATCTTCATCTCGATATGAAAGTACGGTATATAAAACAGCACCCTATCGCTAGGGTGCTGGGGAAATCAAATAAACCTGGCGGCGACCTACTCTCCCGCTGCAAGCAGTACCATCGGCGCTAGGGCGTTTTA
>CASFZR010000064.1 GCA_949299185.1 uncultured Spirochaetales bacterium
GGCCGCAGAGGACAGGTCCCCGGTCCTTGGCAAGTTCGTCAAGGTCATCAAGGGTGGCTATGAGGTCGATCTGGGCGCTGATTACAAGGGATTCTGCCCGCTTTCCAAGGCGGATGTCGTGCGCGTTGAGGATCCGGAGAGCCTTATCGGCAAGACGGATTACTTCGTCATCGACAAGTTCCACGCCGGAACGAAGCTCAAGAGCGTTGTTTCAAGGCGTGAGTATCTTGAGAAGAAGATCAAGGAGAACAAGGACGCGTTCTTCCAGACGGTGCAGATCGGAGATGTCGTGCAGGGCGAGGTCAAGTCCTTCACGTCCTTCGGTGCCTTCATCGATCTCGGCGGATTTGACGGACTTCTTCATATCAATGATATGTCATGGGGCCATGTCACGAGGCCTAAGGATTTCGTGAAGAAGGGGCAGATCGTCCAGCTCCGCCTGATCAACATCGATCCGGAAACCCAGAAGATCAATCTCTCTCTCAAGCATATGACCCCGGATCCATGGACCACCTTCGAGGAAAGGTATCAGGTTGGCGATACCGTCAGGAGGCCTGTGACGAAGATCACGTCCTTCGGCGTCTTCATCGAGCTTGAGCCTGGCATCGAGGGCCTTGCCCACATCTCCGAGCTGTCATGGACGAAGAGGATCACTAATCCTAAGGAAGTTGTGAACATCGGCGATGTCGTCGATGCGAAGATCCTCGGCTATGACCTCGACAAGAAGAGGGTATCGCTCGGTCTGAAGCAGCTTCAGGACAACCCATGGGATACGATCAACGAGCGCTATCCTGTTGGCAAGGTCATCAAGGGACCAGTGGTGAAGGTCACCAACAGCGGTGCCTTCGTCAACCTGGAGGACGGAATCGATGGATTCCTCCACATTGATGACATCTCCTGGACCAAGAAGATCAAGAGCATGGATCAGTTCTGCAAGGAAGGCGATGTGATCGAGGTCGCTGTCTCCCGCGTCGAGCCGGAGAACAGGAGGATCAGGCTTTCCGTGAAGCAGCTTGAGGGCAACCCATGGCAGACGCTGAAGAAGGACTATCCTAAGTATACTACGATCACCGGAACGATCTCTTCGGTCGCTGACTTCGGCGTATTCGTGAAGGTCCTCGGGGATATCGAGGGACTGATCTCCAAGTACAACCTCGTCGGACCGGATGAGGAGTACAAGGATGAGGTCCTTGAGAGCTACAAGGAGAAGATCGGCGAGCCTATCACGGCAATGATCGTTGATATCAATCCTCAGGCGCAGAAGCTCAGCCTCTCCATCAAGGAGATGATCAAGCGTTCCCAGGAGTCCGAGATGGCCAAGTACATGGCAGATTCGAAGGAGGAGGAAGACACCTACAACCCCTTCGCTGACATGCTCAAGACCAGGACGGAAGAGTAATGGACATGCGGGCTTCAGGCCCGCAGTTCCTTGAATAGGGGATGCTCAGATGAAGGCGAAGGATAATAACACTACAGGATCGCAGAAGATGGAGAGTAAGCTCTCTGATTTCCTCACAAGGTACCAGAGGCTCATCATCGTCGCCGCGATCGCCATCGTTGTCGTGATAATCGCTGTATGCATCGCAGTCAGCGTGATGCAGGGCAATGCCGACAGGAAGTTCAACGCGCTTGCTGATCTTGAGGCGCAGTATGCATCGTTCTATTCGCTCGATAGCGAGAGCGAGGAGTATGCTGCGGCTTCCGATTCGTTCCAGTCTTCTGCCGATGCGCTTATCGCATCTTCAGGCCTTGATAGCTATCCTGGTGCTAAGGCGGCACTCCTCGTCGGAGACCTTGCCTTTACCAGAGAGGATTATCAGGCGGCGGCAGACAGCTACGCCTCCGTTGCTACGGCTCAGAGGGACAGCTACCTTGGGCAGCTTGCGATGATGAACGAGGCTGCAAGCTATGAGAACCTCGGCGACCAGACGCTTGCGCTTGAGCTGTATAACGAGGTCTTCGATACCTATGGAGAGGATTCTCCATTCGCTCCGAAGGCTCTCTTCAACGCAGGACGCCTCTATGTCGAGCTTGGCGATGCCGAGCTTGCGAAGGCTACATTCGAGCAGCTTACGGGTCTCTATCTGGCTCCTGAGAATGGCGGCCAGGCCAGTGAGTATGCAAGGATGGCTGAGGCATATCTTGTCACGATGAACTGATAAGCCCGAGTAGGGAAGGAGAGCGGCTAAGGTGATAAGGAGGAAGGTTCTTTCTTTATTGCTTACGACCGCTCTTTTATTTTCCTCATGCGGCGTTCCTAACTACTTCGATTACACCACTGACGTCTCCTTCAAGACGCAGAATATCTCACAGGCGGACGGCAGGGCGGCCATATACCTGGATCCCTCCATCCTCGACCGCATATATGACGGCGCTCTTACGCCCATACCGACGACACCCAAGATCTATCTTCTCTATTCGATATCGGGCTCTGCTGACAGCTCGTCATCAAGCCTCATAAGCGCCTTCAACTCAGCCTATCGCAGCTCGATAAACAGCTACCCATCCGAGTATGAGGATTTCATCACCCGCAACGTGGCTCCTTCTGCCGGTGCCGATACGGTGCAGTATGCTCTCTATCCGTTCAAGTACATCAATGAGGAGGGGATGGAGGCGCAGCTCAATGCCGCTGCGGTCATCACAGCCTTCAGCGCTGATGGAAGCTATGAAATCTCCGTGACTCGTACGCCCCTTGCCAATGGAGAGTTCGTGCTTACGCTCAATGCCCCTGGCTACGAGCCAATACAGCTCTACAGATACAACGGCAAGGCCTTCCAGAATGGCATAAACAACTATGAGACTGACAGCGATGATGAGTTCAATGAGTACTCAGGCGATGCCTCGGCATCATCCATCGTCTCTCCCCAGATAAAGGTCTACCTCGCATCGAGCGTCGGCTTCAGGTCATATACGAACTTCATGTTCGCAAAGATGATCGAGATAGCCACATTCTCCATCTGACGATGCATTTGTCTTCCGTATTGCAAAGGAAAGACTACGGAAGGGCAATTCGCTTTGCATCTATTGGGATGCATTTCGAACGATATCTTTCCAATAGGGTACTTCGGTATCTCTACGCTAGATACTTCCTGCTTGACGAGCTTCTCAATGCCACCGATGTGATTGCAGCATATGAGGATGATAAGCTTAAGGGCCTTCTCATGGCTCGCATCGAAGGCTCTGAGGAAAGATCATCAGGCGCAATAGCATCAAGGCTCTATGTAAGGCTATTCAGCCTGCTGCAGGGAATTATAGCAGGACAAGGAACTGATGCATATGAGATGGCCAATAAGGAGATGCTAAAGGAGTATTCCAGCAAGTACCTGCTTGCCGGTGAGGTAATATTCCTTGCAGTCGATCCAACCTCCCATGGACAGGGAATCGGCGGTATGCTGATCGAGGAGCTATCAAGAAGGCATAAAGGCCAGAGGATCTATCTCTTTACCGACAGTGGATGCTCATATGGCTTCTATGAGCATATGGGCTTTGTTCGTGTCGGTGAGCGCGATATCATGATGAATATACTCAGCAAGGATGTACCTCTTAAATGTCTGCTGTACAGCAAGGAATTATAGGGTAGGGGAAGGCCCTACCCTTGTTTTCAATTCTTGTATTTCCAAGGAAATAACTATATGGACACTATTATTACTATAGATAGATACAGAATCATTTAAGATTCTATATCCAAGAATGGTCGAAAATCGATATATTAATAATAATGATATGTTAAATATATACTAAGGTAAATAATACTATATCAATTGAATAATATATACAGTATATTATAATAAACTATATAAATATATATCTGTCATCTTTTCATCTATCTCAACCTCCTTAGGATAATTGATAGAAATATAAGGAAATAAAAGGCTGTATAAAGACTCATGAAAACATTGATTTTAATTGGATATAATGCATATTCTGTCAATTAGACTATATTTTATCGAATTATCTCACATTGTGTTGGATTAGGTAATGAGGCGAAAAGTACGCCATATATGTATAATAGTAATAATGATTATATTTGCATATAAATATATTCATTTGTTTATGTCTAATAAATGATACATATTATATGAAATATTCAATACTATTAAATATATTATTAGTTTTGATTTAACCTATTTTACTTTCTTCTTTTTCATTCAAATGATTCTGTTTCTATGTATCAACGATGAAAATAGCCTCCATCGATGCTGTTCTGATGGAGGTCCGATGTATTCTGTATCTATTGATAGTAATCGCATGAGACCTTGCAACATTGTAGCCAGATAAAGCGGAAAATCCGTAAAGCTTCTCTGAGCTTGATAGGTTCACCTGTGAAAGCCTTATTACATGTTTCGGTGAATATTCCCTTGTATATCCACGGAAGGAGGTGTTCTTACCTGGCTTGATCTCTAAAGGGATTATCTCTCCCCTACTCTACAGATTGATACACGTTTTCCAGTATTCTTTGAATCTTGTTTTACACACTTTTCCTTATAAAATATGGTTATGCTATGATAATCATAGCGATTTATCTTTATTTTCCCTGATGCTATCATCGAACTATGATCGAAAACTACAGAGAGCATCAGGACTCGCTTCCTGCTGCCATTGACAGGCTTTATACGATACTAACGATCCTCCGCGCTCCTGGCGGTTGCCCGTGGGATAGAGTGCAGACGAACAAGACGACGACACAGTCCCTTATTGATGAGAGCTATGAGTACCTCGATGGCGTCCTCAAGGAGGATATCCCATCGGAGCGCGAGGAGATCGGAGATGTGATGATAAACGTCTTCATGAATCTACGCATACATGAGGAGCATGAGGACTTCCTGCCGCAGGATGCCCTGAATGAGGTCTGCGATAAGCTCATCAGGCGTCATCCGCATGTCTTTGGAGAGGCTCATGCAGAGAGCGCCGGAGAGGTACTGTCGCTGTGGAACAGCGTCAAGGAGAACATCGAGGGTCATAAGGATAAGGCAGAGTCCTTCTTCTCCCACATCCCCTCTTCGCTTCCACCTCTTGAAGCAAGCTATGAGATACAGAAGAAGCTGAAGAAGGTAGGCTTCGACTGGCCTGATGCCGCTGGCGTGATCGTGAAGGTCGAAGAGGAGCTTGAGGAGGTTAATCAGGCGATCGCCGAGGACGATGAGGATCATCTTGAGATGGAGCTTGGAGACCTGCTGTTCTCCGTCGTCAATCTCTGCCGCTTCATGAAGGTCAGGCCGAACGTGGCGCTCCATCGGTGCAACGAGAAGGTGAAGGCACGCTTCCAGCGTCTCTTCGACATGGCCTCCGAGAGGGGGATTCCCGTCGATAAGGAGCATGTCGAGGAGATGAACGAGCTATGGGAGGAGGCTAAGAAGGAGGAGCGGGAGAGACCCTAGCTGCTTCTTATCCAATCAAGGGCGCGGGAGAGTACGCTGTCCCCTTCCCCGCCCTCTTCCACGGGATAATCAGGCTCAATGCCTCTGTTCTCATAGATATCCCCATTCCTGTATCTGGCATGGCGGTTCTGGGTCGAGCATGACGCATATCCCAGGTTGAACTGTCCGGCGTTGAATGGATAGGGATCGAACGCCTCATAGATATTCCCATCCGGGCTGCTGTTAGCCGTTCCGAGTCCGCCTGCCGTCGCCTCACCGAATGAGGCGGTCCTGAAGCCATAGTAATCCCTTAGCGCCTTGAACAGCATCGTGGTTATCTCTCCATTAGAGATGGTTGCCTTGTTCGTCAGCACGGCTATCGGCTTATCGAAGGGACGCGTGGTCTCCTCGTCATGCTGGACGATGTACTTCACCCATGGCCCGTAATCCGTGCGGTTCATCCCATCCTTTCCACGGTAATCGCAGATATAGGCGTCCTCGGCAAGAAGGCAGCTCCAGTACATCGGAATCTCGGTATTGAATCCGCCGGAATTACCCCTGAGATCAACGACGATGCCTTTTATATCATCGCCATTCCCCGATAGATAATCCTTTATCCACGCTTTCCAGGTATCAACGACTCCGGCAGCCGCCGCAGTCAGCTCCTCCCCTCCTATGCCCGTAAGGAACAGAGACAGCGTGAAGTCGGAGAGGCCGATGTAGATGATACCATCCTCCGTCTTGCCGACGGCATAGCAGGTGGTTTGATTCCCAGGGCTGGTGAATACGTAGCACTCAGAGAGATAGGCCTTCGGCTGGGTAAATCCAGAGAAGCCTGGCGAGAGGCTCAGGCCGAAGGAATCAGAGAGAACAGTGGCAATAGTGTCCCTCAACCCGGACACATCTGGTGTATTCCTTGACTTGAAGAAGCCATATATCTCCTCATCATCATGCCCTGAGGAGAGAAGCAGGTTATAGTAGTACTTCGAGAAGCTGAAGATAGGCTCCTCATCTTCTTTATTCTCATAGAAAGAGAGGGAGTAATGGCAATCGCTCAGCTCCTTCACGATCTGATAGAAGTACCGAAGGGCCTTATCCGTCGCGGCTTCATCAACCCAGATCTGGCCTTCGATCGCATCAAAGAGAGGAGCATACTCATCATAGACGCCATCCCATTCGCTCCCTGGGGAATCGAGGTTCCAGAATACATACTGCGTGTTCATCCTGTTCCAGAAGCCCCTGAAGAGATCACCCCATGTCTCAATGGATTCTTCCTGAGGCGGAAACTCCGCCTGCGGTCGGCAGGATGAAAGCAGCAGCAATACGATAATAAGCAGATACGATGCCTTACGCGTCATGCTTCACCTCCTACTGCCACGAGACAGCCGACAGCGAACTGCATGGTATCATAATACCTGTGAGCGGTATTCTTCTGCGTATTCCTTACAAGGCTTGTCATATTCCCCTCATAGCGGAACGTGAAGTCCAGCCGTATGTCCTCAGCAACGTTCCATGAGACGCCGGCCTCTGCAAGAAGACCTGCCTCGAAGAGATTATCATTCGCCCCGAATGGCATGATATCCCCATGGCTGTCGTAGATGATAGTGTCGTTGCCCACTATGGAGGGGCTCTCGTTCTTCCCGAAGCACTGCGCGAGGAACCATATGCCAGCATATCCACCGCCGCCAATGAATAAGCCTATATCCCCCATACGGTATGTATAGCGAAGGACTAGCGGTATCTCAAGGAAGTGATCCATCTCCATATAGTCATTCCTCACGTAGCCAGCGTTCTCGTGGTAGTACCAGAACCCTTTTCCGATGTACCTCAGGCCCGTTGAGATCGAAAGGCCGTTATCGAAGCCGTACTCGGCGATCAGGGCTGCAGAGCCACCATGGCCCGGCTTGTACCATGTATCAGGCCACGTCGTGACCGTGTCCATAAGCGTGAGGGCGTATCCAGCCTCACCTCCGACAAGCCAGCCGGCGGCAGGGAGAGGAAGGATGAGGCATAACGATGAGAGTATGAGGATCAGTAGCCTTCTCATGCTTCGATGATAACAGCTATCCCCTCGTTGATGAAGAAAAGAAAGGGATTGATGACGGTTATTGGTAACATATATGCGGTATACGGATTTCCATTCCCATATACCGCAAATACTTAAATATATAAGACCCAGGTCCCGGATAAACATGGCCCGCTCTTTTCTTTTAACGAAAATCACGCATAAATCGCATTTTTCTCGGAAGATATCATTTAGGCCACGTCTGACTACGGATAATCTGCCATATCTGATTGGTAACACATAGGTAACACTTAGAAAGAGAGGGAGCCTCGCGGCCCCCTCCAAGGGTGTGTTAAATGAGAGAAACTAGTCGAATCACTTGCTTCCCTTACATCTTACTCCACCAGAGCTGAGATATCGCACTTAACGCCGTTGAGTCCGATCTCGCCCTTGGCCGCGCCGAAGACGGGGGTGTCGACATCGACGATGCCGGATGCACTGCCCTCAGCGTCCACCGCGATGTCGATGGTCGCTCCGGTGATGGCTCCCGCGATCTCCTCGGCCGTGACCTGCATCTCGGGAAGGGTGAGCGCGATATAGCCCTCCGCCTCTCCTGCCGTAAGCTTGACGTCCATGGCCTTGACCTTGTACGCCTCGGCCTTGAAGAGTCCCTGATCGGTCTTGCCCGTAAGCACGAGCGTGGCCTTTCCGGTCGCGGTCCTCGTGTAGAGTCCCGCGGTCGCCTCGTCACCCTTGCCGTCGAAGTCATAGGCCGTAAGCGTGAGGGGGATCGTCAGCTCCGTCTTGTCGCCGTCGAAGGCGATGCCCTCGGCTACCATTGTGGTCACGACTCCCTCGGCCTTCTCGCCCTTCATCGCGGCGTGGAGATCCTTGAGGAAGAGAGTGCCGTCGAAGGCTCCGAGATATGCCTTGGCCGTCTCGATGTCGGCCTCCTGCACCTCGTCGTCAGGCGTGGTGATGTCCGTGTCCTGCTTGCCGTCGTCCGGTACGGCAACCTCTATCTTGCACCCCATGAGGGCCATGGCCAGCACCAAGAGGGTCGCAAGGGTGAAGATGGTCTTCTTCATCATGTCAGTATCCTTCCTTTCATATCAGGGGAAGCACCGCCTCCCCCGTCGATTCATCCATCAGAGGCTGATGCCCACTCCGAGGCGCACCCTGTAGCCCTCGTCCCATGCCGTGTCCATGCCGAGCGTCTTCTCCGCACCGGCCGTGAACATGAGGTTCTTCCAGCTGATGCCGAGCATCGCACCGGCTCCCCAGCGGTTGGAGTCGATATCGTAGAAGGCCTCCGGCACGATCATCAGGTCGACGTCGCGATCGAGGCCGTCATTGATCAGGTCAGCCGTATCCGCGGCAAGCGCGTTGTACTCGGCGGCAAGCGCGTCATGGCGATTGCACGCTTCGTTATACTCGCTGATCATGATGTCGATGTACGGCGCGATCCTATCGTAGACGCGGTCGCCCAGTAAGCCTCTCAACGAGGCACGGAGCGCGTCGGGATCCTCTGCGAGCATCACCAGTATCTCCGCTTCCTCCGCCGATATCGCGGACGGCTCCTGCGGCAATGTAGAAGCTGGAGCGGTCGATGGGGCTGACATAGCCGCCGAAGCTGCCTGAGCCTGTGCCGCTTCCTGAGATATCAGGGCCGGTGTTCCCGCGCTCTCCGGCATTGCTACCGCCTGAAGCGTGGCCGACTGCACGGCCTGCGGCATCGCTGAGGCCT
>CASFZR010000065.1 GCA_949299185.1 uncultured Spirochaetales bacterium
CATCTTCCTCCTCACTGCCTCCCCGTTCCCTTCCCCGCAGGCCCTCATCAGCCTGCTCAGCCATACCTCCACGTTCTCCGCATCCCTCTCCCTGTATCTCGGAAGGAGCCCCGCCGTGAAGCTGGTGGCAACCTCGGTATTGGGGAAGGCAAGAATCAGGACATTGCCCATCGTCTCCCTTATCGTGAGGTAGCCGGTATAGTACAGGAGTGCTAGGATGCTATCCTCTGAGAGATCCCCTCCGTATATCTGGGAGATGTCGAACGTGGTAAATGCAGTCAGCGGCAGGGAAAGATCATAGCCTAGGATATCCGCAAGGGGGAACCTCGAGGCAAGGTTGACCGGGGGAACCTCGAGGCAAGGTTGACCGCAAGCGTCGGCACCCCTGTCATATTCCAATAGTTCTGGAATGAGCATCCATCGTTGAAGAAGTAACCGATCGATACCGGGTTGTATACCGTCACCTCCGATCTCGGTGAGAAGCGGTAGCCGTCGTAGTACTCCCTTATCCTCATGGCAAGCTCATCCCGTGAGGAGTATTCATCCTTATGCGAGGAATAGTATTCGTCTATCCCTTCCCCGAAATACTCCAATAGCTCCTCATCGGTGTAGCCGAAGGCCGGGGCGAAGGCAGGATTCATCGATAGGTCCACCAGGTTGTTCATCTTCGAGAAGATCGAGAGGTTCGAGAGCTTCACCACCCCCGTTATGAAGAAGAGCCTTATCCTCGGCGCGTTCATCTTGATCACCGCACCTGATCTCCTCTGCAAATGGCTTTCCCATCGCTCCCGTCAGCGGAGAGTCGAACTCGTCTATGATGATGACCACACGCTTCCCTTCCTTCTCTATGAGGCCATCAAGCAGGCTGGTGAGCATCCCCGATGGCGTGCCTTCCTCTATCGTCAGATCATGCACGTACGCCTGCCGTCTTATCATCCTCCTGAAGTCTGAGAGGAACGATTCAATGTCCATCGTATCCAGCGGACTGAAGTCGAAGTGCAGGACGGGATATCTCTCGAAGGAGTAATCCGTCCTCTCCGCTATGTATAGCCCCTCGAAGAGATCCCTCCTCCCGTCGAAGAGCGCGTGGAGCGTCGAGCAGAAGAGCGACTTGCCGTACCGCCTCGGGCGCGAGATGAAGAAGAACCTACGGCTCGTGTCCTTAACGAGATCATGGATGGCCTTCGTCTTGTCCACGTACACAAGATCGTTTTCCCTCAGGTATTCGAAATCAGCGGTATCGGTAGTGATGGCTCTCATATCATCGGCATTATAGCACATGGGCGTATATCTCCTTTTCCCTATATACGCCCTGACCCCTTATTTCTGCCAATCGGGGTAGGAGAATTCGTCGTTTTCCTTATTTTTCCTTGACAGGTGGTATGGGGTGAAATATAGTTCAATTGATATTGCAATCGATTGCATTAGTAGAGCAACCGATTGCGGAAGGAGAATTTCATGGATGCTGTCTACAAGATGGGTGATCTGAGGGTCGTGGATCTGTCTAAGATACTGGATCCTTCGACGGAGACAAGAAGATGCAAGCTCTATCGTTTCAATACCGGTGGTCCGATTCCTGATTTCCATACCAACATGGATCTCATGAGCCATCTCGGAACTCATGCCGAGTGCCCTTATCATCATGCGGAGGATTGGCCGAGCGTAGCCGAGGTCCCTCTTACCGTCTTCATGGGTAGGGCGATATATGTCAACGTGGAGGCTGAGCCTAATTCCTATATCACGGCGGAGCTCCTCGATAAGTACTGCCTGCCGATGATGAAGGATGATACGATCGTCGTACTCGACAGCCCGCACAAGCTTACCCCGTTTACCCCGAAGACCAATACCGATGAGGATAAGAGGCTATTCGTCAACGGCGAGACAGCCCAGTGGCTCCTGGATCATCATGCCAAGGCCGTCGGTTTCGGAGATGGAGTCTCCATCGAGAACTGCAACGAGGATGTAAAGCCGTTCCATGATATCCTCCTGGCTCACAACATCGTGTTCATCGAGGTTCTGAAGAATCTTGAGATGCTTGAGAAGAAGGTGTTTTTCATGTCATTCTCGCCGCTTCCGATCATCGGACTCGATTCCAGCCCTGTCAGGGCATATGCCATCGAGGGCATCAAGGAATTCGACGAATAAGTGACTATCTATGATATCGCGAGGATAGCCGGGGTCTCTGCCAGTACCGTATCAAGGGTGCTGAACGGCAGGCCCGGCATCAGCGTGGAGACAAGGGACAGGATACTTTCCATAACGCAGGCTTCCGGGTTCGAGCTGAGCGAGGCCGCTCGGGGCCTGGCCAAGCGGAGCAGCATGCTCATCGGCATCCTTGTCTCTGATATCCGTAACCAGCACTATACCAACGGTGCTTACGTGATGGTCGAGGAGTTCCAGAAGAAGGGCTATTGCTCGATCATCCTCAAATCATCCTCAACACAGGTTCCGATGATGAGAGCCGCGTCAATGCGGTACGTATGCTTTCATCCAGGCGTGTCGATGGTGCCGTGCTTATCGGGTCATCGTTCTCTTCCGAGGTGATGGCTTCCGCCATCTCTACATATATGCCATCAACACCTATCGTCATGGAGAACGGTATGCTTGCGCTTGATAACGTGTATTCCGTCATCGCTGATGATGAGGGAGGCCTCAGGGCCGCGGTGGACTATCTTCATGATAGGGGACGCAGGCGCTTCTGCTACGTAAATGCCAATGACACCCCATCCAATAGGATGAAGAGGGAAGGCGTAGAAAAGGCAATCGCATCCCATGGCCTTGAGTGCCGCTTCCTTGAGTGCGAGGATTCATTCGAGGGAGGCTATGAGGCAACGAGGCGCATCCTCGATGAGGGTAGGGCGGACGCCATCCTCTATTCCATGGATATCCTGGCCGCTGGCGGTGTAAGGGCGCTTTCCGATCATGGCGTAAGCGTTCCTGATGAAATCGCGGTATTCGGGGTCGATAACTCTATCTACTCAGTCATATCGCGCCCATCGATCTCATCGGTGGACACTAATCTATCACGCATGTCCTCCCAGTGCGTGCGTACCCTTGAGGACGCGATGGCAGGGCGGCCTGCGGAGAAGATGACAGAGCTTCCGTATGAGCTTGTAATAAGGGAGAGTACTCCCTGATATGAAAGAGGGCTGCCGAAGCAGCCCTGCTATCATCTGATGATCAGCTGGTTCCTCTCAGGACCTACCGATACGTACGTTATATGCGTATTCATCAGCTCCTCGAGAGCGAGTATATACTCCTTCGCCTTCTCAGGAAGCTCATCCCAGGTCCTGCAGCCGGTGGTATCGCACATCCAGCCCTCGAACTCCTGATAGATCGGCTTCGCCCTCTCCTGGAGCCTTGTTTCAGGCAGGTGGCGGTAGTACTCTCCGTCGATCATGTAGCCCACGCCTACCTTTATGGTCTTGAAGGTGTCCAGCACATCGAGCTTTGTCAGCGCTATGTCGGTAACGCCGTTCATATAGCAGGCATAGTCTGCGGCCACGGCATCGAACCATCCGCATCTCCTCGGACGGCCTGTCGTGACGCCGTACTCTCCTCCGATATCCCGGAGCCTTGTCCCATCCTCATCGAAAAGCTCTGTCATGTATGGGCCGCCGCCGACCGAGGTGGAGTAGGCCTTAGCGACTCCTACCACCTTGCTGATGGCGCGAGGTGGAATACCCGCTCCATTGCAGGCTCCTGCCACGGTCGGGTTGGATGATGTGGTGTATGGATAGATGCCCCAGTCGTTATCCCTCATGATGCCGAGCTGGCCCTCAAGGAGGATCTTCTTGCCTTCCTCTACCGCGTCGCGGACGATCGGCTGGGTGTCGATGATGTGATCGCCGAACTCAGCTCTCCACCTGGCACAGAGTGCGAGCATATCCTCAATGGTGACCGTGTCGAGGCCATAGTATTCAAGGTCCCTGTTCTTCTTCGGAAGGATCAGGCGGAGCCTTGCCTCAAGCCTCTCCTCATCCATGATGTCAGCGGCCCTTATGCCCATCCTCGCGGCCTTGTCGGAGTAGCATGGCCCGATACCACGCTTGGTCGTGCCGATCTTCTCCTTCTCGCTGCGCTTGCCTTCCTCCGCACCATCAAGGGCCATATGATATGGCATTATGATATGAGCGCGCTCATCGATGAATACGTTATCGATAGTGATGCCGGCGGTCTTCTTGATGTTGTCCATCTCATCCTTCATCCTGTCGAAGTTGACGACGGTTCCGGCTCCCACGATATTCATCGTCTCTGGGTTGAATATGCCCGATGGAAGGATATGGAGGCCGAACTTGCCCTTGTCGTTGATGACGGTATGCCCGGCGTTGTCTCCTCCCTGGAAGCGGATGACGATCTCCGCATCGGAGGCAAGGTAGTCCACTATACGGCCCTTGCCCTCATCTCCCCACTGTACGCCCACTACGGCGTTGACGTTATATGATGCCATTGAAAATCTCCTTTCCCTGTTTCTTCAGCTCTTTGATCATCTCGGCTTCAAGCCTCGTATGCTCGTCTATATCATCAGCATCCCATGGATACTTGATCCACATATCCTCGATCTCCAGGGCTGGGAAGTACCGCTTTATCTCTGGCGGGAACTCCACGTCCTTCTTCTTCAGCTTATTGTGCAGGACAAGTACCGCTATCTCCTTCGGCTGGTAGGAGAGAAGCTCTCCGACGCAGTAGGCTAGGGTCGCCCTGGTATCATCGACCTCATCGATGAGAAGCACGTTCTTGCCTCTCAGCTGCTCCTGGACCTCGTCGATCCACTGGATCTTGGTCGGATGGGAGCGGTGCTTATGATCCATCCCGTAGTATGATATGCCGACGGCGAAGATGGGGCGGTTGATGAAGTTCTTGATGATCCTCGCGGGGATGAAGCCGCCGGAGCCTATCGCGACGATCACATCCGGATCGAATCCTGAATCCTCGATCCTCTGTGCTAGGCTCTTAACGAGCTTGTGGATCGTATTGTAGCTTACGTAGAACTTATCGAATTTATCGTTCATGACTCCTCCGGGATCATCTCTGCGATATAAGGCAGGGTCCTATGCTTCTCCTTGTAATCCAGCCCGTATCCGACGACCCACACATCCGGGATCTCGAAGCCCTTGAACTGGATCTCTATATCCACCTCATGACGCGCGGGCTTGTCTAGGAAGACCGCGGTAGATACCGACTTCGTGTTTCTAGCGCCGAAGGTCTTGATGAGATAGCTGAGCGTGGAACCGCTGTCGAGGATATCCTCGACGATCAGGACATCATGCCCCGAGAGGTTCTCCCTGGTATCCATCAGGAGCCTTACCTCTCCTCGCTTGTCGCCCTTCTTCCCGTAGGAGGATATCGCGATGAAGTCGACGATGTGCGGGATCGTCAGCCGTCGTGATAGGTCTGCGAGGAATATGAATGAGCCCTTGAGGACTCCGACGAGTATCAGAGGCTCTTCTGAGTCCCTGTACTTAACGTTGATCTCATCCGCAAGCTCCTGAACGCGCCTTGCGATCGTGTCCTCGTCAATGAGAACGCGCCTGAGATCCTTTGCGAGAGGGGGATTAGCTTCCATTTATCACTCCGTTAAGCAGATCTGATGATCTCAGTCTATCGTAATGCTATTTATTTGAAAAGGCGCTGGCGGAGACCTTATAATAAAGCAGAAGGAGGCGCGCATGAGGAAAGTAGGCTTTGATCAGCTTGAGCTTAATCCATTCACCGTGATAGGGGAGGATACGTTCCTCCTGACGGCAGGAAGCAGCGAACGTTGGAATACCATGACCGCAGGCTGGGGTGGACTTGGATATCTCTGGAACAATCCCGTCGCCTATGTCTTCGTAAGGCAGTCCAGATTCACCTATGGCCTTATGGAGAGCAGCCGCATGTTCTCGCTCTCATTCTTCCCTCCTGAACTCAAGGGCGTGCTTGATTACTGCGGCAGCCATAGCGGTGCCGATACCGATAAGGCTAAGGGTGCGGGGATAACCCCCATGGGCCTTGATGGTACCGTGGCCTTCGAGGAAGCCAACCTCGTGATGACCTGTACCAAGCTCTCCCATGTGCTTCTCGATGATAAGTGCCTGATTGACGAGAGCATAGCGAAGCTCTATCCTCATGGGGACTGGCATCATATGTATATCGGTCGCATAGAGGGAGTCTACGTCTCATAGTCCCTCGGAGGATTCGATGGACAATGGATCTCTTCTTTCTCTGATGCTTCGTTCCCGTCTCTTCGAGGAGGCGGTTGAGCGTCTTGCCGCTAAGGGGCTTATCTGGGGAACATACCATCTGTCTATCGGGCAGGAGGCCTGCCATGCCGGGCTCTCTTCCGCTCTTGAGAAAGGTGACTGGGTAGTGCCGACCCACCGATGCCATGGATACAATGTCGCCCTTGGAACGCCGCTTGATATGATGTTCTCGGAGATGCTCGGCTCAAGGTACGGGATCTGCGGAGGCATCGGAGGCTCGATGCATATGACGGATATCGCGCACCGCAACTTCGGCTCATCGGCCGTGGTAGGATCGGGTATCGGCATCGCTGGCGGCATCGCGCTCTCGCAGAAGAGGAAGGCTGCTGATGGTATCGCGGTCGCCGTGTTCGGCGATGGCGCGGCTTCTCGCGGCACGGTCCATGAGATGATGAACATGGCTTCGATCTGGGACCTTCCGCTCCTCTTCTTCCTTGAGAACAACCATTATGGCATGTCTGCCTCATCCTCCCGGATGATATCCTCATCCGAGATATACCGCAGGGCAGAGGGCTATTCCATACGCGCAGAACACATTGATGGCAATGATGTGCTGGCTGTTCATGAGGCCGTCTTGGGAGGTCGCCGCTATATCCTTGAGCAGCACAGGCCGTTCTTCATAGAGGCGGAGACCTACCGGATGTGCGGACACAGCCGCTCCGACAGGAATATCTACAGGAGCAGGGAAGAGGAGATCAGCTGGAAGGATAAGGATCCTATCGCGCGATACGAGAGGCATCTCCTGTCCTCCTCCCTCATGACCCAGGCTGAGATCGATGCCATCCATGAAAGGGAGGGGGGAGCGGTCGAGGATGCGATGGAAAGGGCACTCTCGATGAAGGATGAGGTGCTGTCGACCGATGAGCTTATGTCGCTTTCGCTGCCTCGCCTTCCTTCTTCATCCGCCGCTTCCTCGTCATTCCATAGAGGTACTTACAGGGAGGCTATATATGAGGCCTTGGATGAGATCCTCTCCTCCGATCCCTCCTCGTTCCTGATGGGGGAGGACATAGGGAGATACGGCGGATGCTTCGGGGTTACTAAGGATCTTTATCAGAGGCATCCTGGGCAGGTGATCGAGACCCCTGTCTCGGAGGAGACCTTCACCGACATGGCCGTGGGAGCCGCGGCAACCGGTTCAAGGCCTATCGTGGAGCTTATGTATGGTGATTTCTCCACCTTGGCCTCCGATGCTGTCATCAACCATGCTGCCAAGCTACGCTTCATGTCCTTCGGACAGCTCTCATGCCCGCTTATCCTGCGTCTGCCGATGGGCGGAGGCACGGGACATGGCTCACAGCACACCCAGTCGCTTGAGACGATGTTCACAGGCATCCCCGGGCTTACCATCGTCGCACCATCGGACGCGCGCTCTGCCAAGGCGCTGCTGAAGAGCGCGGCCCTTTCTCCGGATCCCGTACTCTTCATCGAGCATAAGGGGCTCTATGGCGAGGAGGGCGATATAGGGGACGCGGATGACAGGCTTCCGCTGGGAAAGGCCATCGTCCATGGGAGCGGGAAGAAGCTCCTTGTGATCTCCTATTCCCATGCCGCATCCCTCTCCCGGAAGGCCCTGAAGCCTTATGATGAGGATATTACATTCATAGATCTTGCCACGATATATCCGCTGGACAGGGAAACGCTCGTGAAGGAGTATAGACGGGTTCCTCATGCGCTTATCGTGCAGGACACGCAGGAGGAGGGAAGCGTGGGGGAATCCGTGCTTAGGATACTGGCAGAGTCCTCTTCATCCCTCTCTTTCCGCATGGTTTCAGCCCTCGATGCCCCGATACCTGTATCAAGGCAGCTGGAGGAGAGGGTGCTTATCAGCGAGGAGCGGATAGAGGAGGCAGCCCTTTCATTCGGCCTCTGACCTCTGAGACCTGTTTCTTTTCCAGCGAGATTGCTATAATCCTACGGTACATCAATGATGGGAGTTGTTTTATGGATATAGAGGTAAAGAACCTGCATCCGCTTGAAGTCAGGCTTCTGCGTCATGTCTCTCTAGGTCGGACAGTGCAACCAGTCATTCTCCTGGCTTCTGGCGAAAGGCTGCATCGAGGAGACCGAGAGGAGCCATAAGGTCGTATACGAGCTTACGGAGCTTGGTAGGGAGTATCAGAAGAACGGGCTTCCCGCGGAGAGGATCTTCTCGTTCCTATCCAAGGAGGGGGCTCATACGATGCCTGAGATCACGGAGGCGCTGAGCCTTGAGAAGAGCGACACAGGTTCCGCGTTCGGGCTTCTTTCCTCTAAGGGCGTCGCGCGGATGAACGAGGAGCGCAAGGCAGAGGTCGTGAAGGATTCCCTTCCTGAGGATATCCTCATACAGCGTGCCCTCCTCGATAAGGCCATCCAGACCGGCTCCCTTGATGAGTCTTCACTCAGCGATGAGGAGAAGGCGGCCATTTCCCAGCTGGCTAAGAAGAGGGGTGCTTCCTCTGCTCCGTTCAAGCTATCAGAGCGTGATGAGGTGGTCTATAAGCTGACCGCGACAGGCGATGAGGCGAAGAAGGCCGTGATAGAGGCTAATATCACGGGAGAGGAGTTCGGCATACTCACCCCGGAGATGATACAGAACGGCACATGGAAGAACGGCACGTTCCGCCCATACGGCATAAACGCTCCGACCTCCCGTCTCATCCCTGGCCGCAGGAACGCCTATTCTGAGTATCTGCAGTGGGTGAAGGACAAGCTTACCGCACTCGGCTTCGAGGAGTTCGACGGGCCTCTCGTGGAAAACGAGTTCTGGAATGGGGACGCTCTCTTCATGCCGCAGTTCCATTCCGCTAGGGATATCCACGATGTCTATTACGTGAAGGACCCAGTACATGCGAAGAAGATAGAGGAGCCTTGGCTGAGCCAGGTCGCCGCCACCCATGAGAATGGCTGGAAGACCGGTTCCCGCGGCTGGGGCTATACCTTCGACCATGAGTTCACGAGGCGCCAGGTGCTTCGTAGCCAGGGAACGGTGCTGTCCGCTCATCAGCTTACGAAGGCCAAGGTTCCCGGAAAGTACTTCGGTATCGTCAGGTGCTTCCGCTATGATCAGGTCGATGCCACGCATGGCGCTGATTTCTACCAGACCGAGGGTATCGTCCTTGGTGAGGATGTGAACCTCCGCAACCTCCTCGGACTGCTGAAGATGTTTGCCGAGGAGATCGCAGGAGCGGAAGAGGTTAAGTATGTGCCTGGCTACTTCCCGTTCACGGAGCCTTCTATCGAGGTGCATATCAAGCATCCGGTCCTCGGCTGGTTCGAGCTTGGAGGTTCCGGGATATTCCGCCCTGAGGTGACCGAGGCGCTTGGCATAGATGTGCCTGTCCTTGCCTGGGGACTTGGAATCGACCGCATGGCCCTGATGCATCTGGGCTTGAATGATCTCAGGGAGCTTTTCACCCCTGATATCGAGAGCGTGAGGACAAGGAGGGGAAACTGACATGCCTAAGATCGATGCTCCAGAGAATATCTTTTATTCGCTTCTCGGCAAGAAGATGAGCGATGATGAGCTTGTCGCCATCTTCCCTGTGGCCAAGGCTGAGCTTGATGGCCACGATACCGCGGATAAGGTAATCAAGATCGAGCTGAACGATACCAACCGACCTGACCTCTGGTCTCCGGCGGGAGTCGCTAGGGCTCTCAGGACATATGAGACGGGTGTGATTCCCGAGTATGGCTTCTTCTCCTGTGCGGATGAGGAGAAGGATAGCGAGGGGCGCATGGTCATCGATGATGAGAGCGCTCTCGGTATCCGTGACTACTCCATAGGCTTTGCCGCTAAGGGGAAGACCGTTGATAACGATCTGCTGGTGAATCTCATCCAGAGTCAGGAGAAGCTCTGCACGAACTTCGGCCGCAAGCGTAAGACGATAGCGATGGGAATCTACCGCAAGGACATGATCAAGTTCCCTGTCCACTATGCTGCTGTCGATCCTGATAAGACAAGGTTCGTTCCGCTCGGAATGACTGAGGAGCTTTCACTGCGTGAGATCTGCGAGAAGCATCCGAAGGGTAAGGAGTATGGGCATATCGTCTCATCATTCCCACGCTTCCCGTACCTCTTCGATGACAATGGCGACACGCTTTCGTTCCCGCCTGTGATCAACAGCGCGCGCATCGGTGCGGTCGAGGTAGGGGACTCTGATTTCTTCATCGAGCTTTCCGGTCCGATACTTGATGATCTGCTGCTTGCGGCGAACATCCTTGCCTGCGATATGGCCGATATGGGCTTCACGATCCAGCCGGTCAAGGTGCGCTTTGCGAAGGATACGCCGTATGGCCGTGAGATCACGGTACCTTACTATTTCCAGGGAGGTGCCGAGGCAGAGCTTTCGCTGATCGAGAAGAAGCTAGGCCTTCCGATAAGCGGCGATGATGCCGTGGAGGCCCTTGCGAAGATGGGAGTGAAGGCCTGGATAGAAGGCAGCAAGGTGAAGGTCGAGTGTCCTGCATGGCGCAACGACTTCCTCCATCCTGTAGATGTCGTTGAGGACGTGATGATCGGCTATGGCCTTGAGCGGTTCGAGCCAGTCCTTCCGCATGACTTCACGATAGGACGCATCTTTCCTGTCGAGGAGTTCTCCAGGAAGGTGAAAGGAATACTCGTAGGCCTTGGTTTCCAGGAGATGATGTACAACTACCTCGGCTCAAGGAGGGAGTATGTGGAGAATATGCATGTCTCTGATGAGAAGTGCGTGTTCATCGCCAATCCCATGAGCGAGAACTACGAGGTGATAAGGCCATCGGTACTGCCATGCCTGCTTGAGAGCGAGTCCGTCTCCGGCCATGCCGTCTATCCTCATAACATCTTCGAGGTCGGAAAGATAACGATCAAGGATGATAGCGATAACAGCGGCACGGTGACCAAGGACAGCCTTGGCTTCTTCTCCTCGAACGTGCATATCGGATACAATGAGGCCGCGTCCTATGTGAATACGATTATGTACTTCCTGCGTAAGGAGTACACGCTCGGAGAGGTATCAGGCGATGAGAGGTTCATCCCAGGCCGCGCTGCCGAGATCATCTACGACGGCAAGGCCGTAGGCATCTTCGGTGAGGTCCATCCTCAGGTACTTGAGTCATGGGGCTGCTCCATGCCTGCGATAATGTGCGAGATCGATCTTGACGCGCTGATGGCGTGAATGAACGACCTATAATAGGTGAAGGGGCCTTTGCTTGAGGCCCCTTCTTTCAGTAATATATGGAGTTAGTGTAATTCAGGGATTACATGTCCCGCAAGGTGAGTAGCCATCGGCGATCAGTTCTTCCCTTGTCTTGTCCGTAAGCTCATAATTCTGAGAACTAGGCTCAGGCGCCCCGCTGCAGTCTAGCCTGTGGAAGCGGTCTGTGTTTGTGTTCAGTATATATGTGGCTTCCTCTAGCGTTATGTCCTCCTCAGGGGGATTATCGGTGTTGAGCCAGTTCTCACCGGTACGGTAATCAATGGTTATGCCGGGCTGCTTGTTGTAGATGTAGACGCAGAAATCTATGTCATCGCACTGCCTGCAGTCAGCCTCATAGATGATTCCATGGGCCAATAGGTTGTCACCTGAGAAGTCCGGAGTGGTGCGGACGAGTACCTGATGCATCTCCCCGTTTGTTCCATCCTCTTCCTTCATATGGTCCGCTATCTGATTCTCATATGTCAGCATCCCCTCGATATTGAAGAACCTTGTTCCTGTCATGAGGTTCCTCTTATCGTCGTTGAGGCCTGAGAACTGATGCCCTAGCATATGGCAGCGGTTATATATGTAGCCGCCGGAGACTACATCATAGGAATGGTTGACCCATCCGGTTGGCGTTACGGAGCCTATGTCCCCTCTCTCCTCATCTGGAAAATGATCATGGTCGAAGAGTCCTTGTACTACCGGAACCCTTCCGAGCCTGTCTAGCTCGTTGAGTTCTATGTAGTATTCACCGCCGTTCCAGTCTGATTCCGTGAATGAGGGCTTTCCTCCATTGTATTTGATGAAGGCCACCTCATCATCAAGCGGGGTGGATATCACAGCATCATGGCGAGTGAAGGCCTCGGTCCCTGTTGTCGGATCGACCGTCTCCGTTCCTGAGCCTTCTCCATCGGGGAGCAGGCCGCTTAACATGTCGCAGGATGAGAGGGCGAGAACGATGGATAGTATGAGCAGAAGCTTGCGGATCATCGCTTATAAATCTCCTTTGTTATCTTCTCATGAGAATAGCCGGGAAATTCGGAGGATGACGTTATCTTCCATCCGTTTCCTTCCGGATCGTATTTGTCGTCACTAGGGTAGTGGCGGTTCCATCTGTATACGATCAGCGTATCTGCCACCGATGGTATTTCCTCTGTCTCGAGAAAGAGTACGGCATCGGCCGGGATATCCGCAGGAATAGGGGATGTTATCTTATCCTTATCCTTGAATATGGCTGCAGTATAAGGGGAGGCGTAGATATGACCGTATGATGTGATGATATCCTGGATCAGCAGCCTGTCCTTGGAGAGCCGCTTGCCGAATAGCGAACGGCCATTCTTATCGTCTAGCGTTATGATGACAGTAGGCATCGTTGCTCCTTTTCTAGATTCTCTTCCTTTTCGCTGTGTGTGGCAATGGAGGAAAATTCTTTATTTCCTCCAATAAATGCAGTATTATTGCATTTAATGGAGCAGATATGATAACTACGACACATATTCTCCTTGATCAGCTGAAGGATTATGCGAATCCTCAGAGCAAGATCCGCCGCATGGTCGATGCCGGAGAGCTTTTCCCGATAGTCCGTGGACTGTATGAGACTGACAGGAACGTATCGCCGTATCTTCTGGCCGCTAGCATATATGGCCCATCGTACGTCTCGTTCGAGACAGCGCTGAGCTACTACGGCATGATTCCTGAACGTGTCGTCGCTGTCACGTCCGCCTCATTCCGCAAGCATAAGACGAAGATATATGACACGCTTTTCGGAACGTTCATTTTCCGTGATGTCTCGCCTAAGGCATTTCCTCTGGGGATAAGGCTGGTGAAGGAGGGAGAGTATTACTTCCGCATAGCAACAAGGGAGAAGGCTCTCTGCGATAAGCTCTATCAAGTGCAGCCCATGAGGAACCAGAGAGAGATCGAGGCATGCCTATATGATGATCTAAGGATATATGAGGATGAGATGGAAACACTTGATCAGGCTTTCATAGAGAGGTTCTCTGGATTGTATCACTCGACGAATATCAGGCTATTGTCATCATATCTAAGGAGGCTATCATGAATGATGCTATTGCCCGTATGCTTGGATCCTATGTTCAGGGCAGCATGGATGATCGTCGGAACGCCATAAAGGAAATAGTACAGGAAGTGATACTATCTGGACTTTATAAGGCTGGGTTCTTTGAATATGCCTCGTTTTACGGAGGAACGGCACTAAGGATATTCCATGGCCTTGACCGCTTTTCGGAGGATCTCGATTTCTCTCTCTGCTATGCTGATCCGGCCTTCAGTTTCAATCCTTTTATCAATCAGCTTCGCTCGGAGGTTGAATCATACGGGATAAGAGTGGAGTTCATAATCCGTGAGAAGCATATGGAAAGCAGCATAAGGAAGATGATGGTAAGGGGAAACCTGAGGGAACTGATGCTTTACTTCTATGCTGATGAGTCCATAGCAGGCAGGATGCCTTCTAATGAGGCATTGAAGATCAAGGTGGAGGTTGATACGAATCCTCCTCCGGCGGCTTTATATGAGAATAAGTACCGTTTGCTCCCTTCCCCATATGAGGTAAGGCTATATGATCTTCCATCGATGTTTGCTGGTAAGCTCCATGCTGTTATAGCCAGATCCTGGAAGGCAAGGACGAAGGGAAGGGATCTTTATGATTATCTCTTTTATGTCTCGAAGGGCATTTCCGTTAATATGGAGCATCTACGGGAACGGCTTATAGCATCGGGAGAACTCAGCAGGAGTGATGCATTTACGACCGATACCCTGAAGCAGATGCTCTATTCCCGTTTCCAGTCGATTGATTATGAGAAGGCAAAGGCTGATGTGATTCCTTTCATTGAGGATAGGTCCGTGCTGTCGATATGGTCGCCTGGGTTCTTTTCCTCAGTCACCTCTGATTTTCATTTCTGATTAGAATGGCCGATGCATTTTACCGCATCGGCCTGATCGTTGCCTGCTGTTATCGGGTCAGAGTCCAAGCATCCTCTTCAGCTCGGCTTCCTTCCTCACTCCCGTAGCCCTATCCTTGATCTCTCCGTTCTGGAAGACCAGGAGGGTAGGGATGGCCTGGACGCCGAACTGTCCTGCGAGATCCTCGTTCTCATCGACGTTGCACTTGCAGATCTTCGCCCCCTTGAGAGCGTCCGCGGACTCCTCGAGTATCCTTGACTGTATCCTGCATGGACCACACCATTCTGCCCAGAAGTCAAGCAGTACCGGTCCTTCTGCCTTAAGCACCTCGCTTTCGAAATTATCCTTAGTGATAGCTGTCATGGCCTTTCCTCCTTATGGGATTATGAATTCTGCTATGAGGCCCAGATTACCTATCGTGTCCGTCAGACCCGCCACCGGGAAGGTGAGAGCGTAATCGGGCATCATACCCTTAATGTATAAAAAGTCCAGACGTTCGTATATATCGCCACTGATCTTCGTTATTCCGCCGTCTGTCTCTGGGGAGAAGTGGGTTGCCGCATATGCATCCATCCAGCCTTCCTCCTTGAGCCTGTCAGAGATAGCGAAGCTCTCTGCTTTCCTGTAGCTATAAGGCGTAAGTGCCGTCCAGTCCTCTGTTGCCGGAGTCGGAGAAGAGATCGCGAGCAGCTTCTCCGTGTCGGAGATGCCTTCCGCTATGTCCACGACCTCTGCGGCGCTTTCCTCCTCTCCTGCGCTTATCGTGCTGAGCCAGCTGTCGATCTCATCGGTAGTCGAAGGAAGCGCGCTCCTGAATGATACAGGCGCGATTCCGAGATCCTTGCCTTCCGCGACTGAGAACACCGCGCTCTCGCCGTTGTTCACCCTGTCGAGGCGTGATGAGTATAGGATCGTACCGCCTCTGAGCGTCACAGCGTCAAGCCCTGCTTCCTCCGCTCCATATACCTGATTGGATAGCGAGCCTGTGAGGATGATGAAGTCTGGGTTGGTATCCTGCACGGAGGAGATGATCCTCTCGATGCTCTTCTCCCCCAGATCCCTGTATCCAAGATCGAGCATCAGCACGCGCACGGAGGTTATCTGGTCTGTCTTCAGCCTATTCGCGTAGATTGGCGTATAGACATGCGGGTATTTGATATCCCTGAGATTCACGGGATACTCGTTTATATCGCGTGCAGGCTGCGCCTCTTCTTCCACGATTTCCTCAGCAGGTTCTTCTAAGTCTTCCACGATTGGCTCTGCCATGGTCTCGGTAGGCACGGTCTCCTCCGCAGGCCCTGGAGCTATCTCCTCCTCTTCCGCAGGCTCAGCCGCTATCACGGCCTCGGAAGGAGCCTTCTCGACGGCCTCCGGCGCTTCAATGGCCTCTGGCTCCGGGATGCTTTCTTCGATATCCTCTTCCTCCGCTACCGGCTCAGGCTCCGAGAATACTATCTCCTCTGGGATGTCTTCCTTTATCAGGCGGTATCTTGTCTCAAGCTTCGTTCCGGACTCATCGGGGAGGACTATCGAATCATAGCCATCCTTCACAGTGTATGTCGCGCATGATGCAAGCATCAGTAGCGCGGCTATCGCTAGCACTATCCTTCTCATATCCTGAGGAGTTCTCCATATCTCGCGGCTTCACCGTCTTCGTATCTCTCCTTGGGCATCACAGGAGTCCTTCCATCGCCTTCCGTGCGCGGTATCACATGGATATGGAGGTGAGGTACCTCCTGGCCCGATGCCGGCGAGTTGTTTATCATTATGTTCGTTCCCTCAGCGCCTAGGACCTCTCTCTGCTTCTGGTCGATGCGGCGGGCTATCTCCATCATGTGCGAGAGCGTCTCCATGGGGACATCGGTGAATGTAGGATAGCACTTGCGTGAGATTACGAGCGCATGGCCTTTCCTCACGGGATTTATGTCGAGTATGACGACACATTCATCGTCCTCATATAGTCTTGTTGATGGGATCTCCCCATCGATGATCTTCTCGAATACAGTAGCCATGGCTTGATGATAGCATCTTTTTCCTTGGGAGGCCACATCGGCGCCATCCATTAAGCCTCTGTTAGGCCTGTGTTGCCTATTCTTTGTGATGGAAGGGAATGTTCAAAGGCAAAATGAAGGGAGCGTCTTGCACAAATAGACGAAAATCAATATCATGCCGATTTGGTGGTATGCGGCTGTTTGGATTCACGCTGCTTTTCACCGCGATATCCTTTGAATATCTTTTGAAGAGGTTAATAGATTATGGCACACGACTTACTGGGCATGAGGAACATCGGTATCAGCGCCCACATCGATTCAGGAAAGACTACGCTTTCTGAGCGTATTCTCTATTTCTGCAACAAGATCCATGCTATTCACGAAGTCCGCGGAAAGGATGGTGTCGGTGCAACGATGGACTCGATGGAACTCGAAAGGGAGAGGGGAATCACCATTGCCTCCGCTGCCACGAACGTAGAGTGGAAGGGCCATGAGATCAACATCATCGATACTCCGGGACACGTAGACTTCACGATTGAGGTAGAGCGTTCGCTCCGCGTCCTCGATGGTGCTATCCTCGTGCTGTGTTCCGTCGGTGGCGTACAGTCCCAGTCAATCACCGTCGACCGCCAGATGAAGAGATATCATGTACCGCGCATCGCATTCGTCAACAAGTGCGACAGAACCGGTGCCAACCCGTACAGGGTAAAGGACCAGCTTGTCGAGAAGCTCGGACTCAACGCCGTGCTGATGCAGATCCCTATCGGACTGGAGGACAGGCTTGAGGGCGTGGTCGACCTCGTTGAGATGAAGGCTCTCTATTTCGATGAGGGACCGGATCATCTCCAGGTCAGGGAGGCAGAGATCCCAGAGGAGCTTCTTG
>CASFZR010000066.1 GCA_949299185.1 uncultured Spirochaetales bacterium
TCTGGAGGAGGTCGTCTCCCGTGAGATGCCGCTTCTCTATGAGCCTGATCAGAAGCTCTGCCGTATCGCCATATAGGAGGCCTATGCGCCTCTCCATGCCCTTGCCCGTCGTCTTCACTCCCTCCTTGAAATGTCGCTCGGAAGTGTCGATGGAGTTGGACGTGCCTACAGCCAGGCCGTTAGGCGTCTGATAGATATCGCAGACACGAAGTGCGGCTATCTCTCCCGGCCTCATGCCGGTATCGTAGAAGATGGAGAAGTAGACGGCCCACATCAGGTCGCCCCAGACCTCCACGCGCTCGTCGGGATCAGGCGGGAAGAGCATCGATATATCAATGACGGGGAGCGCTTCCCGCTCCTTCGTATCAAGCGCCATCCTTCCCACATCCTCTATCGGGTTCGATTGGATATAACCGCGCCTCTTGGCATCATCAAGGAGGAAGCCGAAGACTGTACGGACGCGGTTCTTGGAGCCTCCGGCGAGAGGCTTCCCCGTGTCGCGGTTCTTGAGGCCGACGATGAAGCGCTCTATGGCTGGTGCTGTGATCGCGGTCACGACATATGAGCCGAAGGCCGGAAGGATGTAGTGATCGACGATGGACTGGCGGCGGGTGAAGTACTCACGGTTCCTGTGATACCCGAAGGCCTCCAATCTTCCGCGGAAGGAGTCCGGCCCCTCCTTGAGGAAGAAGTCCCTCCCTATCTCGGAAAGCGTCGGAGCCTTCACTGTCTCAGCCCCGCTCTCGGCAAGGAACCTCTCGGCCCATAGCACGGCGGATGGAAGATCATAGCATCCGGTGGAGATGCGCTTCCCCGGCATGATCCTGAACTCAACGGAAATGGCCCGCCCTTTTATCTGGCGGAACCTGTATGGCTTATCGGAGCGCCTCATGGCCCCATATTACGATAAAATGGCCCTTTTTCAAGGGTCTTGGGAACGATATTGGTAACACTATAGGTAACACTTTGGCGGTACGCGAAAAAACATCTCCATGCACCGCCAAGAATTATATTGAAAAAACCCAGGTCCCGGATAAGCCGGGTTCTGTTTAGGTAATCATCTATCTAGGCCATGAATTGCTCCATGGCTCAAGCAGCCTACCCGCAGCCATGGCCGGACCAGCCGACTGCATACTTGGCCTTGCTCCTGGTGAGGTTTACCGTGCCCTGCCCATCACTGGACAGGCGGTGGTCTCTTACACCGCCGTTTCACCCTTACCTCTTACGAGGCGGTCTGCTCTCTGTTGCACTTTCTGTAGCATTGCTGCTCCTGGCCGTTAGCCAGCACCATCGTCCTGTGGAGCCCGGACTTTCCTCTGTTTCCAGCGATTACCTCCAGGGCCTGGGAATCAATCCTAGAAGTCCTCGAAGCCCTCGCCCATGGACTCGTCGTAGCTGTCGCTATCGCTCTTGGAGCCCTCATCCTGAGAAGCCTTGCCCTCACCCTTGGTAGGCTCGAGCTGCTCGAAGATGTAGTTCTTCTCCAGCTCATCATCAAGCTTCTCATACCAGATGATCCTGGAGCAGTACGGGCAGTACTCGATCTCGTTCGCCTGCTGCTTGAGGCGCAGGTCGATGACGAACTGCATCGGAAGGACGCGATCGCAGCCCGTGCATACCTGACCATGCACCGGAACGATTCCCTCACCGTTCTTCTTATGCACGATATTAGCGAACTTCGCATAAAGCTCATCAGGAATGACGCCCTCCCTGATCTCCTCGCACTTCGCGTTCATCTCGTCAAGCTGCCTGTTGACATCATCAAGGGATGATTCCACCTTAGCCCTCTCAGCGTCGACGCGTGCCTTCGCCTCATCACAGACCTTCTCCTGCTCATCCAGCTCGCCGCGAAGCCTATCAAGCTCCTGGCTCTTGGAATTGCGCTGCTTGAGAAGGGACTGCTCCTGTACCTTCGCCTCATCAAGCTGCTTGGAAAGCGCCTCATACTCCCTCTGGGTGTTGAGGAACTCCATCTGCTTCTCGTAGGTCGTCCTTGTCTGGAAGGCGTCCTCATATCTGATCGAGAGTGACTTCACCTCCTCGGTGACGGTATTGAATCTCTCCGTAAGCTCAAGGTACTTCTCATTGGCTTCCTTCAATGAAGCCTCTTCCTTCTTCAGGTTAACCGGCATCATCTCGGCCTGCTTCTCCAGATTGAACTTAACCCTCAATGCCTCCTGAAGCTCCTTCAGACACTCAAGCTTGTCATTCCCTGCCATACAATTCTCCTCATCAACCGCTGATGATAGCGGATTATCAAATAGATATCTACCTTAGTTCCAATCCTTGAGCTGGCGGCTCCTCTTCGGATGCCTCAGCCTGCGGAGCGCCTTCGCCTCGATCTGCCTGATACGCTCTCGGGTGACATCGAAGTATAGTCCGACCTCCTCAAGCGTCAATGCGTAGCCATCATCAAGGCCGAAGCGCATCCTAAGCACCTCCTGCTCCCTCTGCGGAAGCGTGGAGAGAAGCTCCCTGATCTTATCCTGCAGCAGCACGAACGCCGTCTGGTTAGCAGGATTCTCAGCATCCTTATCCTCGATGAAATCGGAAAGCACGCTGTCCTCTTCCTCACCTACAGGCGTCTCTAGGGATATAGGCTCGCGGGCGACGGACTTCACGTTCTTTACCTTAGCCTCAGGCCATCCGAGATGGTCCGCCACCTCCTTATCGGTCGGCTCGCGTCCAAGCGACTGCATCAGCACCCTGGACTCCCTCACGACCTTGTTGATCTGCTCGATCATATGGACAGGAACCCTGATCGTCCTCGCCTGATCGGAGATAGAGCGCGTGATCGCCTGCCTTATCCACCAGGTGGCATAGGTCGAGAACTTAAATCCCTTCTCGTACTCGAACTTCTCAACTGCCTTGATCAGGCCGATGTTGCCCTCCTGCACGAGATCGAAGAACTGCAATCCCCTGTTGGTATACTTCTTGGCGATCGATACCACAAGGCGGAGATTGGCCTTTATAAGCCTGTCCTTGGCGCTCTTGAGTATCCTCTGCCCCAGCTGGATATCCTTCACGGCCTGGATGATCTCATCAGAGGAACATTCGAAGTCGGTCTCTATCGACCTCAGCTCCTTCTCGGTGAGCTGCAGCTCCTTGATCTCCTCCTTGATCTGATCGCTGTTCATGCCGAGCGCCTGCTCAATCTGCTGCGCCCTGTTCTGCATGGCCAGATCACGGCCAAGCTGCCTCAGCTCCTTCATCGAGGAGACCTTCAGATGCTCCTCAATGCTCTTCTTGCGCTCATTGCAGCTGATGATCTTATCCTTAGCGGAGATGAAGATATCCGTAAGGTCATCGATCTCCTCCTGCTGAAGCTCTATCGGAGTGATCCAGTCGCTCACCGGAAGATACTCGCCAGAGGCAAGGGATTCAAGCTCCTTCTTGAAGTCCGCGTAACGCTTGCCAAGCTCAGCACCGGTCGCGGCGTTATCCTCCTTGACCTTCCTGTGTATCTTCTGGATCTCCTTCTCCAGGTCGGCTTCCTTCATATCAGGATGCTCCTGCCTGAACTGCTTATCCTTCTGCGTCACGCCCTCCGCGATACGGGCATTGAGCTGGGCCTCTTCCTTGCGGATCTCATCCAGCTTCTCCTCCGTCTTGCGGATCCTGTCCTCACGGCTCTTCTCACGGCAGTAGGAGATCCACTCCTCGCGGGACGGGAAGTCAGAACGCTTCTTCCCCTCATAAAGCGGAGACGCCTCATCAGGATAGCCGCCGAGCTTATCAAGAAGGGCATCATGCCTCGCCTTTATCTCCTTGTCCATCTCAGGGCTGTCCCCTGCAAGGAGCATCCTCTCCTTAAGCTCGTTATACTCGCGTATCTCCTTAGGCGTATCCTTGCCAAGCGCCTCGCGGTAGGAGCTGTTATAGCGCTTCTGCACCGAGAGGAACTCCTTAAGCTCCTCCGTCGAGAGCGTCTCCTCCGTGTCTTCCTCGATCTTGGCGTTCATCTTATCGATGACGGAGGTGAAGAATGAGATCAGGATGCCGCTCTCGCGGATGACCGAAGAGACGATCGCCGCGCCCTTCTCCATCTGCATGGCAAGCTCGACCTCCTGCTCACCGGTAAGGAGGTTCTCATTGCCGATCTCCTTGAGATAGAGCCTGATAGGATCATCCTGGCTGGTATCGAAGCGCGTCTGCTGGGAGTGCCCCTTATGCTCGGAGCTTTCGGAGAATGACGAGATATCTATGAAGCGCTCGGTAGAGGACTCGGTATCATCATCGGTGCCTTTCCACTCGTTGATGTTCTCTTCCTCCTCCTCGTCTTCCTCTTCCTCCTCATCATCCTCGTCATCGGAGGAACGTTTCTCCCTTCTGGAGCCGTCCTCGTCCTCCTCGTCTTCCTCTTCTTCGTCCTCTATGTCCTTGATGTCATCATCGGAAGGCTCCTCATCATCGGAGTCCTCCTCGTCCTCGAAGGCGTCATCATCCTCGAAATCCTCAAGATCCTCCTCGCTGGGCTCCTCCATGAAATCGGGTTCAGCATCCTCTGATTCAGCATACTGGATGCCGTCTTCCTTCAGCGCATCTATGACATTATCGAGATCCGCAGGAGCGTCCTTATGCTTCTTCATCTCCGATACGATGTCCAGAAGCGTTATGACTCCCTGCTCCTTCGCTGTCTGCAGCAGCTCCTTATAGAATGAAGTGTTCCTTAGATCCTGTTCTGCCATCAATCCTCATCCTCATTGGCCGACCTACCATACAATCCGGCCTTAAGATCGATAATCTTCCTGTCGAGTTCGGCCTTTCGTTCGAGGGCCTCCGTGATCTGCTCACCATCCAGAGAGTCAGAGAATGACCTCAGCTGGTTCGTAAGCACCAGTCGCTGCTCTTCCAATCCGCGTAGGGCTATCCTATCCGTTGCTTCATCTAAGGCGCTTACCTTGCCGTTGCGGTACTCATCGAGTCCGAAGGAAGTGGCCGTATCATTTCTTGCCCTCTCATCGCTGATGAGGGAAAGGAAAAGCTCGTTGCTTGTTATCTCGCTCCGCATGGCGTTCTCAAGCGCCATGTATATCTCCTGCGCCTCCCTGTCCCTGAGATCGCCGAAGCTGATCCTGGAGCGGTACTGCCTGAAAAGATCCCGGTGGTTAGCAAGGAAAAGCATCGCATAGAGATCAATGCTGACAGCGGCGCTGTTGAATCTCTTTACCGGTTCCTCTTCCGGAACCCTCGCATCATCCTCCCTCTGCCTCTTCCCTGCGGAAGAGCCGCTGATATCTTCCCTTATCGTCTCCTCGGGCACGGAAAGGTAGGTACTGAGCGAGAGTATGTATGATTCCCTCTCTACGTTCGATGCCGTACTCTCCAGAAACGACGAGATCGCCCGTACGAAGCCGGACTTTCCCCTTGGCGTTCTGATATCATAGCTTTTTGCTGTCTTGTTTACAAGATAGTCAAAGGCGCTTTCAGCTGTATTGAAGTCCTCAAGAAGTGCTTTCTCGCCTAGCTTCTCGATGATCTCCGAGGCGTCCTTACCTCTTTTCAGGCTATGGACGTAGCAGTCAAGGCCCTTGGGATGGATGATCGAGATCGCCTTATCCGTCGCCTTCGATCCCGCTCCATCGCTATCGAACAGGAGATCGATCCGCCCGGAATAGCGCGAGAGGAGGTCCGCCTGCTCCTCAGTGAATGCCGTACCCAATGGAGCGACCGCGGTCGTCAGTCCAGCCTGATGCATGGCGATGACATCGAAGTTACCCTCCACCAGGACCGCCTTGCTACCCTCCTTCTTCAGGCTATCCAGGGCCTCATAGAGACCGAAGCAGTTATGGCGCTTGGAGTAGACCTGCGTCTCTGGCGAGTTCACGTACTTAGGAGCGTTCTCGCGACCTGAGAGATCACGCCCAGAGAAGGCTATCGTCTTCCCCTGCCTGTTGCGGACGGGGAATATCAGGCGATCGGCAAAGAGCGGATACGGATAGTGGTTGGCGGAAAAGAGCCCGGACTTCCGTAGCAGATCATCGCTATAGCCCTTGCTTATGAGGAACGAATGCAGCCAATCGGTATTGCGCGGAGCGTAGCCGAGGCAGAAGCGCTCTATCATCTCCGCGCTGACCTTCCTCCTCTCAAGATACTCCCTCGCCTTCTCTCCTTCCCTTGAATGGAGAAGCATGTGATGGAACGAGCCCTGGAGGCGCCGATTCAGATCAAGGAGGGTATCCGACTCTCCCTTCTCCTTCCTAGTCCTCTCGCTCTCTGTCCTGATCTCAACGCCGGCCTTGGACGCCAGCATCTCCACAGCCTCCGGGAAGCTCATATGCTCCATCTTCTCGATGAATGTGAACATATCCCCGGACTCGCCGCACCCGAAGCAGTGGTAGAATCCATCCTTATCGTTCATGACAAAGGATGGCGTACGCTCATTACCACCCCCATGGAATGGGCACTTTGCCCATGGACGGCCCCCCTTCTGAACCACGGGGATGTACCATTGTACGACCTCGCTCATGGTCAGGCGGGCCTTGATCGCGTTAATCGTGCTATCCGTAAATGCAGGCAAGACAGGACTCCATTATGAATATAACGGAAAATCGCGGAATCGTCACTCCTCCCAGACCTTTCTGCCCTTCAATATGAGATAAGGATCATGGGCCCTCATCCTCTCCTCGATCTCCTTGCGGGATATGACCCCACCCCTGCCGATACCAGGGCATGAGCGGCCCTCCGCTTCCCAGCTCTCGCGCGATTGCAGCACCGATGGCCAGAATGGGTAGCTCCTGCACTGCTCTGGCCGCGCCCTGTAGATCGAGCAGCCGTCGGCGGTGAGGAAGACGCAGTCATAGTTGCTCTTCTCCCTCAGCGATACCATCGAGAATGTCCCATAGTCTATGATGCGGCAATATACCTCGATGAACGCGGCTGGCGGCAGCCCCACCTCCGCGGATGCGGAAAGGATATCATCCTTCGTAAGATACACGTATCCAGGCTCGGAAGAGCAGCAGTAGAGGCATCTCTGGCACTCAAACCTCAGTCCATCGTTGTAGAAGCATCCGCTCATGCGCCGATGATAGCATAACAGGACACCTCAGCCATAGCCCCTTAGAAAAATGTTGTAGTAATATAGATGATGATGATGATGAAGAAGCTCTCTGCCATTACGATCATGATCCTAGCCTCGGCCATGCTGATGGCATCCTCCGTGCGTTGGTCCCCTTCGGTCGGAGCATATGCCGGATACAAGGCCGATGGGCTACAGGACTATATGTCCTCATCGGCTGCTATCGGGATCGAGCTTGATATTGCCGCGATATCGATAGACGACCACACCATATCCCTGCCTTTCTCCATCGGCTACTCGACGATCGGAAATGAGCATGACTACGTGAGGAAGCAGGCCGAGATGCTTCTCTCCCTCGAGGCGCGCTACTTCTATCGCCTCAGCGATCTCCTCTCCATCGGAGCTGGGGCCGGGATCAGGGGCCAGTGGCATCTTGGGACCGAGTATCTCTCGATGAGCGTCGGCGGAAGCCTGATTCCCTCATTCAGGATCCTTGACTCGCTCTCGCTGACGGTTCCCCTGTCATTCTACGCCTCAAGGAACGACTGCAGCCTGATGCTTGGCATAGGCCTCTCATTCCATTTCATGGAGGCCATATGAGAAAGACATCCGTACTCCTACTCGTCGTATTCCTTATCCTCGTATCCTGCCGTCCCTCGCCGGACAGGCAGCGGCATGTGAATATCATAGCGATAGGATTCGACTATGATGGAACGCCATCCGCCCTCCCCTATGGCCCTGAGCAGGATGCCGAAGCGGTGGTACGCCAGCTTTCCTTCCTTGCCTCCGAGGCAGGTTATAGCTACGAGACCCTGCTCTACGAAAGCAATGGAGGATCGATCGTCAACGTCATGACGGGAGAGCGCCTCACCAACGATGAGATGGTCCATGAGATAGCGTCGATCGAAGCAGGATCCAGTAATCTCAATATCTTCTACTTCTCCGGTCATGGGATAAGCACTGATGAGGAATCATATATCCTCCTGATGAATACCCTCTGGGGCCTTGGGAATATCTCAGCGATGCTTGAGAGCATCGGAGGGAAGAGCCTGATGATCATCGATGCCTGCAATTCAGGAAGGCAGTCCCCGAATGATGTCGGAACCGGAGAGACCTATGGCAGCGATGATTACTTCACCGGCATAGATATCGGCACTGCGATATCCGATGCGTTCAGAGCCTCATTCTCCGCCCGTTCATACGGTCCTGTCTACATCCTCGCCGCATCTACGCCTAAGCAGTACTCATACGCAGGACTTGAGGACGATCCAAACAGCAGGATGACAAAGGCGATGCTGGGCTATCTCGGATATGACACCGAGAGCGGAGAACAGGGACTGCCAAAGGAAAGGACCATCACCTTCACGAGCCTATTCGGAGAAATCTCGGATCGTCTCAAGGACATGCCTGCTGATCAGGATATCTCCTACTACGAGATGCAGACCCCACAGCCCTCACGCGTGCCTACTGACCTCATACTCTTCCGCTTCTGATAGCAGAGCTTAGATTATCGGGTCTTTACAGAATTGTGTGGGATTTGTACCTATAGGGCCCTCTCATGGAAGCAAACTTAATCTTAAGGAAGAAATACTCGGTATCCCTGTAGCCATA
>CASFZR010000067.1 GCA_949299185.1 uncultured Spirochaetales bacterium
GTAGAACCCGAATTGCTGTTGTCGCAAGCCGCGAAGCCGAATACGACGGCAAGAGCAAGCATTGCAATCATCAACTTTCTCATCTTAAAAATCCTCCGACTGAATCTTTGATGCACTAAGCCTACCCCCCCCCCGTAGGCTGTTGTCAAGAGGTATTTTCACTTTTTATCGCTTTTATGATGATTGGTGCGTCAGGAACTAATTTCTTTTCAATTAAGGATTTGGCTTTATTTTGATGGATTGATGTAACCTTTTTCCCGTTCGTTGGTTATGCTTTTCTTCTCTGTTTAATTGGGCCCAGCTTCTTTTGCTAGGCCCTCTGCTTTTGTGGTTACCTTCTTCCGTATCGGAATACCAATGGCTCCGCTCCTTCCTTGGTGATGGTTATTGTTTCATTGTCTTCTTGGGCGATAGTAAGAATATCAGAGCCCAGCAGGATCATGCTGTCCATCATCTGGTATTCCTGTATGGTTCCATCATCCGTTGTAAGAATCAGTGCTTGTTCCTTTATCTCCGCTTCCGTTACCTCTATGCTGAAGTATTCTGATGGATTGCCTGACTCCAGGTAGTAGCCTTCTTCTTGTATGATGGCTGATGGTGAGTCTGGTTCATTGGGTGTTATCACCTCCTCGTCCTTATCCGGATCCGGGATAAGGCTGCTGTAGAGGCTGTCGAGGTTGCAGGCGGTGACTGCCAGCAACATGATAAGAATACTTGCAAGAATCGGTGTCTTCTTCATCTTTCTCTCCTTTCCTCTAGGCTGATGGCCGTTTACGGTCATGGCAAGAATCAAGGAAGCTGCCTCTCATACCTATGAAAGAGAGGTTACTTCTTGCTTGATTTCTCGACATCCTGTGTTAGATTTGTACAAAAATCGCTCTATAGGGGGACGCTTTGCTCTATAAGAACTACTCAATCACGCTGCCGCTCACAGAGGCGGAGCTTGCCAGGCTGAACACGCTTTCCTTCAATACCCTGAGAGGATGTGCCAACAGGCTGGGCTTCCCTACCATGGCTGAGTTCTACGGGTGCTTTGATGAGACGGGCTTCCATGGGACTGTTCCTGATTCCATCGTTCCGATGAAGCTCAAGATAGATGGAACGGTGGTGCTTGACCTCATGAGGAGGATAAACGGGAACATCTCGAAATACGAGATGGTGAAGAGGTATTCCCTGCAGCAGTCAAACTACTATGCCTCCTATTCACGGCGCTCATGCCCCCGCCTCTCCACGCTGCTGCAGATGCTGCCTCCCGGCATGAAGGCCACGGACCTGCTGATGATGGTCGAGATGATATCCCAGCGTACGCCATCAGGAAGAGAAGTCTTTGCAGGAGGAGGATATAGCTATGAGGGAATACCGGCTGAGGCAATACTCATAACATACCTGATGATGTTCCTGAAAGGCACGCAGAAGGAGCTTTCCGAGGTCATACGGAAGGATCATATCAACACGTATGTGGACTCATTGACGGAACTGACGACCTTCTGGGGAATGGGCATCAAGGGCTTTGCCAGGGCCATGGAGGAAAGCAGCCTCATACTCTTCCTGATGGAGGGAACGGTCGAGGGAGACAACTCCAAGGAAGCACTGCTCGACAGGTTCATCGCGCTGAGCGGCAACGGCACATGGACAGAGCTCGTGAGGACATATCCCGAGTCAAGGCAGGGAGCGGTCAAGGGCCTGAGGGAAGGAATCGAGAGGAAGCTGCAGATAGCCACGCTCCTGGAGCTTATCAGGCCATATGGCTACAGGCTATCGGACCTGTTCGAAGACCCGATCATATCTGAACACTAGGTCCTGAGGACACATGGCGCGCATCCTGGAGGTTTCGGACTTTCGAGGGAACCTGCTCAATCAGGAGAGACGACCTCCTTATCGCTTATCCTGATCATCCCTCATCAGCAGTTCCGCGATTCCTGCTATATCCTCCTCGGATATCCCCCTCAGCACATCGTCGATGGCACTCACCTCATCAGAGATATAATCAAGCGCGGCCTTCGCGATTGCCTCGGCATCGGCGGAAGCGGAAGATGAAAGCTCCTCAAGGAGGGCCATGTATCTCGCCTCGATATCAAGCCGTCTCTCCTCAAGCTTGCTGCGGTAGTCATTCGCGGCCATGGCGAAGATATCATCGACATCGGAGGAAGGGATAGAGACGAGGGTCCAGACCGTTCCATCCTCATCGGTCCACCGCTCATCAAGTCTTATGTTCCTTATCGAGAGGTCCACTGTCTGTATGGTTATCTCCTCATAGGCATTGAGGATACGTGAATGGGAGTCATTGACGTAGGTGGCTACGGCCTCATCGATGCTGACTTCCAGCCGTCTGGCAAGATCGGCACGCGCGGCTGCCTCTGAGGCCATGCGGCTGTTGTGGCTCGTAGAGAGCCTCGCCTCTCCTACTCCGCATACGCGTCCCCACTTCGAGGGGATATCATCGACCCATGAGGGGCGTCCGTCCGTGCTTACGCAGGAGAGCATTACCAGCGATAGAGCGATGATAAGGAATCTTCTCATATTGCCTCTTAGGCAAGGAGACCGGTTTCCCGGCCTCCTTCACCGTCATACCGCCGGAGTACCGAAGTACTTGGCTATCGCGTCATTCATCATCTGATTCGCCGCTTCCGCCGCGTCATTGCGGGCGAACGCGTCAGAGGTGAAAGTCTCATTCACTACTGAGAGAAGATCATTCTCGATATTCTCGATAGGAAGGCTCATGAGTACATATACGCCACCATCGGCATCAACCCACATATCCTCCTGCTGCACGCCGGAAAGTACCGCTTGGGCCCTCTGCCTGGAGACGGTCTCGAAGGCATCGACAGCCTGCCTGTTCACGCCTTCGCCAGCATCGTTGGTGTATGTCGTGATGACCTCGTCAACAACTGTCGACACCCACTCCGCCATGACGTTCCTAGCCTCTGCCTGGGCTCTTCTCATGGAGTTCATGCGGTTAGCCATGAGGGCATAGCCAACCACATAGTGGTTCTCATCATCCGGTCCGGGGCTGAATACCCAATCTGGCATACCGACATCATTGAGGCCGACCTCGCCGCCAAGCTGTTCCTCCGCCGTTGGATTGACAGGCGCCTCCGCCTGCGGCTCTGAAGATGCGCACCCTGTAAGTACCAGAAGCACTGTAAGCGCTCCAATCACGATAAGCTTCATGTTCTCCTCCTGTTAATATCCATAGAAAGCCTCACGGAAAGCCTCCGCGAAGCCTGTCCTTATGATCTCATCAAGCCCGACCGATATAAGGTTCCTGGCCTGAGCCTCCGTACGGTGCCCCTCCCGTCCATCCTCGGAGAACACCATAAGCGTCTCACCTGATACGGTGTCATACAGCTCAAGGGTAAGGAAGTAATCCACGTAGACCATCCTCGCAGGGGCCTTCGAGGGGTAGCCTTCGATACCGCCTCTTATCACATAGCGAGCCTCCCCATCAGTAAGGTCGATGCCGAACGAGCTGAAATAGGTCGAAAGAGAGCGCTTGAGCGCACCGTTTATATCCTCATCGATCTCCAGGCGGATGGAGACGGCATCCCTGCATTGATCGGCAAGTAGCCTTACCTTCCCGGGGTCGATCACGGAAACCGAGGAGACGATCTGGGGCGAAAGCACGCCGAGGATCGTCCGCACGCCATCAAGGCGCTCCGCCACCGGTATGAGCTTCCTCGCCTCGGCATATGCCCTGAAATCCCCGATAGCCCCCGCTATCTCATCATAGCGCTCCTCCACGAATGACGAGAGCCAAAGCAACTGGGACAGGTAATGATCGGCCGCGTCCTCCCTATCGAGAGATGCCAGGGCATAGTAGATGCGCCCATCATTCCAGCTATCCACCACGGAAACGCCTACAAGATCATCCACCGATACCTCGATATCCGCGGAGAAGGCGTAGGAATCATCCGCGCTGATGCCGGTGTCTGAGACATCTATCTCGGTAAGGGAATCCACGCTGACGCCGAACACCGCGGCCAGTGACGATATAGCATCGCCCTCCGCTTCCGCGGCGCTCCGTCCTATCCCCGATGCCGCGATATACTCATCAGGATCCAGGAAATCATACGGATCCATCACCCATCCAGGCAGTGCCGCCATAAGAGAAGCGGCACCGATGGCGAATAGCAATGCTATGAGCGTTATCTTGCGCATGTGGCGAATACGATATTAGGCCTGTTCGGGGAGACTTCCACGCCCCTGTAGACCCTTGTCACATCACCATAGCCGGTGCGGAAGGTAACGGTGAAGTCATATACGCCAGGAGAGAGCGTCATGCCTCCAGCCATCACGGAATCAGGGAGGAACCTGCCCATCCTGAGATCCGGGATCTCGGTATCATCAACGGCCTGAAGAGCCGCGGCATACGCGGTAAGGGCCGCATCACGCGCCACATCATAGGCAACCTCCGCCGCCTTCTCCCCTGCCATCCTTGCAAGCGCGTTCTGGCCGGAGAGCGATGACAGGGCCTGTGACCTCGCCTCATCTGCCGCGCTCATCGCGAGCTTATATGCCTCATCCGCGGCGAGCTTGGCCGCCATCATCTTCGTGTAGCCACGGTAGTAGCTTCCAAGATACTTGCTCACTGCGTCCATGGAGACATTGGCGCGGGCAAGATCGCTTACATCCTCAAGAAGCGATAGCCTCATGGTCTCCCCATTGGAAGCCCTGACGATGACCTCGCTTACGGAGGAACCACCGTACTGAGGAATCACAGGCCATGCTACCTTATGCGGGACATCGCCGGTTATCGCCATGGCAGAGGCCTCCTCCTTATCTGCGATAAGCCCATTGAGCGCCACGAAATTCACCCTCGCCTGTCCCTGAGGAACATATACGTCCTCCTCGGATATCGCCCTGGTTCCAGTAGTGGCAAGCACGTCGTAATCAACGCCGGCATTGCCCACGTCTCCCATGCCTCTGTAGAAGACCATGCTCAGATATCTCACAAGAGCGGAGTCGAAGATATACGGGATGTTCGGATCCTCGAAATACTGGAGGGGATCCGGTGTCAGCAAAAGCACAAGCTCCTCGATCCAGGAGGCCGCCTCCTCGGGATTCTGGGCGAAATCGGTGCTGATGATGTTCGCCCGCCTGAGTTCGACCATCGCCTCGTCGATATCACCGAGGGCATAGTACGAAAGCGCCTTGATGGCCTTTATATAGAGATCCTCGTAGTTTGCTCCGGGATACGCCTTGACGTTGTCATTGGCGATGAGTCCCGCGGCTCCTTCGCTTATGCTGGCGACACGGTTATTCTCGATGATGCGCTCCGCGGCGGTAAGCACGGAGATAGCGGTCTCATAGTCACGCCCATAGAAGCAGAGCATCCCGATATCCAGGTCATAGACCGCCTGATCGTTATAAGAATCCAGCGCGCCGTTTATCGTGTTGACGGCACTGACTATATCATCCTGCATCAGGGCAGACCTTACCGAATCCTGCTCCCTCTCGCTCGGTCCCGTACTCGCGCATGATGACAGCACTAGAAGGACTGCAATGGCCCCAATGATGAACTTCCTCATATCTCCCCTCCGAATCCTCCGCCAGGCTACCATCTGACGGACCTATTGGTTATTTCCTTGCTTATCTCGCTGTTCTCGCCTGTCCAGATCAGGCGTCCTGTCTCGACCTCGGTAAGCTGTGCCGACACGAAGTACGTCCTTACCTCATGCCTGCCATCCTTCTGCACGATGGTCCTTACGCTGCCCTGCAAGAGCAGGTCCGGAGCGCTCTCGTTGCCGATGCTAGCGCTCTCCCCGAAGGCGGAGTAATCAAGGCCGTAGTACTGCTCCTGATGCAGATCATCGAGGAAGCTGCGGTCAACGACGAAGTCCGCGAGTCCGCTGTCGAATATCACATCCTGCATCCTGTTGGTCACGATTGCCGTATCGATATGCTCATCGCTCATGTTGCGGAACGAGCCGACCCTTATAAGAGGCCGCTCTCCGAGCGAGGAGGCATACTGACGATAGCGTGAGGAAGAGAACATATCATCAAGAAGGGCATTGCAGACAATCTCGACATCTATCTCGTTCCAGTATCCGGTAAGCTCATCGGCCGTTCCTGTCTGCACGCGATTGACGCGTGTGGCACATGAAGAGAAGCCAAGGGACAACAGCACGACCAATATGATCAAGAGAAACCTATGGCGCATCATTACTCCTTTTCTACCATTTTCTCTTCACCCAACATGGTGTTGTCAAGGAAAGATACTCCGCATTTCAAGAAAAGGACGGCAAATACATAGGAGAAAAAGCAAAATCCGAAAAGATAGGCATAGGGTACAAGAGTATCTATGCATGATAACCAGCGACAAATCTGCTTATCTAATCCGACACATCCTCATCAAGCATGGCATGACAAGACTCATTGATCGGAGATTCGCTATTGAAGTCCCTTGGCCGTACCCGCTTCAGCGTTCCAAGATATTCCTCAGTGAGTTCCGGGATATCCGAGAAATCGATCTGCATATCTTCCATAGCCCAATAGTACCACACAACATTCCAAACGCAGAAGCAATCAATTATCCAGATGAAAGATTGGCGCAAGCAGCACCATGCATCAAAAATATCTCATAGCTGATTTTAATCTTGTTTAATTAGCAAAATACTAATAAACTCTATTATAGATAGGAGAATATGCAATGCTTATCAATTTCTCTGTCGAAAACTACAAGTCTTTCAAAGATCAGCTGCTTCTTAACATGACAGCCGCAAAGCGACTGAAGCTCGACAACACGATTCCAGTAATGAAATACGGCATGAATGTCCTGCCGATCTCTGGGATATACGGGGCAAATGGGAGCGGAAAGACGAATCTGGTCCTAGCTATCGAGTTCATGAAAACCAAGGTAACCGGAAGCAATGCTGCCGCAATTCCCTTTCGTTTCGCCTCCTCTGATAATGAGGATAATCCATCCATGTTCTCAATGCTCCTGATCGACAGGAAGGGAGTCATGTACCATTATGGATTCTCTATCAAAGGCGATGAGATACTCGAGGAATGGCTCAGCGCATACTACACGAAAAGGGAGACAGAGCTTTTCTCCAGGATCAAGACAGGCTCAGGATCCGAGCATGAATTCGGAAACAGATTCATAAAGGAGACAAAGGGAGGAAAGCGTTATCTCGATTTCATCTCTAACGATGTTCCGAGCAATATGCTACTGCTCTCTGAACTGGCAATACGGAATTCAAATCAGATATGCATTGATGTGCATAGCTGGTTCATCAATGACCTTATCACGATACGGCCTGACTACTATAACCTGAACGTACTCCCCTCCTTGATAACGAACGAAGCATACAGGGAAAAGGCAACAGGTATACTCAAGAGCCTTGATTTCGACTTCGACGGATTTGAATCAAAGGCCTCCACCGTAGATCTTGAATACATACTCAGCCAGGCGTTGACCCCAGCTGATAGGGAAACCTTGAGGAATTCCATCGAAAGCTCCAGTTCTGGCTACTGGCTATCCCCTAAGCAACGGTATGTCATATTCCATAAGACAATGAGCGGAAGGCTTGAGGAAATAAAGCTATCCGTGAGACATAAACGCTCAGATGGGACATATGCGACGCTCTCAATCGCTGATACATCCAGTGGTTTCAAGAGGATGCTGGACCTGCTTCAACTATTGGAAAAGGATAAGATAGGCCAAAGAACCATCGTAGTCGATGAGATAGAGAGAAGCCTGCACACGGTCATATCAAAGGGACTCATCAAACAATTCCTAGAGGATGATCTTTCGCAGGAAGCACAAAGCCAGCTCATCTTCATAACCCATGACACGAACCTTCTTGATATGAATATCCTCAGAAGGGATGAGATCCAATTCATGGAGAAAGACAGGGAAAAGAGCGCCTCATACCTTACTAACTATGCGGAATTCAAGATAATCCCAGGACTGAATCTTGAAAAAGGATATCTTGATGGCAGATTCGGGGCTATTCCTTTATTACATCACAATCTGAAATAGGAAGAGCCAATGGCAAGATTAC
>CASFZR010000068.1 GCA_949299185.1 uncultured Spirochaetales bacterium
TCTTCTCATCCTTCTTCATAGTTATTAATATTACCATGAAAACAAAGAACATTCAACTGGGAATGCATTATGATTTCATTGAAACAGAAGGAATTATGAAAAATTCAGCATTTTTACATAGTTAATAGAATAGAATTCAGGATGAGCATATTGTCAGTCTTTGTTGATGAATCAGGTAATTTCAATATGGCACCGGAAGATGTGTCGTTTTACTCCATTGCCTTTGTCTTCCATAACCAATCACAAGACATCAGCACATATGTGGATAGGCTTGACAGCGTGCTCGAAACAATAGATTATCCGGGAACATTCGTACATACAGCACCAATCATACGAGGGAAAGATGAATACGCTAATCTTGATAGAAAAACACGGTTATCAATATTCAACCGTTTTATGCAATTCCTTAACAAGATACCTTATTCATATTTCTTCCTGCTTTACGACAAATCAGATTATGATAATCAGGACGCATTGCTGAACAAGATGAGGAAGGATATCCAGAATTTCATAAATTCCTCGATGGTATCATTTTCCGGATTTGATGACATAATCATATATTATGATGACGGGCAAAAGGATATCGCTGCATTGCTTCGGGCCATATTCAGATCAACGTTTAGTTCATATGCAAAATTCAGACACATAAACCAGAAGGATTATAGGCTAGCCCAAGCCGCTGATTTCATATGTACAATGGAAACTACCGCCTATAAATGGGAGAAGGGATACATCACAAAAAGCGAAACGAAATTCTTTCAGAAAAAGAGCATATTTACCAAGAGCTATTATAACCAGATAAGAAGGCATCGGATAATTGCCTCCTCATCTGACTTGTATACGATAAGATAAGCCGTTCACAGCCTCATAAAGCCAGCACTATCTTATCCCCTACAGGCCGGATCATAATGTTTTTACCAGCATGATACTTGCCATATCAATGAATTATTGACGCGTGATAGTACTACGGAATCTATATTTACCTTATCTATGAGTGGCTTCACACGGCAGGAACGCTGGTTCAATCCCAATCGCGCCCAGCATAGCAAGGAGCGGTTCTTAGGCCGCTCCTTTCTCTATCATATCAGCAGCATCAGCGTCGTTGATACCAGGGCTATTACGATAGCAAGGATCATCGGCCCCTTGAGAAGCGATGTCAGGAACGCTGCGGTAACACCTACGAGGCCTGCATACCACTGAGGTCCGAAATCGGTAAGCGCCAGGGGGAATATCAGGGCACCCAGCGATGCCACCGGCAGGAGCATCATGCACTTGCGCACGAAGCGGGGAAGCCTCATCAGGAACGAGGATGCGAAGTAAGGGATGATCCTCGGCAGCAGCGTCACCGCGGAGCATACGGCTATGAGAAGGAGCTTATTCAATTCCGGCCTCCTTATCGGTATAGATGACAGCCCCGAAGAGCGTCGCGGCTATGAGGGAGATCAGGAATGAGACTCCCGTGGAGACTCCCATGAGGAGGATCAGGATGCTGTTGAGCGCGGCAGAGACCGCTGCGACGGCTATAGCCTTCACATGCTTCCCCGTCTCCGAGCCAAGAAGGGAGGCGAACATCGCGTATACGGTGATCACCGCGGCCTTCTGGACAACCGAGGGAAGGAACGTCCCAGCCACATAGCCCAGCGCCGTGCCCGATACCCAGCCTGAATAGGAGGTGAAGATCAGCCCTGCCATGTAGCTGTAGGTCAATGCCTGTCCCTTGAATGATGAGACGGCAAAGACCTCGTCCGTGGTGCCGAAGCCGCACATGATGCGTCCGGGAACAGACCTCGGGTCCTTCAGGCGTGGCGCGAGGGATGCGGCCATGAATATGTAGCGGCTGTTGATGAAGAAGACGGAGAGCGCGATCTCCAGCAGCAGGGAACCGGCATTATACAGGTTCATCATCAGGAACTGCCCTGAGCCGGCGAAGCTCGTCATGCTCACCAGTACTCCCTCGACGAAGCGGAAGCCGCTGGTACGCGTCAGGAGCCCGAACGCGAGCGCGGTCGTGAAGTATCCTAGGAATATCGGAAAGCCATCGTGTATACCTGATAAGAGATCACGCTTCCTATCAGCCATAGTAATCTCCTTTGAGACGGAGCGCCGCCTCGCTGCCATCTATCGCGGCAGACACGATGCCGCCGGCGTATCCAGCGCCCTCTCCGGCAGGATAGAGTCCCCTTCCCTGCCTCATGCCATTATCACGGAGTATGCGTATCGGAGATGAGGTGCGCGTCTCCGGCGCGATAAGCAGCGCATCATCCGAAATGAAGCGCGAGCGGCTCATCCTCCCGAAGGCCCGGAGCCCCTCCCTCAGCGATGATGCGATGAGCGGAGGAAGGACATCATCCATGCGCATGGATACGACTCCCGGATGGTAGGTGGTCCGCGGCAGCGATGATGAGAGCCTGTCATCGATGAAGTCAGTCATGCGCTGCGCCGGGGCTGCGAAGCCAGGGTTCCACGCCTTCCTCTCTATTCCCTCTATATACCTGAGCATGGAGAAGGGATCGGAGGAATCGAGATCGGAGCAGCGAAGCTCGACGACGATGCCGCTATTGGCAAAGGCTCCTCCCCTGCTTGCGGGGGACATGCCGTTCACGACCAGGGCATCGGGCTCGGTGGATGCAGGGACGATAGAACCGCCGGGACACATGCAGAATGAATAGACGCCACGGCCACCCGCCTGAGTAACGAAGGAGTATGAGGCGGGAGGAAGGAATGGCCCCCTCCTGTCAGTATGGTACTGCATGGAGTCTATCAACGCCTGCTGATGCTCAAGGCGTACTCCAACAGCGGTATCCTTCGCCTCAAGCGCGTAGCCGGAACCAGAGAGGAATGAGTAGACATCCTTGGCGCTGTGTCCCGTCGCAAGGATTACCGGTCCCATGACCTCCTCTCCTGTCGAGAGCCTTACGCCTACAGTCTCATCGCCCTTCTTCAGAAGCCCTGTGACACGGGAAGAGAAACGCACCTCCCCTCCGGCCTCGATGATGGCGTTCCTCATGCGCTCGATGATCGCAGGAAGCCTATCCGACCCGATATGAGGATGGGCGTCGTAGAGTATCTCCTCATCGGCTCCGAACTGGACGAAGAGGCGGAGTATCCTACCCACGTCGCCCCTCTTGGAAGAGCGCGTGTAGAGCTTCCCGTCGGAGAAGGCTCCGGCTCCCCCCTCGCCGAAGGCGTAGTTCGACTCCGAATCAAGCACACCATCACGGGAGAGCCTGGCCGTATCCTGAAGACGTGAATGGACATCCTTGCCGCGCTCAAGGACTATCGGCGCGATACCGTTCTCTATCAGGGTCAGGGCCGCGAAGAGCCCCGCAGGGCCTGCGCCCACGACTACCGTCTTATCCCTGCCGGAGACAGGGAGGAAGGGTATCGGGGTGAACGAGGGGGTCTTCTCCTCCCCTATATAGAGCCTCACACGGAGGCATATGCTCACGCTCCGATGCCGCGCATCGATGCTGCGGCGGAGTATCGCATGGCCAGTACACTCGCGCACCCCTGCCTTGCGGAGCGCACGCCTCTCTATGGAGAGAGGGTCAGAGGCCTCCTCCGGTGACAGCGTGATATCGATATCGCGAATCATACGGCTATTCTAGGAAAGTTGCCTGCTCTATTCAATCATCCTCACATGAGAGTAGAATCAGGCGGTGAATATCCTATCTATCGAGAATCTTGAGAAGACGCTTAAGGACGAAGCCCTCTTCGAGAGCGTGACGCTGGGGCTGGAAGATGGCGAGAAGGCCGGCATCGTCGGCAGGAACGGCGCGGGGAAGTCTACATTCCTCCGTACCGTCATGGGGCTCATCACACCCGACGAGGGAAAGGTATCGGTCAGGAACGGCGCCGAGATGTCGTATCTTGAACAGAACGTGGCCTATGAGGACGGGACGACCGTCAGGAGCTATCTCTATCAGGCTCCGTCAAGGAAGATACGGCTCCTGAAGGAGTACAGGGAGGCGCTGGACAGAGGGAACGAGAAAGGCTATCAGGAGCTTTATGAGAGGATAGAGAAGGAAGGACTCTGGGACATAGAGCATGAATACGAGGCCGTGATAGACGCCCTGGGAGAGAAGATCGATCCCGAGAGGAGGATGGACACGCTATCTGGCGGACAGCAGAAGAAGATCGCCATAGCCCGCGTCCTCTCGCTCTCCCCTGACATCCTTCTTCTGGACGAGCCGACGAACCATCTGGACATAAGGTCGATAGAGTACCTAGAGTCCTGGATAAAGACCACCAGGGCCGCTGTCCTCATCGTCACCCATGACAGGCATATACTCAACGAGTGCTGCACCACGATCTGGGAGCTGGACAGAAAGCGCTTCTACCGCCATCCGGGTTCATTCACGTCATATCTTGAGAGGCGTGAGGAACGCCTGAGGATGGGAGAGAAGGAGATGGCGAGGCTTGAGACGATCCTCCGCCGTGAGCGCGAATGGCTCCTCCGCGGCCCGAAGGCCAGGACGGGAAAGGACAAGAACAGGAAGGACAGGATCGCCGAGATGGAAAGCCAGCTCGGCAAGGTACGCGATGACAGGCAGCGCTCCTTCTCCTCCCTCGAGCGGAGGCTGGGGAAGAAGATACTGGAGGTAGAGGGAATAGCCAAGGGATATGACGGGACGATGCTCTTCTCCGGCTTCACCTTCTCATTCCAGAAGGGACAGAAGATCGGCCTCATCGGCGATAACGGCACCGGCAAGTCCACCCTCTTAGATATCCTCACGGGACGCATCGAGCCGGACGAGGGAACGGTAGACAAGGGCGTAAACACCTTCTTCGGCTACTACGACCAGCTCGGCAGGGAGCTTGTATCGGATAAGGGAGTGCTGGAATACGCCGAGGACATAGGAAAGAGGGTCATACTCTCCGATGGCGAGGACGTGTCCGCATCCCGGTTCCTGGAACTGTTCGGCTTCCCCGTATCCATGCAGCGCCTGCCTATATCCACGCTCTCAGGAGGAGAGCGGCGGAGGCTCTACCTCATAACGAGGCTGCTATCGAGCCCGAACTTCCTCATCCTCGACGAGCCGACGAATGACCTTGATCTCGAGACTATGGAGAACCTTGAATCCTACATCTCCTCATTCCCCGGCACGGCGATCATCTCATCCCATGACAGGACATTCCTCGATCTCACCGTCGATATGCTCCTCGTGATAGAGGACAGGAGGATAACGCTCTTTCCCGGCAACTACACCGAATGGAAGGAGGCGCAGGATGAGAAGCCGAAGGCAGTAGAGGAGAAGAAGGCGGAGCCGGTCCGCAGGGAACGGGAGAGGAAAGGACTCAGCTACAAGGAGAAGAAGGAGAAGGAGGCGATAGAAAGCCGCATAGACGAGCTTGAGTCGCTGATAAGGAAGCTAGAGGAGTCGTTCTCCGATCCCGGAGAGACCGAGCTGGGCTCTCTGAGGGAGCGCACCGAAAGCTACGAGAGATCGAAGAAGGAACTTGATGAGATATCGGAGCGATGGCTTGAGCTGGCGGAGAAGGAATGATTGTTGTTAACCTCCTTTGCTGGTAATATCCATCTCTGGAGATACTATGACAGAGTATAGAGGCAAGAGCTATGACGCCGAGAGGGCGTTCTATGGCGAGAAGGATATAAAGGTAAGTGAGTGCAGGATAGATGGGCCGGCGGACGGAGAGAGCGCGTTCAAGGAGTGCGCTAAGGTCCGCGTTGAGAGGACCTATCTCAATCTCCGCTACCCATTCTGGCATGATGATGGCCTGGAGATAGTCCAGTCTGACATGACTGAGAACTGCCGCGCGGCCATCTGGTACAGCAACGGCATACGCATCAAGGAGACTAAGATGCATGGCATAAAGGCGCTTCGTGAGTGCAATGATGCCGTAATAGAGGGCTCGGACATACTCTCTCCGGAGTTCGGATGGTCATGCGACGATGTGACGGTAAGGCATACGAAGGCGGAGGGAGAGTACTTCATGATGCGCTCATCGAACCTCTTATTCGAGGATGTCGACTTCAAGGGCAAGTACTCCTTCCAATACATCCATAACGCCACCTTCCGCCGCTGCCGCTTCGATACCAAGGACGCCTTCTGGCACGCGGATAACGTGCTTGTGGAGGATTCAGAGGTGAAGGGAGAGTATCTTGCGTGGTACTCGGACACGCTGACGCTCAGGCGCTGCCGCATCATCGGCACCCAGCCCCTGTGCTACTGCCGCCACCTCATCCTCGAGGACTGCGAGATGATAGACACGGATCTTTCGTTCGAGAAGTCCGATGTGAAGGCGACGCTCACCTCCCCCATCATCTCGATAAAGAACCCGCATAGGGGCACGATCAAGGTGCCATCGGTGGGAGAGATCATCATGGATGATCCCGAGGCCAGGGGCAAGGTAATCATAGGCTGAGGTAATGATATGAAGAAGCTTATCGCAGTTATACTCGGACTCGCTATCGCCACATTCCTCTTCGGAGGACCGGAGCTGCGCCACCACGTCAGAGCGGCCATTGACCGCCCGGTATCGGCCGTATGCCGAGCCATCGACGTGCCGCCGCACCACAGGGAGCAGCACTTCCATCACCCAGAGACGCCAAGGCCCCACCATCATGAGGCGAGGCATGGCTGCAGGCTGATCTGATGCTGTACGATGTTCACTTCAGTGCCCGCGGCACGACAGAGAGCTATGCAGAGGCCTTCGTAAAGGCGTTCGGCAAGGACACGCTCTCATTCAACTGGCTGAGGAAGACGGAGAGGAAGGCCCTCTCGCTCTCCTCCGATGATACCCTGCTCTTCTCCATGCCTGTCTATGGCGGATACATACCTCATGTCTGCGAGGAGCTCATAAGCCTCCTCAATGGCGATGATACGCCTGCTGTCATCGTGGCCGTATATGGCAACAGGCACTATGACAACGCCCTCATCGAGATGAAGGACCTGCTCTCCAGAAGAGGCTTCATCGTCATAGCCGCCGCGGCTGTCGTGGCAGAACACTCGATCTTCCCCACGGTCGCCACGGGGAGGCCTACGGAGGGCGACCTTGGAGAGATGCGCTCATTCGCCTCATCGATAAAGCCTCCATACAAGGAGGTAAGCGTCCCGGGAAATCCTGACTGGGACAGTTCCACATTCCATGGAACGCCATTCCATCCCACTGCCGATGACCGCTGCAGATACTGCCTCGTGTGCGTGTCATCATGCCCCACCGGCGCGATAGATCCCGATGATCCCAAGGCGACGGATACATCGCTCTGCATATCATGCGGCGCGTGCATAAGACTCTGCCCATACAATGCCAGATCTCATAGAGACGCGTCCTACGAGGATGCGAGGAAGGGCTTTGAGGAGAGATGCGGCAAGAGACGAGAGAATGAGTTTTTCCTGTAAAATCTAGGATTGTGTGGTATTCTGCGCTCTAAAAATCTAGGATTGTGTGGTTTTTTAGCGTTCTGAAAATCTAGGATTGCGTAGTTTGAGAAGATCTATACCTCTCGGTTCACTTGCAATTATTCCCTCGATAAGGTATCTTCAACTTCGTTCATATGCGCCCTTAGCTCACCTGGATAGAGCAACTGCCTTCTAAGCAGTAGGTGATTGGTTCGAATCCAATAGGGCGTAAATATAGGGGCTGTAAGAAAGTGTAGGCTTTTGGGCAGTCCCTTTTCTTTTCAGAGGAAACATCAATAATCGATATCCGACCTTCCACTTTGGATATCGTCCTTTCCATGATGATGAGCTTGATGCAGGACGGATGCTCACCTCAATGGACGTGGATACCCCGCGCTGCTGGCAGGATCCGGCATACCTGCACATACAGCCTCTCCTTTCCCTTCTCCTTCTCGGCTACGAAGTCGATTTCCTTGTCATATCCTGTACAGACATCAAGAAATAATAAAGTTTATCTGACTTTTTCCGACAAACTATCAATCGAAAGGCATGCCTAGGCGATTACCGCTATGGAGTCAGTTGTGTGCCGTCTTTGCCTCGCTGATGCAGGTGGCGGCC
>CASFZR010000069.1 GCA_949299185.1 uncultured Spirochaetales bacterium
CATAAGACTGGACATAAAGCTCCAGGAATGCTTTCAGGAGCTCAATGCAGGAGAATGGGTTGAGGCGCACGTCCCTCTATATGCGAAGTATTTCGAGATGAATGAGTGCGAGAACGGTGTGAAGACGTATGACTACAAGGAGGAAGCACTCGTGAAAGCGGAGAGCCGCTACTCAGGCTATCTCGTCCTTGTCACGGACCAGATGGAACTCTCTGCGAAGGAAGCATTGGACATCTACCGCTCAAAGGATGCTGTGGAGAAGGCGTTCTATGATCTGAAGAACGAGCAGGATGCGAGGAGGCTCGGAACGCATGGCGTTGCTGCGATGGATGGCAAGCTTTTCACCCTCTTCATCTCCGCGATCCTCATCTGCGAGATAAGAAGGAGGATGTCAGGTCTGAAAGAGGAATGGACGCTGAACAAGATACGCTCTGCACTGGACAAGATAATATTCTCGAAGGTGAAGGTCGAGCACCTGAAGAAAGCGAAGAATCTCAGAGGGATAGTCTCTGCACGCCAACGCTCTTATCTTGCGAAACTCCTGGATTGCCCTGAGAAAGAAGCCGTAGATAAGCTCTTCAGCATCGAGATCTCATAGTTATTAAAATAGAATTCAGGGAAGCCGTAGATAAGCTCTTCAGCATCGAGATCTCATAGTTATTAAAATAGAATTCAGGCGTGCCTCTTCCGGAGCATCATCCTTTGGGTATAGCCTGCCCCCTATGATATCCTCATGTCTGGGATCATCAGCAGGAAGCTCATGGGCATATAGAAGCCAGTGCTTGTATTCCATCCTTAGCTTATACAATCCCTTCATATTGCACTGATACTTCTCTAGCCACTCGCAGAGAAGGAAAAGGATATAATCGGAAATCCTGCGCTCCTTAGACAAGAAGTCATAATCCAGCTCAAATGCATATCTGCTGAACGTATCCTCTATCTCCTTCTTGTCCCTGATCCTCACATCATTGCATCTCTCCACACATGACGTCATGTTCCTTATACCCCTCCAAGATGAGCCATCATCAAGCGTAGCAGGCTTGTCATCAATCACATATCATTCTCATGATAGCATCACCAATAGACAAATCCAGTGATAACCAAATCGACAATGGTATTAAGCCCTGCCCAGCTAGGAATCCAAACCGAACAGGACCATTCTCCTAAATGATAGCAAGGAATACAGCAATCTGCCTTTCAGCTTGCAGAAGGTTCCGGTATCGAGGAGGGATCGACCTTCCAGCTACCTCCGCTGATCTCCTCTATATGCTCCAGGCACGCCTCCCTAGCCTCAGCTGTCGTCGCATCGCTGTAGGTGAAGATCTCATAGCGGCCATCCTTCGAATACAGGATCTGGTAGCTATCTACTCCATTTGTCGTACTTACGCCATCCATCTTATCAATCAGGAGCCTGGCAGTCTCAAGGCCATCATGCTCAGATAGTACAGCATCAAGATCAAAAGCCCTATCTACGCCATCATCAGCATCACCAGAGGCAGGAGACTTAAGATCCATATGATACACAAACACGCCTGTAAGGCCATCCTCTGAATGGAACTTACCTGATGCGATGTTATTAAACACATATGGCTCCTCAGAACCAGGCATCCGCATCGTTATATATGCCTTATAGTCGCCATCCCAGGATTCAGTCGCTCCATCATATTCAACGTCAGAAGCAATTGAGACGCTATAGTAATCAAAATAACCATCATACTCGCACCTCTTAGCCTGCATATAATCATATGAATCAGAAGCGGAGTCGTACGAGAGTTCTATAGCGATATCCATATCAGTACCATCATTGATGGTCCTGTACGTGAATACCCCATCAGACTCTTCCCATGTGAGCGACACGGAGGAATCGAATATCTCCACATCCGCGATCTCGGAAGACTCAGTCTCCCCTTCAAAGCCGATGAACGCAGGAACGCCGAACTGCATATACATGACGAAGCATTGCTCCTCTGTGAGTTCCTCAGCTGCTGCTTTCAGTACGGGAATATCCTGCGCTGGCCCCGTAAGGAATACAGGTATCGGGGCAGAGACCTTTTCAGCCGAAGAACCGGCAATTCCGCCATCGCAGCCGATGAATACCATCAGCGATATGAATATGAATAACGATACGATAAGCGCCTTTCTCATGATCTTCCTTCCGACATGGCCGTATGGACAGTTTATTTCCTCCTCAAAATCAGTCAATATCATGGGGCTTCTCCGTGCTAAGATAGAGGAATGAGAAGATCGCTTACGATTATTACGATAATGCTCATGGCCACATCGCTCTTCGCATCATACAGCATAGCGCTGCCGGAGAGGGGGATCCCCCACTTCTCCGTGATAAGCGATGACGGTGATACGATAGCACTTGATGAATATATCTGGTACAAGCGCTGGAATGGACTGCTGCTGGAAAGGATCGATGACGGCATCTACTCCGTTGACGAGGATGGCAGCTCGGTACTCCTGATAGAGGAAGGCGCGGACATCGTTGATATACGGGACGCGCTGCGCTTCAATGACGGGATAGAGCTGATGATATCGGCCCTCCCCATTCTCGATACCGATGCCATGGAGGATGAGGGCGTAAAGGACGTGATCATCATGACGAGGCTCTCTGAGCGCGAGAGGGTACGGCTTGAGGCCCTCGGCTTCGATATCGAGGAGCGGAGGCCTGGGGATGTAGTCCAGATCGGAGGAGACGGCACGGAGGAAGCGGAGCGTGTCCTGGTGACATGCCCCTACTGCCACCGCTCATTCAGCATCTATCTCTGATTTCAGCCAATGCCATCACAGCGGCTATGGCTATAGGGATGAAGGCAAACCAGATGCTAGGTATGCCGAAGCGCTCCCAAAGCAGGAACTGGACGGCGACGCCCAGATGGAACGAGAGCAGCGTGAGGCCGAATACATGCATCCTCGACACCCTCGCGCTCTCCTTTCCCTCCACGATGCTGACCAAGCCGGTCAGGAACTGCCTGAGGTTATTCGTGGAGAACACCGAAGAGCAGACGAAGCCATAGGCCCCCTTGAATGAACACCACTGGAACGCCATGGCGAAGAATATCGGATAGAGGCCGAGGATGTGGTTCATATCCTCAGGGAAGAAGCCAAGGATAAGCGTGGCGGCCGCATCGATCGAGAGGCTGATGAGCTTCAGGTGACGCGGCCTCCTCTCCCCTATCACCACCGTAAGCACGACCGAGAGGGAATAGAGGATCAGCACGCCCAGGCGATAGAGGAAATCCTCGATATTATCCCCCAGTAGATCGCTGATGAGGCTTATCAGGTTCATCGTCTGGGCCGAGCCGAACGTCAGGCGGCAGATGATCGCATAGAGGCCGAAGAGGCCGCCGATGAAGGCTGCGGTATAATGCAGCAGGGCCTCCCTATGCTCGGCAGTCATATCAGCCACGATCCCCATACTTCCTGTTGACGACATATATTCCGGCAGAGACAAGGACAAGCGCCAGAAGCTTGTTGAGCTGCAGTGCCTGATCGACCTCTCCGAGGAAGATCGCGGAGAGAAGCACGCCGAAGAGCGGGGTCATGAAGTTGAAGATCGAGACGCGGCTTACCGGGTTGTTCTTCATCAGTATCCCCCATACCGAATACGCGACAGCGGAGATGAGCGCCATGTATAGAAGAAGCACATACGCCGAGAAACGAGGCACGAGGTCGATGCGGCCGCCGAGAGCAAGGCCCACCGCGATCATCACGAGCCCGCCCACTATGAACTGATAGCCGCTGAGCATCACCACGCTGAAGCGCGCGGAGTACTTCTTCACCAGTATTCCCGAGAGCGCGAGGCTTATCGTGGAGAGAAGCACCAGCCCCTCTCCTGCGAGGGAGAAGTGGAACACCGTGCCGCCGGAGAAGGAGACGTTCATCACGATCAGGCCGCCGAAGCCCATCACGCAGCCGATGATCTTAGGAAGCGTGAGGCTCTCGTAGCGGAATACGAGCGAGGCCAGGAGGATCGAGAAGAAGCCGCTTGCGCCGGAGAGGATGGTACCGGTGACGCCGCTGGTATGGGCAAGGCCCACATAGAAGCAGAAGTACTGGACCATCGTCTGAGCCAGGCTGAGCTTGAAGATCGAGGGCCAGGAGCCCTTCTCAGGCCTTATCAGATGGCCCGCCATCACGGACTGCACGATGATGACGAGGATACCTGCGAGGAAGAAGCGTATGCCAGCAAAGAGTATGATGGAGACCGTATCGGAGCTGGCGATGCCGAAGGTCTCATATCCGATCTTGATGGCTGGAGTCGCGCTGCCCCAGAGGAAGCAGCACAGCATAGCGAGCAGGAAGACTACGGGGAGCCTGCTCAGATAATCCTTCTTTTCCATGATCCACTCCTAAAGGAAACTCAGAAGAAGCTAATCCAAAGATGAAAAAGGTTCAATAGATAGCGGTGAAATCGGTAGGAGAAGGAATGGCTACATTGGGCCTGGAGAGGGCATCGATCAGCAGATCCTGCATCTCCTCGGAGTACGTCCTGATAACAGATGCCTCCCTGTACGCGTCATAGCCCCCCGTACCGCAGGCGCGGTAGCTGTTGACGACGACGCGGAGCATCGTCTCAGGATGCGCAATGAGGTCGATCCCGCTCCACGCCATCCGCACGACACGCTCACCGACTGCATTGCGGTAGTCGAATGAGTACGAGAGGCCGCGGTAGAAGTCATAGTTGTACCTTTCCTTCTTACCAGGGGAGAAATACGGAGACTGCACCGGACCGGAGGGAGTGCTGTCTATGAACGCCGCAGAGCGCTCCATAGCCTTCCGGAGAAGGGCCGCGCTCATCGAGAGGAGCGTGAGGTTGTTCGAGAAGGGATATGATGCCAGGAGCGAGCCCAGCGTGACATCAGGGCCTATCGATACAGGCTCATTGGCAAGGGATGCCACGGAGATATCAGCACCGGTGAGGGTGAGCTGGATATCATTGATGAAGTCGGCAAGGGATGAGCCATGGATGGCGCTCTCAACCTCCCCCTTATCCTCCAGTATGCCATCGACATGGCCGATCACCGCGGAGAGCGAGCGGTTCACATCCTCCTCTACACCGGTAGAGAGGACAGCCACGATACGCTCCTTCAGAGGCGTGGACGCAGAGCATCTCACGAGGCGCTCCGAATGGGATCCATCGCTTCCAAGCTCAAGCTCTGCGGCCCATTCGCCGCGGCATCCGGACTGAAGCGCTATGGTGCGGCCGATCTCGAATGGCTCTATCACCTGATGCTGATGGGCGGTGAGGAGGTAATCAAAGCCCAGTGCCGCGATCTCCTCTCCCCTGTTCTCCATCCCTCCGCCGAAGCCGCCATGGTAGATGCAGATAGACCAGTCAGGACGGAGCGCCTCCATCTCCTCCCTCTCCCTCCTCAGCGCCTCCACCGAGTCAGTGATCCTCAGGCCCTCCAGCTTCTCCCCATCCCAGATATTAACATAATCGGTAACGGCCCCTGTTATGAAGACACGGACGCCGCCCTTCTCTATCAGCACGTGCCGCCTGATACACAGCCGACCTCGCTCATCCTCGACATTCGCGGCCACGGGAACGGCATCCATATCCGACAAAAGCGCCTCAAGGGTATCATAGCCGAAGTCGAAGTCATGGTTTCCCGGGGTGAACACGCCAAGCCCGGCGGCATTGAAGAGGGAGGCCATCGGAAGAGGCCTCCTTCCCGACAGCAGCGCCTGCCGTATCACTGGCGACCCCTGAAGGAGATCGCCGCCATCTATGATGATGGCGTCATCGCGGAACGCCGACGAGAGGTGGGCATAGCCCATATCCCTCACGCCCTCGTGGATATAGTCATACGGGAAGATATATGAATGGGTATCGCTAGTGAAATAGATCCTCATCTTCCTCTCTCCCTGCCTAAGCGGCGCGGCAGCAGGTACATCGGCAGCCAGCATACCGCCGCGATGAGAGGAAATGCAAGCACGTACCATCCTCCGACATAGCGCTCAAGGAATCCCAGGGGATTGCCGCTCTCCCCGCCATTGAGGAAGAAGAAGTTGGTTCCCAGCTTCGCGTTGGCCACCACGGCAATGACGGTAAGCGCGCCGAAGGGGATTATCGAGTACCTAAGGCGCGGGAAGGACGGCCGGAAGCCGCCGAAGAGCAGCATCGATGGATATATAACCAGGAGGATATGGACGGAGAAGCTATGGATCGACTCATAGTTGCAGCAGGGAAGCATCGCGGTCCAGTTCGGGAACACCAGCGCCATGATCGCGGTGGGCAGAGTGACCGCATAGAGGAACTCGGCGACCTCATCGCTTCCGGTGATGGCATGAAGGGCCACGGCGAATATCGATATCGAGCAGATATGCAGAGGCAGGAACGCCAAGTCCCACTGCCCCGTCATGATCGGGATGATGTCCTTGTACAGCTCATCGATGAGCGTCAATGCGGCAAGGACCCACCGTATAATCCTCCTCCGATGCTTATGGCTCCAGCCAGCCACATGACATGCCCGAGGGAATACTGCCCCATCCCGTGGCCCGGCTCGATCGTGAACTTCGTCTTCAGGAAGAGATCCATCGCACTCAGCGCCCGGCCTTAGCCTCGGCCGCGGCTATGATCGCAGAGGCTATCTCATCCGGTGACAGCTCATCGGTATCGATCAGTAGGTCAGCGACAGCCTCAGGCTTCGTGTTGTCTATGCCGTAGATATCCATATAGCGGCGGGTATTGGCCTTATCGCGGCTCACCGTCTCGGCATAGCGCTCATCATAGCTGCCGCCCTCCCTCTTGAATATCCTCTTCGCCCTAGTCTCAGGGGTAGCTCTCAGGTAGACCTTGAGATCGGCCTTCTCCAGCATCCAGATCGCGAGGCGCGATCCAAGCACGCAGTCAGGCACGGCCATCGCCATCTCCGTCTGCCTCCGGTCAAGCTCCCTGTCGATGCTGTGATCCGTCTCCGCCATGCGGCTGAGGGTCCAGAAGTCGACGCCCTTCTCCGAGGCAAGCTGGCGGAAGGTGAAGTTTATCATAGGATAGCCAAGGCGCTCCGACACGAGCTTCGTCACAGTGGTGTTGCCGCATCCGCTCTCTGATGAAATCGCGATTCTCATTCTATGTTCCTTATCTGCTCCCGGATGTCCTCGATGTTATCCTTCATCGAGACGACGGCGAGGTTGATCTCCACAAGCTGGCTCTTGGAGGCGATGGTATTGCACTCCCTCTGCATCTCCTGGCAGAGGAAGTCCAGCTTCTTTCCGACAGGCTCGGCAAGGCCTAGGAGCCTCCTGTACTCAGCGGTATGGACACGGAGGCGCGAAAGCTCCTCGTTGATCGAGTACTTGACGAGAAGGGCACCAAGCTCCTGCATGAAGAGGGGGCTATCGCCCTTCTCTCCCGTCAGCGCCTCATACTTCTCCATCAGGAGTGAGCTGAGATGGGCCTCAAGCTCACCAGAGCGCGCCTCGATGGAGGCAAGGGATGATTCGAACTCATCCATGAGCCGCGAGAGATCGGTCTTGGTTCCCTCTCCTTCCCTGTCCTTCTCCGCAGAGAGCATCGCTAAGGCCTCATCAAGGGCGGCGGTGAACGTCTCCAGGTAGATATCCGAGGAAAGCTCGGAATCGGGGGAGACCAGGCCATCTACTGCGATGTAGTCAGAGAGCGTCGGCCTGACGCCCGTCCTTCCCTCTATGAGGGCAAAGGCCTTCGTATACTCGTCAAGGAGCCCCTCATCGACATTCACGCGCACCGATGAGCGGAGGATGTGCAGCTTGCCTGACACCTCGATATGCCCGCGCGATGCGATCTCCTTCACACGGGAATCCACAAGCGTCTCGAAGGGGGCGAGCGGGAATGATAGGTTCTTGGATATATCCAGATAGCGGTTGTTATAGCTCTTGATCACGATCTCGATGACAAAGTCATCAGTACGGCGCACTGCATGGCCGTATCCTGTCATGCTTCTCATATGATGAGTATATGTAATGAAAGGCTCAACGCGCAAGAACCGTATTGACCGTTATCGTACGCTCGACGGAGGAAGATACTCCAGAGAGAAGCTCCTCGGCCCTCTCACGGCTGCCGGTGATGAAGGCTGCCGAGAGGCGGCGAGGCACCGGGGAGTATATGACGTTGTCAAGAAGGCGCATGAAGGCGCGGTAAGGGGCGAGGCTGCCATCGCCTATTACGACGACGAACGACGCTACCGAGAGCGCGCCGATCCAGGCCCGTGGGGATGAAAGCACATCCATCGACGGGATGAACACGAGGGCGGCAGGAGCGCTATCACGGATGATGGCAGCCGCATCCTTGGCATCCGCCGTCTCGAAGGAATCACCTATAGGAACGAAAAGAGAGGATGCTTCTACGGACATCCTCACCTTCTCTTCATCTTTCTTCCTTGATCTGAAGATCATCTTACTTGGAAAGCTTAGCGTTACATTCCTTGCAGATCTTGACCTTGTTTCCATCGATCTCCTTCTCGTAAAGGCACTTGATGGAAGTCCTGTTGCAGACCGGGCAAGTCGCCCTGCCGTTGTTGAACTGATCGCGGATACCTGTTCCTCTATGTGCTTTGGACATTTTCCTCTCCTTATAAGAATTACCGTGCTACTGTAACCCAAAAGAGGATCGGCGTCAATCTCCGTCGGCATTATCGGCCTTAGAAGCCTCCTCATGCACCGTCGCGTCTATCGCCTCGGCCCTCGCCTTCTCAGCCTCCGCCCGGTCCGCCTTCCTCTGCTTCTCTCGCACCACCTTCTCCTCCTTGTCCTGATGGAGATTGAGTATGAATGAGATCACCAGGGCCACGAGACCGCCGTTGAAGAGCATGTGGCCGAAGGTCGTCGCCGCATGGCCGGAGCCGTATCCCGAGGTTACGTACCTCACATGGTAGCTGACGAATCCATGGTCGTAGCTACGGAAATAATCATGGGGTGAATCGAGATAGACCCCGTATATCGAAAGACCGAGTCCCAGTACGATAAGCACTATGGCTATCACGAGCGTTATGGCTGCGCTTTTCCTCATATCAAAGCCTCCTGGATGAGAGATAGCACCGAACGGAGGAAAAGTCACCGATGTTCATCAAATCTTTACGAAGACTATACTAACGCGCCATCTTCTGGGCATGTATCGTCGTGATATCCCCCAGATCCGCGCTCTCGTCCTTCTCTATCGCCCTTATCGAGAAGCCGATCATGGAGAACGCCATCAGCACGTCCTCCGGCACATAGCGCTTCATATAGACCTTCTCATCCATCGCGTACCAGGCATCGACGAGCTTCTTCGGATATGGTGATATCCTCTCCGTGGACGGGAACGAGAGATAGAGATTGCCCCCATCCAGAAGCGCGTCATAGAGACCGAAGAGATAGGGCGTCAGCTCCCTGGTATCGAGAGCGTTGATCGCCAGCACCGATACCGCGATATCGAACCCGGAACCATCATAGGAGGCGAATGGCTCATTGACCGCCACGAGAGCGTCATCCTCGGACAAGGCGTCATCCAGCACTGCCCTATCATCGCTCACGGCGACGATGCGCGCATCGCCATACATCGCCCGGAACACCCCTGAAAGCAGCGCGGAGGCGGATCCAGAGAGAAGCACGCTGCCAGCGCCCTCCCTCATGCACTGCAGCTCTCCTGCATAACGGAAGAGAGAGGCGTTATCAAGCATCCAATAGCCAAGCGGAGTTCTCATAGCCTGAATATAGCAGAGATGCTAGAGGATGGAATAGTACGGAACGATGTCCTCATAGCGTCCGTCCTTCATGCGGAAGCCTCCGGGAATGACTCCAAGCGGCGTGAAGCCAAGGCGCTCGTAGAGATGCCGGGCATGGGCGTTCGTACGCACCACGGCATTGAACTGCATGATCCTGAAGCCCTCCCTCCTCGCGCTCTCCATTGCGTCAAGCACGAGGGCCTCCCCTATATGGAGGCCGCGGAGGGTACCGCGTACGGCGAAGCTGCAGTTGCAGATATGGCCGCACCTGCCGACGTTGTTAGGATGGAGTATATAGAGTCCCGCGATGCTTCCATCGATAACGGCCACGGCGCTTCTAGTCTGGGAGGAGAAGAAGCCACGCCCCGATGAGAGCGATAGTATCTCCTCCTGAGGGAAGGCGATGCCCTCCTCCACCACATCGTTCCAGATAGCGATCATATCGCCTAGGTCTTCTTCTGCGTACTGGCGTATCAAGATACCCATCTAGAACCTCGAGAGCGTCTCCTCAGCCATCGATATGAGCAGATCTACCATCTTCATGATCGACTCACCCTCCATGAACGCCATCCCCTCGGCGTCGAGCCCGGCGGCCCAGTTTATCGAATAGGCCACGGATGCGTTGCGGATGCCTGCCTCACGAAGCAGCGCGGCCTCAGTACCGAGCGTCATGCCAACCACGTCTCCGCCTATGCGCCTGAACGCCTCGATCTCCGCCGCAGTCTCGAAACGCGGACCGTTCGTCGTCACATAGACCGCGTTGGAAGGGATGGAGTAGCCCCTCATCACCGAGACGGCCATGAAGGCCGCGGAAAGCTCACGGTCGAACGCGTCCACCATAGGGACATGCCTGACAGGACCCTCGGTGCCATCGTAAAAGGTGTTCTCGCGTCCGAATGCGAAGTCGATGAAGTCCTTGATGAGCCCGAAGCGGGTGGGTGCGATGAGCTTGGTGATCGATCCCACCGCGTATATCGATATCACATCGGTCACGCCCAGCGACCTCAGCTCCGCGATGTTCGCCCTGTAGTTTATCCTGTGCGGAGGCAGGCTGTGCCCTGGCCTGTGGCGCGGAAGATACACGATATCATCCTTGATGGAGTATATGACCTCGCCATACCTGTTCACCTTGGAGACGGCATTCTCATAGAACCTTCCGTCCCTGTCTATTCCCGTTCCGCCTATTATCGCCTTCAAATCACACCATCCTTGGTTATTATCCCGGTCACGAGGTCCGGGGGTATCATATCGAAGAGAGGATAGAGCATCCTCGCCCCGAAGCCCTCCTCGCCCCAGCCGTCCCTGCTTTCCATGATGATAGCATCCCGCCGCGCCTCCCTGTCTATCGAAAGGGAGAACGCAAAATAAGGAATGCCGTAGAATGACGCGGCTATCGCGTCAGAGAGCGTCCCTGTCTTATTCACGACCGTCCTGTCGGAAAGCACAAGGTCGGACGCGGTCATGAAGCGGTCTATCCGTCCCTCGGCCATGAAGTGCGCCCCCATGGCGTCGGTTATGAGGAAGCATCTGATGCCCATCGCCCTCAGAGAAGGCTCCGTGAGCCTCGCGCCCTGAAGATAGGGCCGCGTCTCCGGTACATATACCGTGACATCCTTCCCCTTCTCCACAGCCTTCCTCACCGAGAGCATGAAGGTATGCTCAGGAAAACAGCGTGTGAGGATCCCATCGCCATCCTCTATCAAAGCCTCTCCCACATCCGACACCCTGTCATAGAGATCATCGTAGTACGCGAACGCGTCATCGATGGCCGTATCAGGATCCTTGCCACCAGCTATCTCATCAAGCACCGCGGCAAGGGTGCGCCTCATCGTGGAGTTCGTCGGACGGGAAGCTGAGAGCATGGCCGCCGCCTCCTCCAAGGACTCCCCTCTCTGGTAAGCGAGGCGAAGCGCGTGGAGCGCGACCTCTAAGGGCCCTCCGCCCTGGGTCACCATGTCACGTATGGCGCGGGCGGCATCCTCCGTGCTGCGGCACTCCACCTCCACATGCTCCGCAGGAAGGCGTCGCCTGTCTGTTATATAGAGCCTTTCCCCCTCCTCCCTCGCGATCCAGTCATGGCGGAGGAACGGAGGAAGCAGCTCCTCAACGGCCCTTCCAGAACTCGGCATGATCGCTGCAGATCGCTGCAAGGAGCGCCTTGTCCTCGGTCGGTCCGAGGATCTCTATCTCCTTCTGCCCATGTGCCACCACATCACGGGAGGAAAGGGAGAACGTCGGATTCTCCTCGTTATCCCCGGTGAAGAGCAGAAGCTCCTTCTCCGTCGCTCCGAAGACCAGGCGACGCACATTCGTCCAGTAGAGAGCGCCGGTACACATGCAGCAGGGCTCGAAGTTGGAATAGAGCGTACACCCGGAAAGCTCCTCCGGGCTGTAGCGCCTGGCGGCCTTGAGAAGCAGTAGCGTCTCGGCGTGGTACGCGCTTCCGCCCTCCTGGAACTCGTTTCCCTGCTCCATCAGGATATTCCCGTCCTTATCGGCAAGGAGCGCCCCGAAGGGATGATTGCCCTTCTTCACGGCTTCCCGCGCTATCTCGACACAGCGCATCAGCAGCGCCTTATCCTTAACAGTCATTCCATCCATGAGTCGATGGTAGCACAGCCCTCCACGCAAACTCCATATGGTTTTATTGACCGCAGAGGACCATTGTCTTAGATTAAGTAGAAAATACGCTGAAAAGGGGATTCATATGAAAAAGACCAGGATTCTCGCTATCCTCCTGATGCTCGCGGCATCGCTCTCGATGCTCGGTGCTGAGGGACTGAAGGAACAGGGAGCTGATGAGACTCTCGTCAAGGTAGTCTCCATAGATAAGGGCGATGACGGTGCCTGGCGCATCAGCGCGCTCAGGGAAGACGGGACGGAGGTGATCTACATCTATGGCGATGAGAGTACCTCGACCTATCCGCTGGAGAACATCGCAGCAGATGACTACCTGATGATCCGCGACAATGGGATATCCACGATGAGCATACCGCCTCAGATGCAGGCTATAGCCGTAAGGTATGTAACGCCAGCGGTCATCAACGGGCTGATCGCCGCCGACTTCTACACGCCTGTACAGCATCCGGGACTCATACTCGACATAACGGAGATCGATGATGAGGATCTTCTCTCACGCTTCAGCTTCGCCTATGGCTATATATCGATGCTGGGACTCAACCGCAACTCGCTCTATCCGCACGCGGGCTACTTCGCACGCGGCGTCATCGATGCAGGGGACACGGACGAGGTAGAGCCGATGCTCACGGTCGACGAGATGAACGAGGCACTCACGGAGTATATCGCGGAGTATATCGAGAAGGGCCTTGTCACCGACTATGGCGAGCTATGCACGACGATGGACCAGCTCCTAGAGCTTGGCACCCCGGAGACGCTTCCTGACAGGTTCGCCTACTCCTATGGCTACTTCAGCTTCCTCAACCTCATCTACAGCGGTCTTGAGGTATATCCTGAGGAGTTCGCCTATGGAGCGCTCACCGCGAGCTACGGCTCCACGATGCCATATACCCTTGAGGAGATGAACGGATTTATCGAGGAGTACATCGCAGAGCTTCAGGCAGAGTACCAGGCATGGATCGAGGAGATGAGCGCGGACAACCTCGCCGCGGCAGAGAGCTTCCTTGCCGACAACGCCGCCCGTGAAGGGATCATAACGCTTGATTCAGGCCTTCAGCTCGAGTACACCTACGATGACAAGAGCGATAGCGCAAGGCCCGCAGAGGACAGCATCGTGGTCGTGGATTACACGCTCACGCTGATGGACGGAACGGTGATGGATCAGGGCGAGGACGTCGAGTTCTCCCTGCAGAACCTCATCCCAGGCTTCAGCGAGGCGGTGATGCAGATGAACGTCGGGGACAGCGTCAGGGCCTACGTCCATCCATCCCTCGGATACGGCGAGAATGGCACTCCTACCATCCAGCCCAACTCGCTCCTTATCTTCGACATAACGCTTGACAGCATAAAGTAATAACAAGAGCAATCAAGCACGAAGGGCCGTACCAAGGCAGTAGCCGAGGTCGGCCCTTATTGTGTAACGAAAACCTCCGCATGGTGCGGAGGTTCCGGAAAGCTTTAGCTATACATGATAAAAAACCCATTCTACTATCGAAGGTGCGACTGCCAGGA
>CASFZR010000070.1 GCA_949299185.1 uncultured Spirochaetales bacterium
AAGGCTGCGATAGAGAAATACATCAGGAACCAGCTGATAGAGGATAAGAATGAGGAGCAGCTGGTGATGAAGGAGCTGTTTGACCCGTTTACGGGTGAGCCGGCAAAGAAGGACAGGTAGCAGCGGGAAGCAGGATTCGGAGACAAGAAGTCTCCGGATGGGAAGATGGATCAGGAGGCTGCTTCAGCAGCTGTCCGGGAAGGTGTGCGACTGGCAGCCGGTTTCAGGGCGCGTATCAGCGCTTGCCGGTATCAGGCCCTTATAGGGCTTGGACAAACCACCGGCTGGGCCGGTGGTCATGATTTCATGATTCTGTAGTCGCCGATTACATATACCTTCAGATATTGCCTTGCTATCCAATATCCCATCACATACAATTCCAGCAAGGAGAAAATCCTCACCTCTCGCAGGAGGATCGTCCGTAGCGTCAACACGGAGATGCTTTCCTCTTACTGGAACATCGGAGGGCTTATCGTCGAGGATGAGCAGAAGAATCAGGAAAGAGCCCAATATGGAGAACAGACGCTGAAGCATATCTCAAGAAGGCTTAAGGCAGAACTTGGCGCTGGTTTCTCCCTAACGAATCTCAAGACCATGAGAAGATTCTTCCTCGTATACAGAAAAGGCCAGATACTGTCTGACCAATTAAGCTGGTCCCATTACTGTGAGCTTCTGGCAATCTCCGATAACTGAAAATACAGATGTATCACTGTCAGAGAAATCAAAAGGCTACTATAAAAGGCTGTCTTCAGTGATGCTGCTCTGATGTATATAGCAACCGCCTCCTTGTATTTTCCACCATCGTTGGTAGTCCAAGCATCGACAGAAACGATCTAATTGACTGTCAGTTTTATCTCATGCATATTTCCTGCAACAGGCGTGATAGTGCCAGCAAGTGTTGTTTCGGTACTATTCACCTTCAGCTTATTTATTTCAGTACCCGGCACCACATTGGCCTCATAGGTCGTGTCATTGACCTTATGCATGGTTATCCAGCCTTGGCTTGCACCATCAGTACTTACTGTACCTTCCGTATTTATACAAGAGGTATATCCATAGACCTCGACGCTTTTCACGTCTACATCCCGCGTTCCAATAAGCTCTACCCTCACCTTCGCAAGCTGATGGTTGAAACTTAGATCAATAGTATCACTGAGTTTAGCATCAGGTATGACAGCTTTCAGCACATAGGAAAGTCCATCTGACTGATCACTGAGATTTACCTCTTTATCGATAGGATACCATGCAATGATGTTAGCGGTAGGTGCTGGCCAGTAGAGAGTCCTATCAGATGACAATATATTCTCAGGATTCAGAGTATAGAGGGCAGTTTCGCCACACAGATTCACGCTTATCTGTTCGGAATCATTCCATTCCCATACGCTGTTGCCAGATTCTTCATCTTCTACAACCTTCGCACCACGGGGCCGCCCTCCATCCCCGGATATCGTCACTGATGATATTACGAGAGGATACTTCCCTTCAGGAAGCTCTGTTCCCTCTTCCATGATCCCGCTCTGCGTGCAGGAGGCGATGATGACAAGCGATATAATCAAAGCCGTAATGCATATTCGTCTCATTCCTCTCCTCCTATATTGTCACGGTGCCGAAACCAGAAGCACCAGCAGTCCATCCTGCTATTGTCGCTGTTTTAATCTCTAACCCTTTCAGTGAAACCTTGACGATGAAGCTGTACTCATATCCTGGCTTAAGGGTCAGGGATGTGTCAGCATCAGAATTGGATAAGGTACCTGTGTAGTCAGCACCATTGAAAGTGACCGTAATTTCTGCTCCAACATCTACCGTCTGAGGGATGAGGATCAACGATGTTTCAAGGGTATCTGGAATAGGAACAGTCAGATTTTCAGATGTCGTAACGTCATTTGCGGGTTCAGCTGTACCATTTCTCGTATCGAACGTACCCTCTTGCATAAGTCCGGAAAGGGTGAATCCGGTTGGCCTGAGACTATCAAAACTTACACTATCGCCTGCTTCGAATCTGATCGTCACCTTGCTCATGGCATGGCTAAAGGCCTTTTCACCAGTGAATGATATCGCAGGACTCGCAGAGGATGCTTCCGCACCCGAGGCATAGAGGAAGTCTATTTTCTTCTGCACATCTGCTGTCTGATTAGACGTATCTATACTGATAGTTGGAGACCCCTCTGTTACGTTCTCATCATATGGATAATATGCGCTGAATGTAACAGGATTACTGTTTGTGAATACTATCGCCGTATTATATGGCTGGAAGCCTCCTTCTCTATATGTATATGGGATATTCGTATATTTCCCGCCGGTTATGCCTATCTTGTCATCAGTGCTGAATCCTGTACTGCCACTTGACTGAGGATCATCGGGAGCTAATGTATCGCCGCTGCCTACGCTTCCCTTGACAACAGCCGCTACTGGAGCGGTATCAAAGGCAGCTCCGCCGTTATCGGAGCAGGATATGATCATCGCTGCCGCAAGCAATATGAATGCTATCTGTCTCATTTCCCGCCTCCTCACAGTTCCACGTCCTCAGGATTTCCCTCTACAGGGGTCCATGTTCCTATTTCTGGTTCCTCTACTTCTGCAGGGACATCTGGATTTATATAGCTCCACCCTGCATAGAGCGTGATGCTATCCATTATCGGAATCTTGAAGTCAAAGATCGTGGTCCTTGCTTCGTCCGCATACCAGCGCGTGAAGCGGTAGCCTGGACGGTATGGATCCTCAGGCTCTTCAAGAAGTTCTCCATCGATCACAGAGACGATGGCCTCCCCTCGGAGCCTTCCTCCATTGGGATCGAATGTGACGGTATGAGTGAGGGGACCGCTATCGCTGCATGATGAGAGCAGGAGCAGTAGGCAGAATGCTACCCCCCCCCCGTAGGATTCTTGAAAAATGCTGTCCCTTATGTGTATTCATAGATTAATGATAAATGGGGAATGGTAGGAATGGAAGAAAAAACGGGACCGCCCTCCAGAGCAGTCCCATCGTCATGGATCTGGCAATCGCCTTACTCGGCGCTTACGGTGAAATCAGATGTCCACACATCACCGTCCCTGTCGGTAACGGTTACGGTAAGCGTATGATCACCTGCGTCAGTGGCAACGACCCTTAGTCCTGTCATATTCAGCGAGCTTCCGTCATTGAGGAAGGAGACCTTGCCTCTTCCCGTCAGTACCGAGAGTCCCTCGCTGCCGGTTACCTCGATCGAGAGCGACCTGAGGTCCTCGGTGCCGCTGTTGGTGAGGGTGAACTCAAGCTCCTCCTGAGTGTTCACGGGAAGCGCTGAGGTATCATAATGGGTGCCCTTGAGATCGTTCACCTCAACCCTCTTCCAGAGAGCGGTGAAGATCGCGCCGTTTCCCTCAAGCTCATATTCCTCATCGAATGGAGCAAGGTACTCGCCGGTCGTCTCATCGACCCAGCCAGCGAAGACATAGCTCTCGTCCGGTGCGCTAAGCACTGGGATCGTCACGCTGTCTCCCGTGCTGATATCATCAAAGGAGCTTTCAACTCCCGTTACGGGATCCTCGAACAGCACCCTCGTCGTCCAGATAGCGTAAAGCGTCTGGTTGGTAAGCGGCGCTGCGATCGTCTCTCCCGCCTGATACGTCACCTCATCCGGCGTCACGCCCCATCCGACCAGCACTCCGGCCATAGAGGAATCGACACCGATCTCGTCTGCCGTCGGAAGCGTTATATCGCTGCCTGGCACGACGGAGATGGAACGGCTATAGCTATAGCTGAACGTATCGGAGGACGAACTCCATTCGTAGCTGAGCGTCGGGCAGTAGTACGAGCTATTGCTGTAGAGCCACTTCGCGTGTTCCATCGCACTATCCCCGTCTTCCTTGAGTATCGCGGAAAGAAGCGCGTCAGTGTCTTCCTTGCTCATTCTGAATGACGAGACCGATCTGTAGTCATTCCGTGCAGCCATTGCCTTCTGCATGTTGCCGGCATCCATGGCCTTCTCATAGCTGCGGATAGCCTTCGTCCTGTCATTGGCGATCCTCTCGCTCAATTCATCATATGTGTCAATCGCAGCAGCGACATCGCCTGCCGCGACCTCATCAGAGAACTCCTGATATAGATCTGCCGCTGCCGCCGCGCTAAGCACCATGCAGGCGACAAGGAGCATCGCAATCGTGGATATGATCCTCTTCTTCATCTTCTCTCAACCTCCACCATCAAATCTAACCATCTATCCGCTCGATGTGGTGAAGAAGATATGAAGTTTTCTTGATGATATAAAGAAAAGCCATACATCATGGTGGTTGCTTGATAGCAGAGCTATACCAAAGGGGAAATATCCTATAGGCTTAGGATATCTAATCTATCAGATATAATATCATATACATTTATTTTTATTAGTTTTAATATCAATATCACATGGTAATAGTTTTATTATGCTAATAACCACTATGCTTTAAGCTGTTTTCAATCTGATTAAATGGTGTTCTATATTGATTATCACCTAGATGGATATTGAAAAGCCATGCCTGTTATCTATGTTGATATCGGAACAGACGGAAAGACGATAGAAGCATATCAGTCAGATAGCATTAGCGTATCATAATGGCGGGACTATGATCGATGTGTCATACGAGAGCGGGCCTGCAGCAATACAGGCCCTGCTTGGATCTCATACCAATGCATCATCGATCGTGTAGGCCCCGAGGGAACCTGCCTTGACCTGTATGCAGATATAGCTCAACGCGCTATCCGCAGAGGCGAAGAACTGCCGCTTCCCCGCAGGTGCGATCCTAAGCCAGTCGCCCTCTTTCAGGTAGATTTCCTCACCATCGACAACGGCCTTGCCGCTGCCAGAGAGGACGAAGTAGATCTCCTCATTTGCCTTATGGGCGTGTACGAAGGGAACCGACGTGCCTGCATCAAGCGTGTTGACGCTAATCTCCGCTCCCGTAAGGCCAAGCCTGTCATGAAGCTCAGTCCTCGCTCCCTCTACCTTTCCGATCTTCGTGTAGTTACTCATATGAATCCTCCTTATATGATCTATGATACGGGCATATGGCGCAGAAATTAAGTGATTTAATCATATCATTATTATACTCCTTTTTAGGAATCTAATACTTGTATTTAATCTCATATGACAAGAATCAGATTTAGGATGATAATATCCCATGGAGGAATATATGAAGAAACTGCTTGTGGTAATGGTTACCCTTGGCCTCGCGCTATCCATGGTATTCGCTGCGGATTACGCGACGCTTGAGGGAGAGGTCGCATCGATCTCCAAGTACGGAAATGCAGAGACGGATATCAAGGCAGATGAAGTCGCAGCCGCGGGCTATGAGCCTGGGGATCTTGTTAGCCTGAGCGCCGCTGGATTCTCTGGCATCGTGCCGCTGGGGACGAACTACAGCGACGTGGATAGCGGGGAGACGATCGTGGTCGTATCAGATGAGGGAGTGAGCATAGCAATCAACTACGGCTCATTCGAGACTGCATCAGGGGTTGTAGTTGGAAGCCCTGTCACCATCGACATGGCCGAGAAGGGCGGTTATCTAGATGAGTATGCGATAAGGCAGCTCGTACGCACCGACGCGAGGGAGGACTATGGCACCGATGAGATCTTCGCCAACTTCCGCATGGTCGATGAAGGTAACATCGTTCCAGGCGTGCTGTACAGAAGCTGCAGCCCGGTGAGGGGCGATAGCCGCGCGCCATATGCTGATGCCCTAGCTGAGGCAGCTGGTATCAGGACGGTCATAAACCTGGCAGACAGCGAGGAATCGATGGCAGAGGGTCTTGCGATGGCTCCGTACTACTCATCGCTCGTGGCAGACGGATCCGTCATCACCCTTGATATGGCGGTGGACTTCTTCACCCCTGACTTCACCACGAAGCTCGCAGAGGGGCTGAGATTCATGATCTCCCACGAGGCGCCATACCTCATCCACTGCAACGAGGGCAAGGACAGGGCCGGCATGGTGACCGCGCTCATCGAGGCACTCTGCGGTGCCACGATGGATGAGATCATCGCCGACTACATGGAGAGCTATGAGAACTACTACGGCGTCGAGAAGGGTACGGAGCAGTACGATATGATCGCCTCGATCATCACGGACTTCTTCACGACGATGAACGGACGAACGTTCCCCTGGAACGCCGTCGGCACCGTAGCAGAGAACTACGCGAAGAACACTATAGGGCTCACTGATGATGAGATATCCTCGCTGAGGACGATCCTCACGGAAAACTGAGCAGATAACGGACCGTCGCAAAAAGCGACGGTCTTCTGCTGTCTGAGTGCAGTATCGTAATTTCTTCCAATAGAATGAATTAATTTAGGAATTGAGGTATCCTGGCATAGAAAAAGCAAGCCGTTTCTGTTATAATTTCAATAACCACAAAGAAATAAACAGGAGGAGCTTGCTTAAGCCATACGGCCATGAATGATGATATCCTCAATCTCGAGAACGGGC
>CASFZR010000071.1 GCA_949299185.1 uncultured Spirochaetales bacterium
GAGGACGTACCACGCCATATTCCACTCCATCTTCGTGATGGCCGGGCTCGATGCCATCAGCGAGGACAGGGGCGCGAGGGGGAGGGCCGATGAGGCGCTGAAGGCCGGCGACCACATATGGGTCTTCGAGCTGAAGGTTGACGGGAGCGCGGATGAGGCACTTTCCCAGATAGAGGCGAGGGACTACGGGAAGAGGTACGCCTACCTCATGAGGCCGGGGATGGTGCTGCACAAGGTAGGCATCTCATTCTCATCTACAGAGAGGAGGATCGTGGACTGGAAGAGCATATCATGATAATGGAAACGGCTGCCCTTACGAGCAGCCGTCACCTATTATCCTAGATGCAGATCAGTCTACGAGGACAACCTCTCCATTTGGATAGCGCTCAGCGACATATGCCTGTACCTTCTCTCCGCGGAGAGCATCGACAAGAGCGACGATCTTAGCATCGTTCTCATGACCGGACCTGACCGCGATGACGTTCACATACGGGCTATCCGCACCCTCGACATAGAGGCCATCACGCGTTGCGATAAGACCGGCAGGAATGGCGTAGTTGCCATTGATGACCGCCGCGTCGACATCAGGAAGCACGCGAGGAAGCGAAGCGGCCTCGATCTCCGAGAACTTGAGATTCTTGGGATTATCCGCGATATCAGCAGGAACAGCCTCAAGGCCAGCGCCCTCGCGGAGGGTGATGAATCCAGCGCTCTGGAGAAGCAGCAGTGCCCTTCCCTCGTTCGTAGGATCGTTAGGGATCGCGATCGTTGCGCCATCAGGAATGGCATCGAGGGAATCATGCTTCTCGCTGTACACGGCAAGCGGCTCGATATGGATGCCACCGGCGTTCACGAGATCATAGCCTCTCTCCGCATTCGCAGACTCCATGTAGGGAAGATGCTGGAAGTAGTTGGCATCAAGCTCACCGGAGGCAAGCGCCTCGTTAGGCGTCACATAGTCAGTGAACTCGACGATCTGAAGATCATAGCCCTCTGCCGCGAGGTCGTCCTTAATCACGTTGAGGATAGCCGCATGAGGATCAGGTGTAGCTCCAACCTTGATCACATTAGCATCCTGCTCAGATGCTCCGCTAGCGAAGACCGACGTAAGCGCAAGAAGCGCGACAAGTACCAAAGCGATAGCCTTTTTCATTTATCTCTCCAAAATAATGTATTCAATTATCAGACGATGTCCCTAGGGGACCTGAAACCAGATTATAAGGATGTGGTGAGGAAATAAGTAATCATGCCCTGCCGGGCATCATCATGGAGGTCATCATCATCGAGAATACGGATGTAGCTTTCATTGATGTCCTCCTTTTCGTTTTCTGACCTAATTATGCATAAACCCGGATTTTTATGCAACGTTTTCGCATACGCTTTGGATGATTTTTCCTAATAAATTTTACATCCTGCTACAATACAAAAAGATATTTCTACAAAAAAAAGCTCCTGTCCGTATGCAGGGCAGGAGCATCTGCTTATCTCTTCGCAATCAGGCGCGAGCTTATGCGGTCACCGACGAACTGTATCAGCTCGACCATGACGATGATGATAACCACGGCCGCGACCATGTAGGACGGCCGGAATCTCTGATAGCCATAGCGTATGGCGAGATCTCCGAGTCCGCCTCCGCCGATCGCTCCCGCCATCGCCGAATATCCGATGAGGTTTATGATCGTCAGCGTGACGCCGGATACAAGGGACGGAAGCGCCTCGGGTATCAGGACCTTGTAGATGATCTGCCAGTTCGATGAGCCCATCGCCTTCGCAGCCTGCACCACTCCTGGGTCGACCTCCTTCAGCGCGCTCTCTATGACCCTGGCCACGAAAGGAGCCGCCGCGATCGAGAGCGGAATGACGGTAGCCATCGTTCCGATGCTCGTACCGATGATGAGGCGCGAGAGCGGCATCAGCACTATCATCAGGATCAGGAACGGGAATGATCTGAGGATATTCACGATCCTCGATATGATATTGCAGAACACAGGATGCGGGATTATCCCACCATGCTCCTCCGAGCCCGTGACATGCAGCAGCACGCCGATCGGGAAGCCGAGGATCATGGAGAATATCGTTGAGAGGAAGACCATGACGATGGTCTGCCTCGTAGCCTCAAGCACAAGAGTGATCATCGTATTCATCAGGCTTCCTCCTCTACCGTAACGCCGTTCTCACGAAGCATCGCGACAGCCGCGGCCGCCGTCTGAGGATCCGGTCCGATATCCGTAATCATGATGCCAAGCTCCTCGTCCTCGACATTCTGCACCCCCGCGGCCCTGATGTTGAATATAGCGCCGGTTGAGCGCGATACCGTGGATATTATCGGCTCATCTGTCTTAGAGCCACGGAAGCGTAGCGTGAAGTGCCCGCCTTCCTTGGACCAGCGCACCACGGACTCCTGCACGTTCGTCAGCGAGGAGAGGAAATCCTTGGTCACCGCGCTCTTAGGAGCAGAGAAGATATCAGAGACGGCACCCTCCTCCACGATATGCCCCGAATCAAGGACGGCAACGCGGTCACAGGCATCACGGACGACCTCCATCTGGTGGGTGATCATCACCACCGTGAGGTTCATCTTCTTCTGTATCTCCTTTATGAGCGCGAGGATGGAGCGCGTCGTCTGCGGATCAAGGGCGCTGGTGGCCTCATCGCAGAAGAGGATCGCAGGCTTCACCGCAAGCGCCCTGGCGATGGCGACCCTCTGCTTCTGCCCGCCGGAGAGCGTCGAGATAGCGGCGCTTCCACGCCCCGCAAGCCCTACAAGCTCCAGAAGCTCCTCGGTTCTCTGCTTTATATAAGCCTTATCCATATGGCAGATCTCCATAGGATAAGCGATATTCTCCGCCGCGTTGCGCGAGGAGAAGAGGTTGAAGTTCTGGAAGATCATGCCGATCCTCCTCCTCTCCTGTATAAGCTCATCCTTAGAGAGGTCATCCACCCTCTTGTCATCGTAATAGACCTCGCCGTTGTCGGGCTTCTCCAGCATCGAGACGAGACGCACAAGCGTGGATTTGCCTGCGCCAGAGCGGCCTATTATGCCATATACCGTATTCGATGGGATATCCAGAGAGACATCATCCACGGCATGAAGCTCGCCGTAGTTCCGTCTCAGGTTCCTTAGTCGTATCTCCATAAAAGTCTCCGATGCTATTTATAGCAGAAATAAGAGGTTGTACCAACCAATGGAACACGTGGAGAAAGAATAACGGCCATCCTCGCGAGAAGATGGCCGCATCACCATGGCAGGCGTTATCTCAGATCCTTATCGGTCTTGAGGATATCCTGATCATCATAGGCACGGTTCTCGCCAGCCATCGCCCAGATGAAGGTATAGTTAGAGGTACCGCATCCAGAGTGGATAGACCAGGACGGGTTGATGACAGCCTCCTCGTTATGCATGACGATATGCCTCGTCTCCGAAGGCTCTCCCATGAAGTGGAAGACCACGTTATCCTCAGGGATCTCGAAGTAGAAGTAGACCTCCATCCTCCTCTCGTGGGTATGCGCGGGCATCGTGTTCCAGACCGAACCCGGCTCCAGATGAGTCAGTCCCATCGAAAGCTGGCAGGTATCAAGCACATCCGGGTGGATATACTGGTTGATCGTCCTCTCATTGGAGGTAAGCTGCGATCCAAGGTGCTTATGGATGGCGTCCTTGAGCGGAATGAGCTTCGCAGGATACGGGCGATGAGCCGGCGTCGTGCACATATAGAACTTCGCGGGATCGGAAGGATCGACGGAGGAGAACCTCACGTCCTTCGTCCCCATCGGGATGTAGATACCATCGAAATGATCCATCTCATAGACCGTACCATCGGCCTCGAGCTTACCCTTTCCTCCGATATTTATGGCTCCAAGCTCCCTTCTCTCCAGTAGATATGTAACGCCGAAGTTCTTCCAGGTATCGATGTTCTTATCGATCGAGAGCGTCTGAGAGACAGGCATTGCACCCATCGTCACGATCCTATCGACATGGGAATAGACAGCTGTGACATCATCAGGACGGAAGATGTCCGTGATAAGGAACTCATCCCTGAGTTCATCGGTGTTCATTCTCTTGAATGGCTCCTTGCCAGTTGAGTAGCGAATATCCATATAATGCTCCTTATCGTTTCTCCATAGAGAGTATATCAGGAATAATCGATCTTGTATCCATAAGAAGAGAGCGGCATCCCTCATCTATATCATGGAACGCGGTCTCGAAGTCATCGGTATACCAAGGATCGGCGACATCGCGATCGAGCAGCATCCTGATCCGCGGATCATCACCGAAGCGGCGGCGAAGAGCACGGAGATTCGAGCCATCCATGACAACCACGAGATCAGCAGAACGGAACTCATCATCGGTGATGCGATGCGCCCTATGATAGGCAAACGGGATGCCATGCCGCCTCAGCACGCTTCTTGCCGGCGGATAGATATCATTACCCTCTTCCTCTGAGGAGACAGCGGCGGAATCAACGGAATAGTACGCATCAAGCCCCGCCTCCTTCACGAGCGAGAGAAATACGAACTGGGCCATCGGCGAGCGGCATATGTTCCCGTGACAGACGAAGATTATCCTCATGATGAAAAGATAAGATGCAATGGAAATGAAAGGCAAGAGGCAGAAAAAAACGCCATCCGGTTAAGGATGGCGTGGAACTATCAGAAAAACCTGGCGGCGACCTACTCTCCCGCTGCAAGCAGTACCATCGGCGCTAGGGCGTTTTACTTCCGTGTTCGGGATGGGAACGGGTATGGCCGCCCTGC
>CASFZR010000072.1 GCA_949299185.1 uncultured Spirochaetales bacterium
CGGCCTTCACCTCCTTCGACATCTCCCAGATATATGAGGGAAGGCTCTCAAGGGAGAGCGTGCTCGCCCTCCTCTACTACACCGGATACCTCACGATAAAGGACGGAGATGAGGATGGGGTCACCCTCGCCTTCCCCAATACTGAGATATCCTCATCGTTCACGCGTTCCCTCTCCTCAAGATACAGCAATGAGGGTGAAGAGCCCGTAAACATAGTCATCGAGGGAAAGAGAGCGGCTAGGAAAGGAGACACAGAGGCGCTCATCAGGAGGCTCAGCGACTTCTACGCCCAATGCTCCTCCCAGATACTCAGCCACCGCTTCGAGCAGCCCTACCAGCTCATTACCCACATGTTCTTCATCGCGGCAGGATGCAGGGCCGCCGTCGAGGAGGGCTCGATGCTGGGACGCATAGACAACTCGATGCGGGTTGGAAGGCACATATACCTATTAGAGCTGAAGGTGGATGAATCAGCTGATAACGCCCTCTCCCAGATAAGGGACAGGCGCTATGACGAGAAGTTCAGGATAGAGCTAGAGAGAGGCTATACCATCCACCTTGTCGGGGTACCATTCTCATCGGAGAAGAGGAACATAGAGGAATACAGGGAGAGGATCATCCCATCCTCCCCTACTGATCCTCGCTGATACCCTCTGCCCTTCCAGCCCATTCAAGGACGATCTCATCATCAGGAGACCAGGCGGAACTCAGCTCTTCCGCCTTCTCTTCCTTCTTTCCTTCATCGATACACATAGGATGGAATCTACACACATCCTCGGTATTGTGCAAGGTGCTTTGCATATTCATGCATATTTTGTTTTCAATACGTATTTTTATTCAGGAAATTTGCAATTTTATAGGTCAAATCGCCATATTAGCCTTGACATGATGGCAAGCTATCCTTGATGATAGAACCATGCATATATAGAAATACCATCGTATTCCCTTTATATGCAATCAGATAACTGAATGATTCTACGGGTTCGCCCGGATTAGGGAGGGTACAATGAAGAAGACAATAGCTCTATTGGCTATCGTGGTGCTTGCTCTTTCCGCACCGCTGATGGCATCAGGAAGCAATGAGACGCTCAGGTTCGGAACAGGCGGAGACCAGGGTACTTACTATGGCTTCGGCAACATCCTCGCGCAGAGGATCTCCTCCGAGACTGACACGAAGGTGACCGCGGTAGTAAGCGCAGGCAGCCAGGACAACATCGAGATGATGGATATGGGCAGCTACCAGCTCGGATTCGTCCAGTCCGATGTCATGAGCTATGCATACAACGGCACCAACCTCTTTGCGGAGACAGGCGCGATCGATGGATTCTCGACAGTCGCCGCTCTCTATCTCGAGCAGGTACAGATCGTGACGCTCGATCCTAATATCAAGACCGTTGCCGACCTCAAGGGCAAGACGGTATCGATCGGCTCATCAGGTTCCGGCGTATACTACAATGCCCTCGATATCCTTGGAGCATATGGCATCACCGAGAGCGACATCTCCCCGACCTATCAGAGCTTCGGTGACAGCGTAGACGCGCTCCAGGATGGCAAGATCGACGCGGCATTCGTCGTGGCAGGCGCTCCAACGGTGGCGGTATCCACGCTTGCCAGCACTCACAAGGTACGCCTCGTCTCCATCGATGATGAGCATATCGCGAAGCTCCTGGAGACATCACCCTACTACACGCCGTACACGATCAAGTCCTCCGTATACGGTACCGATTCCGATTGCCAGACCGTTGCGGTCGCGGCTGTCGTGATCGCGAACAACACTGTCTCCGAGGACGCTGTCTATGACTTCGTCTCCACGGTGTTCAACGACAAGGCCGATATCGCGAAGAGCCATGACAAGGGCAATGAGCTTGATCTCACCTTCGCCTCATCGGTAACCAACGTGCCATACCACCCAGGTGCCGCGAAGTACTTTGCAGAGCAGGGAATCGAGGTTCCGACGAACTGAGATGGCATCCGAAGATGCGGGGCTGTCGAAAGGCAGCCCCTTATTTCTATAGACACCAATAGGAGAAAGAATTGAGCAATAAGAACGATAACCATGTGATTCATGACGACTCAGTCGGAACGATGGCTGATGTCGAAGCGGTTATGAAGAAGTATGACAGGGAATCGAACATCCGCGTCTGGGAAGGCATACCCAAGCTTGTCATACACTATCTGATGGCGGCCTTCGCCCTCTACTGCATCATCGATGCGATATTCCTCACCACGCTCCCGGAGATACGCTATTCATTCTTCATGGGAATGATAGTCCTGCTGGGATTCCTCACCTTCCCTGTAAGGAAGGGGGTCGAGAGAGTCAATCATATCCCCTGGTATGACATCATCATAATGATACTCGGAGCCGGAGCGTTCTTCTTCTACGCGGCCAACGCCATGACAGTGATAAGGCTCTCGGCGCGTATCATGGCAAATCCGCTGTACATGACCGTCGGTGCCATAGGGATACTCGCCCTCATAGAGCTTTGCCGCCGCTGCGTGGGCCTTCCTATCCTCTGCGTCGCAGGCGTACTCGTGATCTACACGATCATCAACGGCATGAGTACTGGACTGAGCCTCTCGATGAGCGTGCTTCAGCTCATCAGGACGCTCTTCTACACGATGAACGGCATCTTCTCCACGCCTGTCGGCGTATGCGTGAAATACATCGTCATCTTTATCATATTCGGAGCCTTCCTTGAGCGTACCGGCGTCGCTGATTTCTTCATCCGCTTCGCCAATGCCGCGGTCGGCAGGTTCACCGGAGGCCCTGCGAAGGTCGCGGTCGTGGCATCAGCCCTTGAGGGAATGGCATCTGGCTCATCCGTCGCCAATACCGTCGGCTCCGGCTCGATCACGATCCCGATGATGAAGAAGATGGGATACAGGCCGGAATTCGCCGCGGCCGTAGAGGCTGCCGCATCTACCGGCGGACAGATAATGCCCCCCATCATGGGAGCCGCGGCATTCCTCATGGCCGAGTTCACGGGAATCCCCTATGGCCGCATCGCGGTGATGGCGATCCTTCCTGCGGTACTCTACTTCACGGGTATCTTCATCGCCGTCCATCTTGAGGCGAAGAAGATGGGCATGAAGGGAATCCCCAAGGAGCATCTGCCGAAGCCGAAGGAGCTTGTGAAGGAGCTTTATCTCCTCCTGCCCCTCATCGCCCTCATCTACCTCGTCGGCACAAACACCTACACGATGGCCTACTCCGCCACGCTCTCGATCATCGTCGCGATAGTCGTCGGAGTCATCCATAAGATCATACCTCATATCGGATTCTCCAAGGATGGAGAGGAAGAGGAGGAAGAGGGAGAGAAGCCAAGTCTCTCGTTCTGGTGGATACTCGATGCCTTCGAAGGCGGTACCAGAGGCTCGATAACCGTCGTCGTCGCCTGCGGAATCGCGGGAATCATCTCCGGATGCATAACGGTGACGGGACTCGCCTCTATACTCCTCGGAGCCATCGTATCTCTCTCGCACGGATACGTGATCATCGCGCTTGTGCTGACGATGCTCTGCTGCATCGTCCTGGGAATGGG
>CASFZR010000073.1 GCA_949299185.1 uncultured Spirochaetales bacterium
AGAGACGGAGTACAGCGCCTTCGTGAAGAGGATCACCAGGTCGGCCGTCCCGGCCGCGGAGGCATCGGTGCCGGCGGAGGGATGGAACGTCCTCTCCTCTCCTCCCTCCTCCAGCGTCACTCCGTCCCTGGACACCTTCTCCACCAGCGCCTCGTTCGTATCCACCAGCGTGACCTCGTTCCACTGGCTCAGCCTTCCCCCGTATATCGATCCCATCGCTCCCGCGCCTATCACCACTATGTTCATTGATCCTCGCTCCTGTTCAATAAGCATGGAGCCTCCGATACAGGAAAGCCCCACAAGAAATCCTCTGAGGATAATGCTACTCCCTAAGTGACCATCATGCAATTGAAATCGATTGCAATATTACAGGAACCACATCTTGTCTCTCTGGAGGCCATCAAAGACGCAGATTGATAACAAGAAACTGCAGGAAATACTCCTACAAGCATAGCTGGGGCCCAACACACGCTTAGTTTGACGATTCCAAGGGGTATTGCGATAATCTCATAAGAGCAGCGGGAATGATAAGGCATTGCGCCATCGATAAGGTATGGAAATGGCCCGCCGATAGCCATTGAATGGAGCTGGATGATACTGATTGGCTTGTCTGCTAGATAATCCTTATTTCAGGCAATCACGTATAAAAGGATACATGGCACTAGAAAGGAGACAAGGAGGTCAAGGATGCTGAATGTTAATGACATCGCAGATTTCTTCATTAGCCTCGGGAATGCAGAGAATGAAGATCCTATGACAAACCTGAGGATAAACAAGCTGATGTATTTCGCACAAGGATGGCATCTACAGAGATTCGGAAGGCCATTATTCCAGGAAGAGATAAAGGCCTGGAAATATGGCCCGGTGATAGAGTCTATATACAGGAGGTATCATGAAGCTGGGCGGAATATAATCACGGAATGTTCTCCCGGATTCGATATCTCAGGATTCTCTCCTGACGAGATCCAGCTGCTTCTCGATGTTTACAGCAAGTATCGAGGATATTCCACATCCCGGCTTGTTGAGAAATCCCATGAGGCAAATACCCCATGGGCGAAGTCCTATGTGGAAGGACAGGATAATACGATAGCCATCGCCCTGATAAAAGAGTATTTCGACAATCATACCCCATTGAAGAAGGCAAGCATATTCCCCCTGAAGGCAGAGACAATAGGAAGGATCAATCCCGATACAGGCCGTACGATCCTTCCTACGGATGAGGATGAGGGAGATGATGCATATGCCGACCTTACATAAGTCCACGGTTCCTTGGGAAATATGGTGGCCCTTCGTCGAATATGAAGATCAGCCTGGCATGGGAAAGCGAAGGCCTGTCCTTGTGATTCCCGGCAATGAGCAACCTTTGATCTAGACTCTGAAAATGACAACTCATCCGGTTCGAAGAGGTTATGCAGGAGAATATGAGATCATCGACTACAACGGAACAGGCCTTAAGAAGAAGACCATCATACGATGCTCGAAGGCTATCCTGATGGACGAAAGCTCGTTCGACAGCCGGATCGGAGTCCTTCAGCCTCGCGACATAATGAACATCATCAACATATTGAGGCAGATCGGCTGATATCAGCCTCAGCCCGCCAGATCTTCATTTATCGATATGGCTGGTCCTGTCAAGCAACGAAGGATATACGGTCTTAGCCCCCTGCTCCCTGATGTACCTGACATACTCAGAGGCCTCGCTCTCCTCGCCATGGGCGCGCATATACAGATATATGTGATACGCTACATCCAGCTTATGCGTCGGCACGGGCGAGGTCTCGAAATCCTCCTTCATGATCGAGATGTCCACATCATTGCCCTTCTGGATATCAAGGCACATACGAAGATACCCGGAGACACGGCCAACCCTTACCACAAGGCTCTGATTGCTCTTCTTGTCCTTGGCGAGGGCTTCCAGCGCTTCGATGCGCTTCTTCGCCTCACGCGTATCCCCTGCCATGAGCGCACATGTCGCGAGATTGCCTAGTATGAGGAATCGAGTGTTGATGTCATGTGGCGGCACGCTGATTCCCTCAAGCAAGGCCTTCGCCTTATCTGTCTTCCCGAGGTAGATGTATCCACCTGCCTTATGCAGGTCATTGGCAGCCCTCTCATCGGCATTAAGTCCTTTCGGGTCGAGTCCTTCGAGGCGATCGATCATCCTCTGAGGATCGAGATCCGAGTAAAACGGCGGAAGAAGCTTCTGGTAATCCCTCGTGGCCATCCCACGGCTTACGAGGAATACCGTGCCGAAGATGAATATGGCAAGGCTGAGGGATACCACGGAGCGCATCGTCTGATCTGCGATGCGGCTCTCCGTAGAGATCCAGACTATGATGAACGTGACTATAGCAAGAGGTATTCCAAGATAGAATGTCGTTACCCTGCTTCTTCTGAATGCATTGACCATAGATATGAAGGATACATCGCGCATCCTCATGACAACAAGTAGGTATCATCGATGATCGCCAAGCAGCCAGGCCATCCCCCTGGCAGTACGCCCTATCGGATCACGGAAGTGATTACCCTCATTCAGCTCGAAGAACGTATCCACCCCGATATCACGATAATGGCCAGCCAGCTCCACGGTGTTCCTCTCAACGCTCTGCATGACGATATTACGAGTCCTCGCCTCACGATCTCCGAGGGAAAGATATACGGCATCGGGGCGGCAGAGAGGCACATGGCCTTTGACATATTCCCTGAATCCCGGGTACCAGAGGGAACCGGAAATGCTGGCAAAGCGGGAGAAGAGCGTCGTCCTATACATCGTATAGAGCGCAAAGAGCCCGGCGAGGGAGTATCCTGCAATCGCGATATACCCCGGTTCCGAACCCAATGAATCCATCACCCGCGGGATAATTGAAGATGAAAGTACATCCAGATAGGCATCAGCTCCTCCGGAGAAGTCAGCAGAGCCTCGGAACACCGCAGAGGAAGGCCACGGAGAAAGGTCCCTGTTCCAATCAAGACCTGAGATGACAGCAAGGGAGAACGGGTATCCTGATATGGAAGAGGCAGCCTTCCATACCTGTTCACCTTCATCATCAACGGCATTCAGGATGATAAGAGGGGTTCCTCCTATACCCGATGGAAATATCGTCACATCCTTACCTTCAATCGTCATGTTCATTCAGTCATCCAATATCATCAGGCGTACTGATTAATGATATCTGCATATATAACAATCATATATTCAACAGCATCATCGCATGGCAGATGCTGTAGCACTCCAGTAATGACCACCGGCCCAGCCGGTGGCTTTGAATCCCCCTAGAAGGGGCCGTCACCTGCCGGCAGCTAAAAGCTGCAACCCCCAAATGCACTCATTAC
>CASFZR010000074.1 GCA_949299185.1 uncultured Spirochaetales bacterium
GAAGATCCTCAACCAGTCCAGGGTCACCCTTCCGATCCATCTCGATGCGCTCTTCGCGGTCGACAGCCTCGTGATGACCGAGGAGCAGAGGGAATCAGTGGCAGACAATGCCATTGCATCCGTCGAGAAGCTTGTCGTGATCATCCACGGCACCGATACGATGGTGAAGACCGCCAAGCTGCTTGAATCGAAGCTCCCTGCTGGAGACGACCATGTATTCCTCTTCACCGGAGCGATGATCCCATATGCCCTTGAGGACAGCGATGCCGTCTTCAATCTCGGTTGCGCCATCACGGCAGTGCAGCTTCTCCAGCCAGGCGTCTACATCACGATGGGTGGAAGGATCTATCCAGCCGATGCAGTGAGGAAGAACCGCGAGAAGGGAATCTTCGAATCGATCTGAGCTCTTGCCCAACGAACAGCTTGTATGCTAGTATCACGAAGCACGGGCCTTTAGCTCAGCGGTTAGAGCAAAGGACTCATAATCCTTGGGTCGCCGGTTCAAATCCAGCAGGGCCCATCAACAAACGCAAAAGGTGATACAAAGCCTTTTCTTAGCAAACGAGGAGCGGCAATCCAAGGAGCCGCTCCTTATTTTTATTATCCTTCGCCTCCGGATCAAAGCTGGAATACATTTTGGGCTCTATACGGAAAAGTGTGGGATGCCCTGAATATGATCGATAGCAACTAAAGACAGAAAAGGGCTTCTTCCTGTATGTTTTACTTGCAAAAACCCAACATCAACAAGGAAGAAAGCATGAGTTGCCATGCTTCTGCGTAACGAAGGAACCGGAACTCGTAAGGACCAGGACAGGGAAGGATATCTGCGTGACGATGGGGATCAGCACGGTTCCCGGTCCTGAGAGGTGCCCGGTCTGCGGGAGCCCTATGCATAGGCATGGGAAGCGGAGCATGAGGCTGCATGACATAGACCTTTTGGGGCATCTGCACATCATCATCGTCGCATATGACAGGTACTGCTGCTCTTCTGAAGGATGCAATCATACCCAGATGCAGGAGATCGCCTTCAAGGAGCCCGGCCACAGCATCACGCGGCGCATGGGGAGGCGGATCCGCACGAGGCTGAACTGCGGGGCTGGGATAAGCGAAACGGCTAGATCCCTATCGGTGCATCCAAGCGTGATCTACGAGATCGACAAGGCGAACCTGAAAGCCATGCTGGATGGCGTTGCCCCTCCTGTATGCGAGTACATAGGCATCGATGAGTTCAAGCTGCACAAGGGGCACAGGTATGCTACGGTGGTCACGGATCTCGCGACTGGGAGGGTTCTCTTCCTTGAGGCGGGCAAGTCGAAGGAGCAGGCGTATCATTTCTTTGCCCGTATGGGAGATGAATGGATGCGGCATGTGAAGGCCGCATCGATGGACATGAATGCACAGTATGACTCGGCATTCAGGGAGAGATGGCCGGGGATACGCATAGTCTATGACCATTTCCACTTGGTGAAGATGTACAACGACACCGTCCTCACCGCCATCCGCAGGCGCAAGCAGCGCGAGATGCTGGAAAGCGGCGATGAGAAGGGATACACGCTCCTGAAGAACTCGAGATACCTTCTGTTGTCGAAGATGGATACGCTCCGAGAGCTGGACAGGAAAGCCCATGAGAACAATGCCAGGCTCCATGAGATGTATCTGGACAAAGGCAGGCCGCTTCCGCCTGGAGAAAGGATCCGGAGTCCGTACAAGGAGAGGAGGTTGAATGACATCCTTGCCGCCAACGAGGACCTCTCGGTATGCTACCTGCTGCTGGAGCAGTTCAATCTGGCATATGGCGTGACGAGCATCACGGAGCTCTACAAGGGCATGAAGTCCTGGATGAAGCTGGCAAGGCAGAGCGCCATCCCCGAGCTCCTCTCATTCTGCGGCACGATAGAGAGGCACCTGATGGGCATCGTCTACCATGCGAAGTTCCCGATCTCATCTGGGAAGGTGGAAGGCGTGAATAACCTGATCAAGACCATCAGGAGGAAAGCCTATGGCTTCAGGGATACTGAATACTTCTTCCTTAAGATCAAATTCGCTTCTCTGAGAGG